>CAIYNF010000185.1 GCA_903927505.1 uncultured Bacteroidota bacterium | reverse complement strand
TCTTTAATAGCATCAATAGCTGCTTTGCTGCTGCCGCCGTCTTTGGCATATTCTTTTA
This sequence comes from uncultured Bacteroidota bacterium, assembly GCA_903927505.1. Classification (GTDB taxonomy): domain Bacteria; phylum Bacteroidota; class Bacteroidia; order UKL13-3; family UKL13-3; genus B1. Next base: position 17,668 of record CAIYNF010000185.1, on the reverse strand, counting down.
AATCTGCAATACTGGTTTCTTCCACTTTTGCAATTCCTTGCATAATAGCAGTTCTTCCAGATGCATCTTTAGGCATAAAAAAACCATAGTCTTTAAAGGTTACACGCATAGCAGCTCCATTTGGATTTTTAATTTCCATCCAGCAACCTTTTTTCTGACAAACGGCTTCAATTTCGCCAGTTAATTTCACTTGTAATTCTTTTTTATCACCCATTAATGCAGGTAATTCTGCAATGGCAATGGCACTGTCTTCTGTGATTACTTCACCATACATTTCTGCAACGGCAGTTGTTGTATCAGTGCTAGGACCTATTTGAAGAGAATCTGCACCAGGTGCTGTAGATTTAGAACCGCCACCACAAGCAAACAGCAAGGTAGCACAAGAAGCAAGCAATAATAATTTTTTCATTTTTAGATAATTCTTAATTGGTAATTAATTTGCAACTAATTAAATAGATTGCCTTCAAATTTAAGACTAAATTCAAAAATATTAGTTAATTTTATCTTTAAATGCGAAAGTGGCTACTCATATTACTCTTCTTGGTTCGAGCCAATTTCTTGTGGGCAAATTTTTATTTGGTTTATTTTAAAGATAAAAGCATTTATGCCGAACCAAAACTGAGCGCGCAAAATATCCTAAGGCACCAAAGACAAAATATTGCCTACGATAGCAAAGACAAGGAAGTTTCTAAGGAGTATTTGTACATTTTATCGAAACAAAAATGTCAAATAATTGGCAGTAGCCGCTGGCTGAATGCCGCATGTATAGAAGCTTCTGAGCAAGAATTAAACGCTATAAAAGCGTTGCCATTTGTTTGGAAAATAGACGCCTTTCAATCTATGTTGGCAGTAAATTTGGAAAGCACTGAATTAGGTCCAAGCACCTTATTAAGCAGCTCACACCAATTACAAATGATGCAACTCGACCGCCTCCACCAAATGGGTTATACAGGCAAAGGAATGCATATTGCCGTTTTTGATAATGGTTTTACGAGGGTTGATAAACAAGGTCCGTTTCAACACCTGTTTAAAGAAGGTAGAATAAAACAAACCCGAAATTTTACCGACCCCAATAGAAGTGTTTATGGCATGGGAACAGATGGAGAACATGGCGCGAGGGTACTTTCTGTTTTAGCCGCATTGATGCCTCCCCTATTTGTGGGTTCGGCCTTTGATGCCAATTATTTTTTAGCCGTTACAGAAGACATGACCCGAGAAGGGCAATTGGAAGAATGGAATTGGCTAATGGCCGCAGAGTGGGCAGATAGTTTGGGAACAGATATTATTAGTACCTCTTTGGGTTACGCAACTAATTTTACCTATGGTGGCGATCATCTTTTTGAAGAAATGGACGGACATACCACCCTCATTAGCAAAGCTGCTAACATGGCCGCTTCGCGAGGTATTTTGGTTGTGAATGCCGCAGGTAATGAAGGACAAAATGCTTGGCGCCATATTATTGCTCCCGCAGATGCAGATAGTTGCCTAAGCGTAGGTTCTGTAGATGCACATGGAAATTATTCGCCCTTTAGCAGTCAGGGACCCAATTACAGCAAAACAATAAAACCCGATGTGGCGGCAATGGGTGGTTTATGTATAACATTACTTCCGCAAGGTTGGCTAAAAACTGGCAATGGCACTTCCTTTGCATGCCCTTTAATAGCAGGCTTTGCAGCCTGTGTTTGGCAAATAGATCCAAGTATAAAAAACATGAATTTATTTTTCAAAATAAAAGAGAGCGGACATTTGGCAAATCATCCAGATACCTTTTTAGGCTGGGGAATTCCCAATGCAGATTCTATCTATTATTGGTTAAAAGGCACCCATTTACCCATGCTTCAAAACGTTCCGAACCAATTTGTGGTATACCCAAACCCCAGTAATGGTCTATTTGAAATGAGCTATTTTAATTATAGTCCAGCTATACAAACCCAAATAAGTATATACAATATGTTGGGTGAAAAAATCTTTACAAATGAATTGCTTTTGCAAAATGGATACGCTATTTACCCACTAAATATGAGGGATTTAAAGCCTAAAAAAGGAATTTATTTTCTAAAAATTGAGGGCCTCAACCAAGAAATAATTTTCGAAAATAAATTGGTGATTTGTGAATAGGCTTGACCCCTAATAAAAAAAAACTATATTTGTGGCCGCATAAAGGTACCGTGGCCGAGTGGCTAGGCAAAGCTCTGCAAAAGCTTCTACAACAGTTCGAATCTGTTCGGTACCTCTAAAATCCCTCTTGGTTAATCACTAAAGAGGGATTTTTTTTGCAACTAATTGAGAAATTAATTCGTATTTTTCAAAAAATAAGCGGCGGCAAATGTTAGTTAATTACACCCAAAAAGGATTCCCATTTGAATGGAAAGATTTATTTAATCCAAGTGAAGAACAACTGCTTGAATTGAGTAAACAATACCATTTACCTAAAGATGCGGTAATTGATTGCATGCAGTCTGAACACCTCCCAAAATACGAAGTTTTTGATAATTATAATTTCATCATCATTCGTTTTTACGATTCATTTTGCAAATTAGAAAGTGACAATATCAGACAACTTACCCGCAAGGTTGCCATCTTTTACAACCAAGATTTTATTTTAACCGTACACCGCAGTCAGAGTGAATTTATAGAAAAAATTGCAGATAAATATGCGCTCGATAAAAACATCAAACATCCTTTTGATATTGCCTGTAAAGTAATCAAGAATGCTTTAGAAACTTTTGCCGAACCACTCAACAATATGGATAAGGAAGTGGATGTTTACGAAACCAATATTTTCTTAAAAAAACGGGTGCCAGATTTGTTGAAAAACCTCTATTTAATTAAAAGAAAAACGGCAGTAATTAAGAAATTAAACTACATTACTAAGCTTGTAATTGAGCCAATGATAGGCTCTCACAGAAGAAACTCTTTTTACGAAGACATGCGCGATTACCATTTGCGTTTAGAAACGGAAACGGAAGAATTGCACGACAATATCAATAACTTATTGAATATTTATATTTCAGTATCCTCGCAAAAAACCAATGAGGTAATGCGTATTTTAACGGTATTTTCTGCCTTCTTTTTACCCCTCACCTTTATTGTTGGCGTATACGGAATGAACTTTGATTTTATGCCAGAACTGCATAAGGAATGGGGATATCCGGGCGTGCTCATTTTCATGACACTCGTAACCATTTTAATTTTTCAATGGTTTAAAAGAAAGCGTTGGCTATAAAGTTAAGCCCAGTTTTTGTGCCAAGGTTTGCAAGTCGTTTTCAACAGCTTCAATTAAAGGAATACCTATTTTTTCACGCTCTTCTTGCATTTTAAATTCGGGTTCACCAGGAATGAGCACCTCCTGATCTGGATCTATTCTTTCTGCTTCTTTGAAACGCAAGATCCAATTGTCCATGTGCAATTTAAAATCTGCTGCAGGCCTAAAAGCATCTATGCGCATGGCACCTAAGAAATGACCAATACCATTGCCTGGCAAATTTTCGAGGGGATTTAAAAATGCTACAAAGGGAGGCACCCAAGGACCATAATTGGCGCCTGAAAGCACTGCACTTAAAATATCAACTGCAGCCCCTAAACCATATCCTTTATGACCGCCTAGTGGCAAAAGAGAACCACCGCTTTTTAATTCATTGGCATTAACGCTTGCATCGCCATTTTTGGTTTGCACCCAACCTAGAGGAATTTCTTTTTTGGCACGCTGGGCAATTTCTAATTTACCGTTTGCAGCATTGGAAGTTGCCATATCTATCACAAAGGGCTGTTGGTTTCCTGAGGGAAATGCCATGCAAATGGGATTGGTTCCCAACATGCGCTCTTTAGAAAAGGTTGGTGCTACCAATGGGCTGGCATTGGTCATGGCAATACCAATCATATCATGTGGCAAGGCCTTCATGGCATGGTAGCCCGCAATTCCAAAATGGTTAGAATTTTGAATTGCTACCCAACCTGTACCTACATTTTTTGCCTTTTCTATGGCAATATCCATGGCCTTTGGTGCTACCACTAATCCCAAACCAGCGTCGGCATCAATGGTAGCAGTGGAAGGCGTTTCATGGATAATTTTATGCTTTGCGTTAAAGTTGGCTCGGCCCGCTTCAAATAAACGGACATAACCACTTAAACGCGCCACACCATGAGAATCTATTCCTCTTAAATCTGCACTGATAAGCACCTCTGCAGCTTGAAAAGCATCTGCAGCTGGCATACCACATTTGGTGAAAACGTGCTGTACAAAATTGTGCAAATGCTTTTTGGAATAAAGATTCATAGCAGAATAGTATTGCTTATTTTCTATTTAAAATTCTTAACAAGAACAAAAACAAGTTCACGAAATCGAGGTATAAAGTTAATGCACCCATAATGGCAGCTTTCTTTAATTGGTCGTCTTCCAATTCATTGGCCATATTTTTTATTTTTTGGGTATCATAAGCAGTTAAGCCCACAAAAATCATTACGCCTACATAAGAAATAATATAGTCCATGGTTGCGCTGTGCAAGAAGAAATTTACTAAGCTGGCAAGGATAATTCCAATTAAACCCATCATCATAATTGAACCAAAACCACTAAGGTCTTTCTTAGTAAAATAACCTGCAGCACTCATGATACCAAATGTGCCGGCAGTAATTAAGAAAGCATTTGAAACAACGGCACCGGTATAAGCCAATAGTATTACAGATAAGGTTAAGCCATTTAAAATAGAATAAGCAATAAACAACAGGGTGGTAGCTGCATTGCTTAAACGCATTACACGGGCACTCATGTACCATACCAAACCAAGTTCGGCAAAGATTAAGCCCATGAACATGTATGGAATTCCAAAAACAAATTCACGAATGGCAGGTGTACTTGCAGTAACAAAAGCAGTTGCTGCAGTTAAAATTAATGCCAACATCATCCAGCCATAAACGCCAGTGATAAAGGAGGCAGAAGAAACTCTTTCTTTAGAAGAAAAACTAAATTGTTCCATGTTGATTTTTATTTAAATGAATAATTGAATTAGGTTCGAGATAAATTATAAGCCGCTAGCCAAGACATCTGCCAGGTGCATGATTCTAAGTGGGATATTTTGTTTTTTTATAAATGAATCAAGGTGCATGAGGCAGGCATAATCTGTTGAGATAATTATTTCTGCGCCAGTATCTAAAATGTTTTGAATTTTTTGTTCTGCCATTTGCACGCTAATTGCTTCCATGTTTACTGCAAATGTCCCGCCAAAGCCACAACATTCATCAGAACCTGCCATTTGTACCATTTCCAATCCTTCAACCATGGCTAATAACTTGCGCGGCTGTTCTTTAATGTGGCAATGGTTTAGGGCATGACAAGAATCCATGTAAACGGCCTTGCCTTCTAATTTTGAACCCAAGGATTCTATTTTAAGAACGTCAACCAAAAACTCGCTGAGCTCAAAATTCTTCTTTTGAAGTTGGCGGTATTTATTGTGGTAACTTGAGTTTTGAAATAGTAAATCGTAAGAATTACGAATCATGGCAGTGCAAGAAGCCGCGCCACAAACCAGCGTTTTATCAGAAGAAACCTCATTAAGTAATTTCTCTCCTACTTCACGGGCATCTTCCCAATGACCTGCATTAAAAGCAGGCAAGCCACAACAAGTTTGCTCGGCATTGTAATGCACCTTACAGCCAACTTTCTCAAGAACCTTGGCCATATTAAAGCCCGTATCCGGACTAAATTGGTCGACAAAACAAGGAATAAACAGATCTACCTTCATTTATGGATGCTTTTCTTTGAAATTCTGAATGCGAACTATGAAAAACAGCGCTAATATAAAGAATATGATTAAAGCCAATACAGAAGTGCGCATATTTTCTGTATAATTATTTATAACAGCAAATGCCAAAGTGCCAAAAACAGTAGCCATTTTCTCTGCAAAATCGTATAAACTGAAATAAGACGCGGTATCCTTGGTATGATCTGGAATTAATTTGGCATAGGTGCTTCTGCTAATAGATTGAATTCCTCCCATTACCGAACCAACCACGCCAGCAAGCAAATAAAACTGATTCTGACTATCAACAAAATAGGCGGCGGTGGTAATACCAATCCAAATTACATTCATGATAAGGAGTGAAAAAATATTTCCAATTCGCGCAGAAATTTTTGCAAATCCCCATGAACCTAAAACACCAATTAATTGAATAATTAGGACGGTTAAAATCAGACTCCCTGATTCCATTTTCAACTCTTTCTCTCCAAACATACTGGCCACATACATTACTGTTTGCACCCCCATTGCACTAAAAAAATAGCCTACCAAATAGCGCTTGATTACACTGTTTTGAGGCAAGTTTATTTCGGCCCAAACTTTCTTGAGTTCTTTGAAACCATTTTTAATAACATTACCTGTTTTTTCAATAACGCGTGTTTTTTCTGGCAATCTTCTAAAGGTTATTTGCGCAAAGCCTGCCCACCAAATACCTACAGTAACAAAGGCAATTTTTATACCTATACCAGAATAATATTTTTTAGCCTCGGCCATGGCTGAAGCCAAATCTGGAAACAAATGCGCATTTAAATATTCATTGGCCTTTTCGGCAACGGGAAAAACATGTTCAATATTTTTTATAAGTGCTAAATTTAATAAGAGCAATAAAACGCTTCCAAAATAGCCCAAAGAAAATCCACGAGCACTTAACTTGTCAAACTGATCTTCTGTGGCAATTTCTGGCAAAAAGGCATTGTAGAAAACAATACTGCCACCAAAACCAAATAATCCCAATACAAAAAACAAGATGCCAAACCAAAAATTTTCTGGCGTAAAAAAGTACAATAACATGGAAGAAATGGCACCCAAATAGCAAAAGAATTTCATGAATTGCTTCTTGTTTTGCCTTGCATCTGCAATACCTGAAAGGATTGGATTAATAAAAGCTATTAACAAAAAACTTACTGAAATACACAAGGTATACAAGGCAGAATTTACAATATTGAATCCAAATACATTGATATAATAAACACTTTTGGCCGCATCATAAGTGCCGGCATGAATGGCTGCCGACTTACTCACCATATTAAAGTAAACTGGAAATAAGGTTGCCGTTATCGACAATGAAAATACACTATTGGCCCAATCGTACATGGCCCATGCACGGGTTACCTTAGGATCATTTAATTCTACACTCATTATTCGCAAAATACATTTTCTTTTGAAAAATTCAAAGTCTGATTTTACCTAAAAAACCAAAGCTCCTTTGCTGCTAACACCTTGCTAAAATTGGGAATAATTATTTAACAATCACGCAAATTAAAACATACAATCCTAAAAATATTTTTATATTTGGTAGGGTCGAACCAAACAAAAAAATTAACACTATTAGATTATGAAAGCCATTAAGATTGCTGTTTTATTCACTTTATTCATTAGCTACAAAACAGGTTTTTGTCAAACCTTTGAAGTACCCAGAAACTACGAATACAATACCGGTGAAGATTATGTGCCTTATGAAAAAGATATGATCAAAGCAGCAGATTGGTTAAGAAATACACCCTTCAATGAACAACAGTGGAAACGCCAAGAGGTAAATAAATTTGTAGTAAAATGGATTGATGGTAGTCCTACCGTAAGCGTTGAAATTTTCCCTTGCCTAATGGATTTTGAAAAGAAAAATGAAGGCATGCTTATTTTATACATGGCCAGCTGTGCTAAATATGTTTTAGCAAACAATTATTCTAAAGATGTGAAGGCAAAACAAAAAGCAGCCTTGCAAGCATTAATTGAGGTATACAAACGTGGCACTGGCATTAACAAAGACAGCAAGATGGAGAAACTCTTAAAAGCAGATGCCAATGGACAACTAGAGGAATGGATCAAAAAGAATATGCCATCTTAATTAAAAAATGATGCGTTTTATATTTTCCATCCTATACCTGTTTGGTGCTGTTCAATTAGGTTTTGGACAAACACACGTTAGCAATAAAAATCTACAAACTGCAGGAGAGCGCTACCAAAAAGGGAATATCGACTCGGCAATTGCCTATCTTGATTCATTAAGAGGAACACCTCTTGTAAAGGATTCAATGTATATAAACTTATTGCAAATTAGTGCCGATTTAAACCAAAGAAGCTTTCATTTTGAAGGCGTAGTAAAAGATATTGAAGAACTGTTATCAATGAGTAGCAAACCTGAAATTGCTCTACAAAATCAACTAGGTAGGTACAAAAAATATATAGGTGATTATAAGGGTGCCATTGATGTATACAAACACTTAATTGAATTAGACACTAACACAGCTATCACCTACAATAATCTGGCCTCTACCTATAATGCGGCAGGGCTTTACAAAGAAACAATTGCACTGCTGCAGGCCGATCCAAAACGAAAAAAATTATCCCTAGAAAGCTACCATTTGGCATTGGCCTATTTTCATGTTGGAAAATTAGATTCGGCCAAAATATTTATAGATAAATTTTTGAAGACAAAAGAAGCCACCTATGACTTTCTAGCATTTAAATGTGCTGCACAAATCTATTTTGAATTGGGGCTTAAGAAAAAAGCTTGTACCTATATTTTTGAAGCAAATGGCATTCTCAAACAAGCCAAGGTAGAAGAAGAAATTAAAAAACAACCCAAACGAATCCAACAATACCCTTTGTTTTCAAGCACTTTGAAGGACATCAAAGAATGTAAAAAGCTCAAGCAAATCATCTGTGGCCAAGCTTAATATTTACCAAACACAAAACTTACCTTTGAGTATGTATGCCACATATTAGCAAAAAGAAATTCATCTATAAAGTAGGCCCACTGCTAAGAGCATACCTTAAAAAATATGGCCGGGAAACAGATATTCCTATTCACTATTCCGACTTAAAAGAATACACAGAGAGTATTTCGCTACGCGATAAAAAAGGTAAAGACACGCTCTGGGAAACCTGCATTTACGGACCAGCAGAACAAGAAAGAATTTACCTGCATTTATTGGAAATTTACGCCCTCTTAAAAGTGGGTGGCGATATGAAAGTAGTAGAACATTTAGCGGTAGATAGAATAGATATTTGTTTATATGGCAATACCCTCCCCTTTCGCATCCGCATTATCAATAAACTCAACGACAACTTTGACTATTTCTATGTAAAAAATGCAGATGCATCTAGAATTTACGGCTTAGAGTTAGAGCATTTATTATCACCAAATAGGATCAGTTATTTGGTGAGCAACGATTCATTGATTGAAGAGCATATAGTAGGTATTCCGGGTGATGAATTTATAAAACACTATGTGCACGAATCTGATTTTAATGGAACACGTTTGGCAAAGGAATTTGTAAAGTTTAACGAACGCTGTTTCTTACGCCTTTTGGGAGATATGCATTCAAGCAATTTTGTAATTCAAATTACCCCAGATTTCGACGAAACCAATTATAGAATTAGGGCAATAGATTTTGACCAACAATCATTTGAAGGAAGGAGGAATATTTACCTGCCTCAATTCTACAAACAGAACAAATTCTTTTTAGAAAATGTTCAAAAATTTGTGAGTCAGCGCAGCTTAAAACAATACCAAAGAGAAGAGCGCATGGTTATGATTAGCAGAATGCGTGCCGCCAAATGGCCCTTACAAAATTTATTGGAAATAATGGGCGTAGAACAAATTGCACCCACAGAAAACGTTTTAAAACTTGCCCAAGAATTAGCAGACTATTATCATAGTCCGCGCATTCTTAAAGCAAAAAATATGGGTGAATTGGTAAAGGCTTCTTTGCTAGAATCCTTTAGGGTTAGAAAAGAAAAATAGCAATTAAGCTGCTTGGTAATTGCGCAGTTTAACCTGCTCAATTTTCTTAGCTGCTTCTTTTGCGGTAAGGGTAATTTTCTTTACAGATTTACTGCTTGGCGCTTCATACATATAATCTACCAATAAAGCTTCGCAAATACTGCGCAAACCACGTGCACCTAATTTTAATTCAAAGGCAGTATCTACAATCATATCAATTACCTCATCTGCAAAAATGAGCTCAATATTTTCGAGTGAAAACAGGTGTTTGTATTGCTTAATCAAAGCATTTTTAGGTTCGAGTAAAATGCGTTTTAATACTTCTTTGGTTAAAGGATCTAGGTGACAAAGTACTGGCATACGACCAATAATTTCTGGGATTAAACCATAACTGCGCAAATCTGCAGCAGAAACATATTTCAATAATCCAGCGTCTGCATTATTACTTGGCAATTCTGTTGTTTTAAATCCAATGGCTTGTGTTTGCAACCTGCGTGCAATCATTTTATCAATACCTTCAAAGGCACCACCACAGATAAACAAAATATTTTCTGTGTTAATTTGAATCATTTTTTGATCTGGATGTTTTCTTCCGCCTTGCGGTGGCACATTGGAAACAGTACCTTCCAATATTTTCAACAAAGCCTGTTGAACGCCTTCTCCACTTACATCTCTGGTGATGCTAGGGTTATCGCTTTTACGACTAATTTTATCTATTTCATCAATATAAATAATGCCACGTTCTGCTGCGGCTACATCGTAATTGGCGGCTTGTAACAAACGCGTTAATACACTTTCTACATCTTCACCCACATAGCCAGCTTCTGTTAATACCGTTGCATCTGCAATACAAAAAGGCACTTGCAACATGCGCGCTAAAGTTTTAGCCAACAAAGTTTTTCCTGTACCTGTTTCACCAACAATTAAGATATTAGATTTCTCTAATTCTACTTCATTATCCTTTTTAGAAAGTACACGTTTAAAATGATTGTATACAGCAACGCTTAAAACTTTTTTGGCATCATCCTGTCCAATTACATACTTATCTAAATGTTCTTTTATTTCAATTGGTTTCAATAATTGAATAACTACTTCTGCGGTTTTTTTATCAACTGATTCTTTGTCTTCATTTATAATTCTGAAAGCTTGACCAATACAATTCTCGCAAATTAGCGCGTCTAAACCCGCAATTAAGTATGAAACTTCACTTCTACTTCTCCCACAAAAGGAGCACACATCTTCTTTTTTCTTTGCCATTAAAGCCTATATTAAAATAATACAGGCTGCTCTTTTATAAAAAGAACAGCCTGTTATACAATTCTAGTTAAAATTTATTTCGCTTCGTCTTTTTTGTGTTTCATCAACACATCATCAATCATACCGTATTCTTTTGCTTCTGCAGCAATCATCCAATAATCACGGTCGCTATCTGCTTGCACTTTATCAAAAGGCTGACCAGAATGCGTTGCTATAATATCATACAATTCTTTCTTCAATTTTTGAATTTCACGCGCAGTAATTTCAATATCTGAAGCTTGTCCTTGCGCTCCACCCAATGGTTGGTGAATCATTACACGCGCATGTGGCAAAGCACTTCTTTTGCCTTTTTCGCCAGCACATAAAAGCACCGCAGCCATAGAGGCCGCAAGCCCTGTACAGATAGTTGCTACACTTGGATTAACCCATTGCATGGTATCATAAATACCCAAACCAGCATATACAGAACCACCTGGAGAATTGATATACATTTGAATATCTCTGCGCGCATCCATTGAATCTAAAAACAACAATTGTGCTTGAACAATATTGGCAACATAATCGTCAATAGGCATTCCTAAAAACAAAATACGATCGGCCATTAAACGTGAGAACACATCAATTTCACGGAAATTCATTGGACGTTCTTCAATAACCGTCCTGGTCATTCCTTCCATTGAACTTTCAATATAGGCATCAACTTTAATGCTGCTAATGCCTTTGTGTTTTACCGCGTATTTGCGGAATTCATTTCCTAAATTCATAATCAAATCGTTTTGGTCAAATATATATTAAATTTACAAAAGGTAAATCTCTTCAAAAATTTATTCTAAGCACAAAATTACAATCCTTGTGCCAAATGCCAGGTGGTAGAAATGTAAAGGCTTTATGGCCGAACCAAGGACAAAGTTGTCAAAGTTGGCTGTCAAAAAGACTTAAAACCGATAATTACCTTTTTACCTAGGAAGTTCAATACCCTTCATTTTCCTAAACAGACTAATGGCATGTCTATCTGTTAGGCTCGCCACAAATTCGCATACGGCAATTATTCTGGCATAGGTATTTTCCATCAACAAAGGCTCAGGAGTTTTCAAATGATCGGGAAGCAGTTCTGCAATTTTATTACTCCTATAACTTTCTTGGATCGAACCACGCTCGCAAATTTGGTTCATAGCACCTAAAAACATGTCTAACAAACCACCTATTACCTCAAAACCGGCAGCTTCAATTTCTATTACTTCGCGGGCTTTATATACTTTTTGCAAAGAGATTTTTTTAATTTGATTGATCAAAGGTTTGTGCACACTAAAATCTAATAAAGACTGATCGAAAGTGCCGGCCAACATGGCTTCTTCGTGTGTTAGGAAAATTGTTACAACCTCTTTTATCAAACTATTAATTGCCACTGCACGCAAATAGGATGCTTTCTCATCTTGGTGTTTTAATCGCAGGTAACTTTCTTCATAAAAACTATTGCCAGCAATAGGCATCAACAATTCTTCTGCAAGTTCAAAATCTATCCATCGCAAACGCAAGCCATCTTCAAAATCAATGATATGGTAGCAAATATCATCTGCCGCCTCCACTAAAAAGGAAAGTGGATGTCGGCGGTAATGAATAAAGGCTTCGTCTGCTTTTGCCAAACCAAGGGCTGAGGCTATTTCTGCGTATAACTGTTTCTCAGTTTGAAAATAACCATATTTCTTTTCGCTGGCTCTTAGTTTGGGATAGGTAGGCAAACTTTCTTTGGGATATTTAGTAAAAGCAGCCAATGTTGGATAACTTAAACGTATGCCGCCAGTAGCCATATTACTCGCATTCGTAAGAATTCGAAATCCATTTGCATTGCCTTCAAAACGAATAAGGTCGTTCCACTGGGCGTCATTTAATTGCTCACGGTAATGTTTACCAGCACCATTTAAAAAATATTCGCCAATGGCAGATTCGCCGCTGTGCCCAAAAGGAGGATTTCCAATATCATGCGCTAAACTTGCTGCTGCTACAATTGCACCAAAATCATGCGGAGTTACTTGCGCATTTAATTCGGGGTATTTCTCTAAAATAGCCTGCCCCACCATTTTGCCAAGGGTTCTTCCCACGCTGCTCACTTCAATGCTATGCGTAAGTCTATTGTGCACAAAATCGTGTTCGGGCAAAGGAATTACCTGTGTTTTATCTTGCAACCGACGGAAGGGAGTTGCAAAAATTATACGGTCGTAATCCTGTTCAAAAATGCTGCGATGCTGCGTTTCATTTAGGTTTCGGGCTATTTTATCACCATAGCGAAAGGCTTGAAGTAGGCTTGTCCAGTTCATCAAAATATTTTGTCGAATATACTAAATGTAGGAGGATTGAATAACTTTACAGAAATTTTTCATTCTGCATGACAGCAAAACATAAGGCACGCATCATCATTAATCCTATTTCTGGAGGCAGGGAGAAAAAAGACATTCCTGGTTTACTGCAACAATATTTGGATCAAACCAAATTTGAAGCAGAATTTTGCTTTACAAAATCTGCCGAACATGCTAAAGAACTATCAAAAGAGGCAGTTATTTTAAAAAGAGATTTAGTAATAGCTGCTGGTGGCGATGGTACCCTAAATTTAGCGGCAGCAGGTTTAATTAACAGCGGTATTCCTATGGGCATTATCCCCTTAGGATCGGGCAATGGTTTTGCAAGGGCATTAAATATTCCCATGAATACCATAGCCGCCATCAAAAATATAAATACAGGAAAGGCCATAGCCATTGATAGCGGATTAGCCAATCAAGTTTCCTTTATTAATGTTTGTGGTTTTGGTTTTGATGCCCACGTAAGCTCCAAATTTGCAGAAGCAGGCACCAGGGGATTAAAAACCTATGCCCGCATAAGTTTAAAAGAATTAAACCAATATAAAAGCAAAACCTACGAAATAGAAATAGACAATTCAACGCAAAAACAAACTGCTTTTATTTTAGCTATTTGCAATGGACCACAATACGGCAACAATGCATTTATAGCTCCTTTGGCGGAATTTAGTGACGGACTATTTGATATCAGTATATTAGAAGAAGTAACTTGGAAAAACATTATTCCTTTAGGTTTAAATTTATTTCTAAAAAAACTATACCAATCAAAAAACGCCAAACACAAAAGGGCCGCAAACATAACAGTGGAGCAAGATAGCGCAGCTTATGTAAATATTGATGGCGAACCTATTTGGTTCGAAAAGAAAGTAAACATTCAGCTATTACCAAAGTCCTTACAAATTATTGTACCTTAATATGAGTAATAAAAACAAGATTAGAAATGGTGTTGTATTTTCAACAGACACCCATTTTAAATACCAAGAATTTGAGCAAGAAAATGAATCCACCTTGCCGGCACAACAACAACAATTAAAAATATTCTTAGACCGCAAAGGGGGTGGCAAATTAGTAACAAGAATTACAGGATTTATTGGCACAGATGAAGACCTCTCAACGCTTGGTTCGAACCTAAAAAAACACTGTGGAGTTGGCGGTAGCAGTAAAGATGGAGAAATTTTAATACAAGGAGATTTTAGAGACAAAATACTCAATCTACTTGTGAAAGAAGGATATAAGGCAAAAAAAGCCGGAGGATAGAAAAAATCAATTGAAATGTTTTGGTAAAATTCCTGACAATTCATCATTACCGCTCTTTAATTAAATTACCTTGGTTTCGGAATTAGACTAAATTAAAATTTCGTTAAAATAACACACACACAATGAGACTATTAGTTGTAGAAGATGAGCCAAAAGTTGCCTCGTTTTTAAAGCAGGGATTAGAAGAACAGCAAAACGAAGTAAGTTTGGCATATGATGGTTTTAATGCAAAGAAGATGGCAAAAGAAAACACCTATGATGCCATTATTTTAGACGTAATGATTCCACAAATAAATGGCTTGGATGTTGCAAGAGAATTAAGAGTTGAAGGCATTAAAACACCAATCCTTATGTTAACCGCTTTGGGTTCTATAGACGAAAAAGTAAGTGGTCTAGATGCAGGTGCAGATGATTACTTGGTGAAGCCTTTTGAATTCAAAGAATTATTGGCCAGGTTAAGAGCCTTAAACAAGCGCTATACGGCAAATATAGCAGAGCAAAAAATAATTAAAATAGAAGATTTAGAATTAGATTTAAATAGAAAAGTTGCCAGAAGAGGCGGCAAAACAATTGACCTAACAGCCAAAGAATTTGCGCTATTAGAATACCTTATTCGCAATAAAAACAGGGTAATTTCTAGAACAGAAATCCTTGAAAAAGTATGGGAATCTGGCTTCGATACTACAACCAATGTAATTGATGTATACATTAACTTTCTGAGAAAGAAAATTGATAAAGATTTCCCTACAAAAATTATTCACACCATGGTAGGAATGGGTTATATTATTAAAAGTGATAACTAGCAATTCTTCTCCATGAAAATAAGAACAGCACTTACGCTTAAATTTACAGCCATTGTTGCTGGTATTTTAATCTTATTTTCAATATTTACTTACGAGTTTTCCGAGATTTTTAGAAAAAACGAGTTTACAGATAGGCTTAGAAATGTATCAAGGAATGTTGTTATCAATTACCTCGATAAAGAAGAGTTGACTCCTTCTATTTTAAAGCTCATTTATGAAAAGCAATTGAATCGTTTTCCGCAAGAGCGACTCATTATTGCCGATGAAAATCATATTGTAATATTTTCGTCGAAACCAGCAGCAGAAACAGAATTAGACTTATTAGAAAGTTTGTATAAAACCAATCAAGAAATTGAGGTAAACAAAAAAGATACTGAGTATTGCGCCTATATTGTTTATTACAACAACCACAATTATTATGTGGTAAGTAGCGCCATTGATTTGGTAGGACAAGAGAAATTGAAGTTCCTTCGTTTCCTTTTGCTTGTATTGAATATTGTTTGCGTTTTCTTGTCTTTAATCTTTGGACTTTATTTTTCAAAGCAATCATTAAAACCCATAAAGAATGTTATTTCGGAAGTAGATTTAATAAATGAAAATAATTTACACCAGCGGGTAAACGAGGGCAATGGCACTGATGAAATAGCGAAACTCGCTATCGTTTTCAATAAAATGTTGGTGAGAATTGAAAAATCATTCGACCTACAAAAAATGTTTGTGGCCAATGCTTCACATGAATTTAGAACGCCACTTACAGCAATGAAAGGCCAAATAGAGGTTTTACTTTTACAGCCAAGAACTGAAAAGGAATATTTAGCTGCATTTGATTCTCTTCAAGAGGATATTCAAAGCATCATGCTCCTTTTAAATGGACTTACTGAATTAGCCTCAGCCAATGCCGAATTTCCAAATATCACCTTTCAGCAAGTTTCCATTGTAGAGGCTATAATGGACGCAAGAGAAGACCTCTTAAAACGTAAACCTAACTATAAAATTAGCATCGATTGGGATGATTTTCCAGAAGATGAAAATGCCATTCAAGTGATGGGTGACTTTGCATTACTGAATTCCGTTTTTATAAATTTATTTGACAATGCCTGCAAATTTTCTGACAACAAAACTTGTTTAGTGAAAGTATACTTTAAGGAGGAGCAAATAATTATAAGCATTATCGACAAAGGCGAAGGAATAAGCAAGAAAGACCTCCCATTGGTTTTCCAAGCATTTTATCGCTCCAACGACACCAGAAAAGTTCCTGGCTATGGAATAGGACTAAGCCTTGTGAAAAAGACTTTAGAACTGCATAAAGGCACAATTTCAATTTCTTCAGAAGCTGGATTAGGAACTGAGGTTTCATTAGTACTTCCAAGTGTTGCTGCACAAAACCAGAAGGATTAAAATCAAAAAAAAATGTGGGCGCAAATATTCTATGAAACAAGAACTTGTTTATAGTAAATTTGAATTATGACATGGCGCAAAAAAGTTGGCATTTACCCCTGGCATTACAACCAACATTTTGAGCTATTGCAAAGTGGTGAACCATTTTTTACGAAATTATTTCAATCCATTGAATCGGCTAAACATGAAATACATTTTCAGGTCTATATTTTTGAAAACGATGCTACAGGAAAATGGATTTTTGAAGCCTTATTAAATGCAGCTAAAAGAGGAGTAAAAATATATATTTGGCTCGACGCATACGGCAGCAAAGGCTTTCCCGCCAAATGGCAAAAACAATTAGAACTAGAAAATGCCGAGGTCAATTATTTTTCTCGCTTTAAATTTGCCTTTAATTTTCATATGGGTTTAAGGTTGCACCACAAAATAATGCTGTTCGACCAAAGCAAAGCATTGGTAGGTGGAATAAATATTTCGGATGCTTATAGCCATATCGGAAAAACAAAAACTTGGCTAGATTTTGCCATTGCAATAGAAGGAAACGTGGTTCAAGATTTATTGCGCATTTGCTTGCATATAGACAAAGGATTTTTACCCTTAATAACCAAACAATTTAAGAAGCAAATTTACCAAAATGAAACCCTTCATTTAAAAGCCCGCGTACTTCAGAATCACTGGTCGCGCGCCAAATTTGGAATTAGCAGACAATACCGCAAAAATATCAAAAAAGCGCAGGAAGAAATACTATTATTGGCGAGTTATTTTCTCCCCTCCCCTGCGCTCAAACGTAAATTGAAAAATGCTGCCAAACGTGGTGTGAAAATAAAATTGATTGTTGGTGGAATTTCCGATGTGCCCATT
>CAIYNF010000184.1 GCA_903927505.1 uncultured Bacteroidota bacterium | reverse complement strand
ATGGTCGGTAGCAATTACGTCAATTCTATTTTCATTAATTGCTTTCAAAATGGCATCTCTGTCGCTGGCATTTTTAACCGCCGGATTCCATTTAATGAAATTGCCCTTGGTGGCATAATCTTCTTGTGAAAACCACATATGGTGCACGCAAGCCTCAGCGGTAATTTTTTTCTGAACCAAAGGCAGCGTTGGGTCGAACAGCGCCAACTCTTTTGCTGTACTTATATGAAGAATATGCAAGCGGGTTTGGTGCTTTTTAGCAAGCCCCACCGCAAAGGAAGAAGATATATAACAGGCTTCTTCATTTCTTATGCGGGCATGAAAGGTAGCATCAATGTCTTCTCCATATTCTTCAACAATGGCAGCTTGGTTTCTTTTAATCAAAGGGTCGGTTTCGCAATGGGTAGCTATCAAAGTTTTTACTTCACTGAAAATACTTTCCAATGCCTTTGGATCGTCTACCAACATGTCGCCCGTGCTTGATCCCATGAATATTTTTACACCGCAAATTTTAGTTTCATCCACCTTTAATAACTCTGGTAGGTTATGGTTGGTAGTGCCCATAAAAAAACTATAATTGGCCAAACTGCATTGTGCCGCGCGATCGTATTTTTGTTCCAATAATTCTATAGTAGTTGCGGCAGGGGAGGTATTGGGCATTTCCATATACGAGGTAATACCGCCAGCAACGGCCGCTTTGGCTTCGGTATAAATCTCACCCTTATGCGTTAAACCGGGTTCTCTAAAATGTACTTGATCGTCTATTAAGCCAGGTAAAAGGTATTTGCCTTCTGCATTAATAACAATATCTGCAGGCATTGCAATTCCTTGGCGTTCTATTTTTTCAATGAAATTTCCTTTGATAAAAACATCTGCATGAAAGATCTCTCCTTCATTAATGAGTTTGGCATTTCTAATTAATATAGTTTTCATTCTGCTACGAACTTACTAAATTTGATTGCAAATGGAGAATTTAATAGAGATAGTTTTACGAAGTGTATCGGTTTATTTGTTTATGATTATTGCCCTGCGCCTGATGGGTAAGAAAGAATTGAGTCAGCTCAATACCTCCGATTTAATTCTGATTCTCCTTATTTCCAATTCGGTTCAAAATGCCATGGTAGGCTCAGATTCTAGCCTGCAGGGAGGCTTAGTTGCTGCCACCAGTTTGTTTGTCTTAAATTATATTTTAAAACAGGTCTTGTACCGCAATGCCAAATTTCAGAATTTAGTAGAAGGGGAGGCCCTTGTTTTAATTTATAAAGGTGAGCTGAACCTAGCCAATTTGCAGAAAGAAAAAATAAGCATTGCCGAACTACAAGAAGCCATCAGAGAGCATGGTGTTTCTGAATTTTCTGAAGTGGGTTTAGCTATGTTGGAACGCGATGGAAATATTTCTGTAGTTTCCAATAACATGGAAAAGCAACACCTGTATAAGCGCAAAAAGGGTTTATCCATGCGTCTTTCAAGAAAAAAATAGAAAAAGCTATTTGTCATTCCTTACTTTCGTGACTTAGCTAATTCCTTTGACAAAAAATCCTAAGTTCTTTCCTTGGCTAGCTTTTGCAGCCGTTGCCTTTTTCTGGGGTACCACCTTTTTGGGTATTTCCATTGGCGTAAAAACCTTACCTCCATTGTTTATGGCTGCCTGTAGGCATACCATTGCGGGTTTTATTTTGCTTACTTATTTTCTATTGAAGGGCTATAAATTACCCGAATGGAAATCCATGAAATCTTATGGAATTAATGGAATTTTGATGTTAGCAGGTGGTAATGGTATTATCAGTTGGGGAATGCAATACGTTGGAAGTGGCCTAACCGCGCTCATTTGCGCATTAACACCGGTTTATATAGTGCTTATCAATAAAATTTTGGGCGACAAAGAAAAGCTGCATCCCTTTGCTATTTTGGGTTTTGTGATTTGTATTGCCGGACAATTTTTCTTGTTTAAAGACAAAATAAAACTTTTTGAAAACGACTTGTACTTCTGGGGAATTATGGCAGTAT
>CAIYNF010000183.1 GCA_903927505.1 uncultured Bacteroidota bacterium | reverse complement strand
CGGCGGCTTAACTGCCACCGTCATGCTGAGCCTGCCGTTTCATTTATAACTCATCATTCATTATTGAATTTCTACTAAAATAGAACCACCCTTCGACTCCGCTCAGGGACCGGTTCTACTTATTCAAAACTTGCCAAAGATGTCAAATGGGCGCTTGCGCCCATTTGACATCTTTGGCCCCATTACGACATGGTTCAGGTCCCTGAGCGGAGTCGAAGGGCTTTCTACTGAGGCAGATTTACCTAAAATAGAAACAATGCTTCGGCAAGCTCAGCATGACGTAATGAACAAGGTTCACCTCAAATCCCAAAGCAAAAAAAGCAGGCAACAATAAGTTACCTGCTTTTTTTATGTGATAATTTTACAGCCGCTAGAAGCCAGTTGCCAGCTAGCGGCCAGCAGCCAGAAGCCATTTGCCAATTAAATATTCTTAAACCTCACCCTGTGTGGGGCGGAGTCGCCGAGTCTTTGTTTTTTGTTTTCTTCGTATTCTGAATAGTTGCCTTCAAAATAAGTTACTTGGCTATCGCCTTCAAAGGCTAAAATATGGGTTGCAATTCTATCTATAAACCACCTATCGTGGGAAATAACTACCACACAACCTGCAAAATTTTCAATGGCTTCTTCCAATGCACGCAAAGTATTTACGTCAATATCATTGGTAGGTTCGTCCAATAGCAACACATTGCCTCCTTGTTTTAAGGCCATTGCCAAATGCACACGGTTGCGCTCTCCACCAGATAATACGCCCACTTTCTTGCTTTGGTCTGTACCACTAAAATTAAATTTAGAGATATAGGCACGTGCATTTACTTGTTTGCCACCAACCATCATGGTTTCTGTTCCACCACTAATTACTTCAAATACACTTTTGTCTGGCAAGAGGTCTTTATGACTTTGATCTACATAAGATATTTGAACCGTTTCACCTACTTTAAAATCGCCACCATCTGCTTGTTCTAAGCCCATGATAAGTCTAAACAAAGTAGTTTTACCCACACCATTTGGACCAATAATTCCAACAATACCACCACGCGGTAAAGAGAAATTAAGGTTTTCGTACAATAATTTATGGTCGAATTTTTTGCTTACGTTATTGGCTTCTATAACCACATCACCCAAGCGCGGACCAGCAGGAATAAAGAGTTCGAGCTGTGCTTCTTTTTCTTTTTGCTCTTCGTTTAATAACCTATCATAGCTATTTAAACGTGCTTTTTGTTTGGCTTGGCGGCCTTTAGGACCTTGTCTTACCCATTCTAATTCTCTTTCTAATGCTTTGGCTCTTTTGCTTTCAGATTTTTCTTCTGCTTGCAAGCGTTTGGCTTTTTGATCTAACCAACTGCTGTAATTTCCTTTCCATGGAATACCTTCTCCACGATCAAGTTCAAGAATCCAACCCGCTACATTGTCCAAGAAATACCTATCATGCGTTACTGCAATAACAGTTCCAGGGAAATTTTTCAAATACTGTTCGAGCCAATCAACGCTTTCTGCATCCAAGTGATTGGTAGGTTCGTCCAATAATAAAATATCTGGCTGACTAAGAATTAACCTACACAAAGCAACGCGCCTGCGCTCTCCACCTGATAATACTTTTACTGGAATATCTGCTTCAGGACAACGCAAGGCGTCCATGGCTTTTTCTAATTTGGTATCCAATTCCCAAGCATCCAATTGGTCAAGGCGTTCCATAACCACGGCTTGTCTGTCAAGAATTTTCATCATTTCGTCGCCATCCAAATTTGGGTCGGCCAACTTGTTGTTAATGGTTTCAAATTCATCTAACATATCTGTAATATGTTTTACGCCTTCTCTCACGCATTCTACAACAGTTTTGGTTTCGTCTAGGCTAGGTTCTTGTTCTAAGAAACCAATCTTATAATTTTTACTGTCAAATACAACTTCACCTGTATAGTTGGTATCTAGGCCTGCAATAATTTTAAGCAAGCTAGATTTACCCGAACCATTTAAACCCAGTACGCCAATTTTTGCGCCATAGTAAAAGCCTAAATAGATATTCTTTAAAACTTGTTTTTGGGGAGGAAAGGTTTTGCTAACCCCCGCCATTGAAAAAATAATTTTGTGATCGCTCATGTGATTTTTATAGGAATGCGAAAATAATACCTACGCGGCCTTTTGTAAAATAAAAAATAACTCTCTGCCTTCCCTTGGTTTTATTGAGTTGTAGCACTTTTCAAGCTGTTTAATGGCAAACAAGGGTTCAAAATATTGGCGGTATTCTTCTTCACTTCCCCCAAATGGTGGTCCGGCTTCTGT
>CAIYNF010000182.1 GCA_903927505.1 uncultured Bacteroidota bacterium | reverse complement strand
TGTAACATGAATGCCAATGAAGTAATTGCCAATATTGGTTTAGAGTATTTGGGCAAGAAAAAAGGTGAATACGATTTCCTTCATCCCAATAACCATGTAAATTGTTCGCAATCTACCAATGATGCCTATCCTACTGCATTTCGTTTGGCATTGTTTATGAAAATAACAGACTACCTAAAAATTCTTGAGCGTTTAGAGCAAGCGTTTCGCGCAAAAGGACAAGAATTTAACAGGGTACTTAAAATGGGTCGAACCCAATTGCAAGATGCAGTGCCAATGACTTTGGGACAAGAATTCAATGCCTTTGCCACAACCATTGGTGAAGATATTTTAAGGTTAAGAGAAGCACAACAATTGGTATTAGAAGTAAATATGGGCGCCACTGCAATTGGCACCAGGGTAAATGCTCCAGAAGGTTACCCAGATTTATGTGTAGCCTATTTAAGAAAAGAAAGTGGCATTCCAGTAGTGCTTGCGCCAGATTTAATTGAAGCCACTGGAGATACGGGTGCCTATGTTCAAATCATGGGAACACTCAAAAGAAATGCCGTAAAAATTTCTAAAATCTGCAATGATTTACGCTTATTAAGTTCTGGACCAAGAACGGGTTTCAATGAAATTAATTTACCTGCACGTCAGCCCGGCAGTTCAATTATGCCAGGTAAAGTAAATCCGGTAATTCCAGAAGTGGTAAACCAAAGTTGTTATTATGTAATTGGCCAAGACCTTACTGTAACAATGGCTGCAGAGGCCGGACAATTACAATTAAATGTAATGGAACCCATTATTGCGTTTGCTATGTTTACTTCTCTTGAATATTTAGGAAATGCTATTTTATCCTTGGTTGACAAATGCATTGTAGGTATTACAGCCAATGTAGATAGATGCGCAGAAATGGTAATGAATAGTATTGGTATTGTAACCCAATTGAATCCAATTTTAGGCTACGAAGAAAGTGCAAGTATTGCTGGGGAAGCCTTAAAAACAGGCAAAAGCGTTCATGAAATTGTGGTGGTAGAACGCAAATTGATTGACCAAGCTAAATGGGACGAGATTTTTTCTATTGAGAATTTAATCAACCCTAAATTTATCAATAAATAATTGGTTCGAACCGAATTAAAATGAGATTATAGCGAGCAAAAACAACTGCAATGTAATTATAACCAAGTTCTTACATAAGAAAATTTGAAAGGTTTTTACGTAGAAATAGTGGGTAAAAAAAATCTTAAATGGCTTGAATATTTCATTTTTTTTACCAAATTGCACTATTCATTGATTAGGTAAATAATTACTTAAGCAAAGGATTTACAAAATATATTAAATAACTCTTAAACAAACACATAAAATGAAAAAACAACTACTCAGTTTAGTTGCTGCTTTGGGCTTGTTAACAAGCGCAAACGCACAGAACTATTACTCACTAAAATCAACTGGCGTTGACAATGCGGGTGGTTACGAATACAAGCAAGCGCTTGTTGCTGGTACCACTGCAAGTGTTCTTGCTCCAATTAAAGACGATGTTCTTTCAACAGAACAAACTTTGCCATTTGGTTGGACATTCTTTGGTCAACCAGTTACCAAATATGTAGCTAGTGATAATGGATTTATTTCTTTTAACACAACAGAAACCACCAATCCTACCACTCCGGTTGCATTGCCAAGCACTACAGCTCCTAAAAATGCCATTTTTGCTTATTGGTACAATTTTAAATTAGCACAATCAGGTACTGGTGTGCCAGATCAAGTTTCTTCTTGGACTTACGGAACTGCGCCTAACCGCGTACACGTTATCCAATGGTTATCTATTACAACTGCAACTGGAAGTTTTGCTTCTTTTGCAATTCGTATTTACGAAGGAAAAAGTTTTGATGTAGTTTTAAACCAAGTTGGTGCTGCATTAGCTGGTACTATTGGTGTAAACAATGCAGATGGAACTATTGGTTATAACATTGCTGGTTCTCCTTCAGTGGCTTGGTCTACGCCAAGTGCAGATGGTGATTATGCAAACATGACTAAATACAGATTCTTGCCAGGTCCTCAGCCAAGCAACGAGGTTGAATTAAATAGTTTAGATTTACCTAAAATGGTTCAAAAAAATACCAATGTTTCTATAAAGGGTAAAATTACAAACTGGGGAGCTCAAAACTTAACTTCATTCAAATTGAACTATGCAGTTGGAACTGGATCAACATTAACCATGCAATTGTCTGGTTTGGATATCGCTTCTAACGGTGGTACTTATGATTTTACACACAATGTACCATATAGTAATTCGATTTCAGGAGATTATTTGGTAAATGTTTGGGTTAGTAATCCCAATGGTAGTGCAGATGGTGATTCAAGCAATAATTTCAAATCAACTAATTTAACAATTGTAGATAGGACAGTTCCTAGAAGATCGATACATGAGGTATTTACTTCCTCAACCTGCCCTCCTTGCAATCCTGGTAATGTTCAATTAGCCAGTGTTTTAAACCAAAGATTAGGCAAGTTTGCCGTTTTAAAATACCAATATTATTTCCCTTCAACAGGGGATCCATATTTCACATTGGAAGGATATAACAGAGGTAATTTTTATGGCGGAGTTAATAGCATTCCAAATTTATTTGTTGATGGAGCCTGGAATGACAACCCAAATTCATACACTGCTGACATTTTTGACCAATTCCAAACACTTCCTTCAATCGTGGAAATGACTTCCTCTATTACGGTAGTTGGTCAAAAAGCAGATATAGAAGTAAAAGTTACACCCTCATCAAACATAACTAGTGGAAATTATAAATTGATGGTTGCTATAGTAGAAAAACAAACTACCAAAAACTTCAAGACTAATGGTGAGACAGAATTTGAATTTGTAATGAAGAAAATGTTACCAAATGATGCTGGAACATTGTTTACCTTCCCATTAAAAGATGTATCAAAAACCGTAAATTTATCATATACATTTCCGGGTACTTACAAACTTCCGTTATTAGCAAGAACCGATGCAACCGCAGCTCCAACCGGTGCAAATTATGGAGGAATAAACATAGCCAATGAAAACAGTGTTGAAGAATTTTACGATTTACAGGTTGTTGCATTCATTCAAAACAGCGATACTAAAGAAATCCTTCAATCAAGCTGGTCGGCGCAAGACTGGGCATTAGGGACAAAAGAAAATAAAATTGAGAACACTAATTTTGAAATGTATCCCAATCCAACAAATGGAAATGTTCAAATTAAGATGAACAAAGTTAACAATGGTTCATATAAAATATATGATATTAATGGAAAAGTTGTATTATCTAGCAACATAATTTCCCCTGATTTTCAAATTAATTTAGATGGACTAAACCAAGGTTTATATTTTATTGAAATAACAAACAACGAAAAAACAACAATTCAAAAACTAAATTTAACTAGATAATTTAGTGAAAGTCATTTATTAAATTTCAAAAAAAGTAAAAATATGAAAAATATAAATTGGTTTTATTTCGGTCTTTTATTCTTTTTGGTTTTATTTTTTAGTAAAAATGCGAATGCACAGTGCGAAGGAACTTGCACACCGACAATAAATTGCAAATCACTTTACTTTACGGACCAAAAAAATCCAGACCCTTGTCCAATTGTTTTCTGTTTTGACCAAGATTTAGTTTGTGGTGGGAATATTTGTTACTCATTTGCGCCAATTTGTAGTGAGATCAATCATTTACATACTCCTCCTTTTTCTCAAATTTGTTTCCGAACAACAATTGGAGAACAACCAATTGTTGGTTGTGAAGGTTGTGAAGTAAAAACCACAGGTATTAGAATTTATAGAAAATTTAATAGCACTGGTCCTTACGCTTCAATAACTTTATCTGCTGCAGAGGTAAACTCGTTTATGAGTTTACTAAACGGAACAGGTGGAGGGATAGTAATTAATGGATTATTAAATGATTGTGAGGGCAACGTTGTGCCATCACATGTGCAAATTGGTTCCAATCCTGGGGGGCCATTTTATTGCATTTTAAATTAAATATAAACTGTATGGCAATCTGCTTCTACTGCTCCTGATGGTGCAATGGCAGTTGCAGAAATTAGCGAGTTAGGTTTAAACTTATATCCTAATCCTGCTACCAGCAGTTTTGAAGTTAGCTTCACAGGTGCAAGCAGCAATGGTACAGTTCGTATTGTAGATATGAATGGTAAAGAAGTAATGAACAATAACATCAATAGCTTAAACGGAACCATCAATTGCGAAACATTAAGCAATGGTTTGTATTTTGTTGAATTAACCGTTGATGGCAAAACTGCTGTTAAGAAATTGAACATTATCCGCTAATTAGCTTTTGGCAGCTGGCTTCTAGCCACTGGCCTTGAGCCATAAAAAAAAGTCCTACAGCAAGCTGTAGGACTTTTTTTTGTTTGTTTATAAATGACTTTAGCTAGAAGCTAGAAGCTAGAAGCTAGAAGCTAGAAGCTAGAAGCTAGAAGCTAGAAGCTAGAAGCTAGAAGCTAGAAGCTAGAAGCTAGAAGCTAGAAGCTAGAAGCTAGAAGCTAGAAGCTAGAAGCCA
>CAIYNF010000181.1 GCA_903927505.1 uncultured Bacteroidota bacterium | reverse complement strand
GCTTGGAAAGAAGGTGATGGTGGTGAACTTTGTGTCTATCATGTAACAGTGGCACATTCTATGGTAGTTCCCATAGAATGTGCCACTGTTACATGGGTGCCGTGTGTATAAAGGTTAATGGCTGGGATCGACATAAATAATGCGAGAAATAAATTGAGAAATACCCATGCATTGGCAGCCATAATAAAACGATAAGGGATATTGTATAAATGTATGGTTGCTTGTTGCCAATCTGCTTTCCAATCATATATTATTTTAATAAAAATAATCCATTCTGTCATGCTTACCACATAGCCAAAATAACGGATATAAGGTTCTGTTGGCAGTGTATAAACATGGTGCCCCCAATTGAAACAAAGGTTGAAAAAGCCAAGGAAATACATTGCAAAAGCCAATTTGCTATGACCTACTTTTTCGTTTCCAGTAATTCTATCCATTAAATAAAAGGAGCTGCCGTAAAGTATTTGGTTCCATGAACCAACCATAGATCCATTTACTTTCCATTGAATGGTTAAATCTGTAATCAGTTCTTTTCTGAAGTATGGAAACAACCAAAGGTAACCTTCAGCAAAAGTGAACAGAAAGAAAACAATACCTGTCATCCACATATACATATAAACAGGCCAGTTACTTCTTTTGCGCATGAGGCTAAAGAACTGTAAAATAAATAGGAGCCAAGCCAATGCAATTGGCAATGCCCAATAAGGATTAAATTCCCAATATTCTCTACCGCCAAACTGTCCAAGGAAATAGGATGTAAAAATTCCTACAATAGCGATTACCCACAAACCCCATTGTATCCAAGCCGTTTTTTGGTTTATTTGGTTCGGAAACAAATAGTTTAAACCTTCGTAAACAGATGCCGTTGCACCCAGTAAGATCCAAAATAATGCTGCGCTTGCATGCATTGGACGAAGGGCAATAAAACCTAATTGGTTTTTTAAAAAGCCAGGAAATAAATAAGAAATTGCAGCCCAACATCCATAAATAATGGCGCCAAATAAAACCACCATAGCGGTACTGAAATACAATTTAGCAAAATTTGTTTGCTTATTTTCCATTTGGTTCAATCATTCCATTAGGTTCTATGTGAAATTTTCTAAGGTCGCTGCTGCCTGTTTTGTCTATAGCTTTGAAGAATTGTAATAAGGCATTTATTTCTTTTTCGCTTAAGCGAAAAGCGGGCATTTGGTTGGTGCCAGATTGTACCATGGCTTTAATGTATAATTCGCCTCTCCCTTCTTGGGAGTAGCAATTGGTAAGGTCTGGACCTAAATAGCCTCCGAGGTTATATATTTGGTGGCAGCTTTGGCAATTGTATTTTTGAAATACCATTTTTCCTTCTGCCGCATTCAACAGTTCATCATTTGTGAATCCATTCATAGAACTTGGTGGGTACATGTAAATGCTAAATGAATAGACTAAAAATCCGGTACAAATTAGGATGAAAAAATAAATGGGTTTGAATTGCATTGGTGCTACTTTTATTTTTTAGTAATTTTGATTCTTACATCAACAGCTTTCATACTTTGAGGTGTTGCTTTAAATGGATTAATATCGAGTTCACTGATTTCTGGTGCAAGGTTTACCAAAGAAGAAATTCTAACAATAGCATCTACATATTTTTCAATATTTACGCCTGGTCTGTTTCTATAACCAGCTAGTATTGGATAGCCTTTTAATCCGTTTACCATAGCTGTTGCTTCTTCTTTGTTTAAGGGTGCCAAACCAAATGAAATGTCTTTTAATACTTCCACATGTATTCCGCCAAGGCCGCATAGAATAAGGTGACCAAAATCTCCTTCACGGCTAGCACCTATAAATAATTCTTCGCCTTCTACCATTTCTTGAACCACCACACCTTTGGCATCTTCAATTTTTAGCATGCGCATGTATTCAGCAACCAATTTTTCCCAAGAGTTGATATGTAAGCTAACACCATTTACTTCAGTTTTATGAATAGGCCCAATAACTTTCATGGCAAGAGGAAAAGCCATTTTTTCTTTGGCAATCAATAATTCTTCTAGGTTTGTGCAAACAGCTTCTGCTGCCATATCTATTCCTGCTGCCAATGCTAATTCCCTTGCTGTTTCAGGTGCTAGGTAGCCATCAGAAGCCTGGTTAATAATTGCTCTAATTTTGGCATCTTCCATGATTGCCAATTTGCTGAGTTCATATTGTGGTGCTGGACAATTATATACATAAGGAAGGGCAGTGCCAAGTACAACTTCATCGGGGAAATTTATATTTCCATTAGATAGAAATAGGGAGATTTCATCTTTGGCATTTACCAAAGATGGAAGTACTGGATAAATTGGTTTAATACAGCTTTGCATTTTATTGTTTAATACTTGGTATACTTGTTTTACATTAAATAAACCAGGGCTACCAAATACCACAATAATGGCATCTATATTATTTTGCTGTTCGCAGAAGTCGAGAATTAATCCGAGTTGTTCTGCATTTCCGGTAGCTAAAAAATCAATTGGATTGCTAATGGTTGAACCTGGATTTAGTTTGGTTAAAAGTTGTTTAGCTTCTTCGTTATTAATTTCAGGAACCAGCAACCCCTGCGCAGATAGGGCGTCTGTAAGCATTACGGCCGAACCACCTGCATGCGTTACAATGGCAATGTTTCTGCCTTTGAGTTCTTTGGTTTGAAAGATACATGCCACTGAAATTAATTCTGCTCTTCCACTGCAATAAACAATTCCTGCTTTTCTAAAAAGGGCTCTTATAACTGTATCTGAGCTTGCCAAGGCACCTGTATGTGATGAAGCTGCTCTGCTGCCAGCTTCTGAATGGCCAGATTTAATAGCGGCAATTTTACATCCCTTTTGAATGAGGGAGCTGGCATGTTTTAAGAATTTAAAAGGATTGCGAATGCTTTCGAGGTAAAGTAGTTTTACCTTTGGGCTTTTTCCTTCAATATAATTTTTATCTAAGTATTCAAGTAACTCTTCAACTCCTGTTTGAGAAGCATTTCCAATGGAGTAAACATTTGAAAATTTTAATCCAGTAGACAAAGCTGCTTCCATAATAAATACTGCCGTTGCGCCAGAACTCGAAATGAGTTCGCAGCCATCG
Organism: uncultured Bacteroidota bacterium; assembly: GCA_903927505.1. GTDB lineage: Bacteria > Bacteroidota > Bacteroidia > UKL13-3 > UKL13-3 > B1. Next base: position 869 of record CAIYNF010000181.1, on the reverse strand, counting down.
GTATGGTATTCTGGAATGGGGCTTGTAAAAACGCCCTTGTAATTTTGATTGATAACACCCACGCAATTTGGTCCAATTAAGCAAGCATTTGCTTGTTCAATAAGTTCAACTAATTTTTTCTCGAGGGCTTTGCCTTTTTCGCCGGCTTCACCAAATCCTGCTGAGAAAATAATAAATGCTCTTGCACCTTTTTCAATCAATTCTTCCACAGCTAACAAACAAGATTCAGCTGGTATAGAAAGAATAGCAAGGTCGATGGCAGGAAGTTCTGCCACCGATCTTACTATTTGTGCACCCTTAATACTTGCTCCTTTTTGGTTTACGCCAAAGAGATTTCCTTTATAACCAGCTTCAATTAAATTGGCAATTACCTTGCCACCTGGTTTGCTGGTATCTTCTGAGGCGCCTATAACGGCTATGCTTTCAGGTGATATGAGTTGTTTGTTGATCATATTTTTTCGAACCTTGCCTGGAAGAAACGCAGGTATTGCGGTTCGTAAACCATTTTCATACCTGTTATTTTTTTTCTTCTTTCATAAACCATGGCAGTAGATTCTGCAATAACATCCATGTGTGCTTGTGTGTAAACCCTTCGAGGAATTGTAAAACGAACCAACTCCAATTTAGGATAGTAATTTTGTCCGTTAGATTTTCTACCAGCACTCACAATACCACGTTCCATTGTTCTTACGCCAGATTCAATATAAATTTCTGCAGCAAGTGTTTGTGCAGGAAATTCGTCTTGTGTTAAGTGAGGTAAGAATTCTTTAGCATCTACAAAAATACCATGTCCACCAATTGGCTTAACAATAGGAATGCCGTATTCAATCATTTTGTTTCCTAAATATTCTACTTGGCCCACGCGTGCT
>CAIYNF010000180.1 GCA_903927505.1 uncultured Bacteroidota bacterium | reverse complement strand
GCTAGAAGCTAGAAGCTAGAAGCTAGAAGCTAGAAGCTAGAAGCTAGAAGCTAGAAGCCAGAAGCTAGAAGCCAGAAGCTAGAAGCAAAAAGCTAAACATGTATCGCTCTGTTACCTGTTGCAGCCAAGGCAGCTTCTTTTACCGCTTCTGCGTAGGTTGGATGGGCATGACTCATTCTTGCGATGTCTTCTGCACTTGCTCTAAATTCCATGGCAACCACAGCTTCTGCAATTAAATCTGCTACACGCGGACCAATCATATGCACACCTAAAACCTCATCGGTTTCTTCGTCGGCTAAAATTTTAACCAAACCATCAATATCCATGCTGGCACGCGCTCTGCCTAATGCACGCATTGGGAACGAACCCACTTTGTATTTTTTACCACTTTTCTTTAATTCTTCTTCTGTGGCACCCACACCGGCAACTTCTGGCCATGTGTATACCACACCTGGAATTAAATTATAATTGATATGCGGTTTTTGTCCGGCCATAGTCTCTGCCACAAATACACCTTCTTCTTCTGCTTTATGGGCCAACATTGCCCCCTTTACCACATCGCCAATGGCATAAATACCTTGTATATTGGTTTCTAAATGGTGGTTGGTAGCAATTCTACCTCTTTCGTCTAATACAACGCCAGCAGCCTCTAGGTTCAAACCGGCGGTATAAGCTTTTCTACCTACGCTTACCAAACAATAATCGCCAGAGAATGTTACTTCCTCCCCTTTTTCATTGTCGGCCGTAACAGTAACCATTTTACCATCAGATTTTGCAGATTTAACTTTATGACTAAAGAAAAACTCAAAGCCTAATTTGCGCAAACTACGTTGTAATTCTTTGCTTAAAGTTCCATCCATGGTTGGAATAATGGTATTGGTATATTCAACAACCGAAACCTTTGAACCCAAGCGCGCATATACTGAACCCAATTCCAATCCAATAACCCCACCACCAATAATAATGAGGTGTTTAGGGATTTTTTTCATATTCAAGGCTTCGGTAGAAGTAATAATTCTATCCTTATCAATGGTTAAACCTGGCAAGGTACTTGGCTTAGAACCTGTAGCAATAATTACCTTATCAGTTTCAATTTGTTGTTCTGTTTCACCGCTAACTTTAATGGTATTTTTGTTTACAAATGAACCAAGACCTTTATATACATCAATCTTGTTTTTCTTCATTAAAAAATCAATCCCATCACAGGTAATTTTAACCACGCCATTTTTACGTTCAATCATTTGTGGAAGGTTTACTTCCAATTCTTTGATATCAATACCATGTGCTTTGAAGGTATGTCCGGCATTATGAAAATGCTCTGAGCTATCCAACAAAGCTTTTGAAGGAATACAACCCACATTTAAACAAGTGCCACCAAGGGTATTGTATTTTTCAATAAGGGCAGTTTTAAAACCCAATTGCGCGCAACGAATTGCTGCTACATAACCACCAGGACCAGAACCAATAACCGTTACATCGTATTTCATATCCATTTTTTAGTGCCGCAAATGTAGGCCGATTCACAAGAAATGAAAAGTTAGGGGGCAAATATTACAACATTTCTTTAATCATTGCTTTTGCATTAAACTTGTGGCATGGGAATTCTGCCATTATCTGTTGTTATTATCACCAAAAACGAAAAGGCAAATATTGCGCGATCTATTAACTCTGTTTTGCCCGTTTGCAATGATATTATTGTAGTTGATAGTGGCAGTTCAGACAATACAATTGAAATTGCCAAAAGCCTTGGAGCAACTGTTATTCAGAACCCTTGGCCTGGTTATTCCAAACAAAAAAATTTAGGCAACCAATACACCAAGCACAATTATATATTTAGCATTGATGCGGATGAATCTTTTTCTCCGGAATTGCGCGAAGAATTAATAGCTATGTTTGGTTCGAACCAAATGAAACCATTGTACCGTGTGAATTTAATAAACCATTATGCGGGCAAACCCATTAAACATGGCGCTTGGTATCCAGATTGGCATTACCGCTTGTTTGACAAACGTGTATTGCAATGGACAGAAACAGATGATGTGCACGAAGGATTGAGT
>CAIYNF010000179.1 GCA_903927505.1 uncultured Bacteroidota bacterium | reverse complement strand
GTTTGGATACACTTAGCAACCCTGCTGCTATTAGTGCAGGTGCAATAACTGGTGCTACTACTTCTTATATCAATACTGCTAATACCTATAGCGTTGCCAGTCAATCGGGCGCTGCGTATGCTTGGTCGGCTGTGAACGGAACTGTGAGCGCTGGTGCGGGTAGTAATAGTATTCAAGTAACTTGGGGTAGCACTGCGGGAGCGGGTAAAGTAATTTTGGTGTTTAGCAAAAATGGATGTAGCGTGAGTGATACTTTAAACGTAACGCTCAATACCACACCTCTTAGCATGAGCTCTTCTAAAACACTTCCTGTTTGTGTGGGCAGTAGCAATGCAAGTATTACCGTTACGGCTGCCGGTGGGGTTAGTCCTTACCTATACCGCATTAACAATGGTGCATACCAAAGCAGCAATACTTTTAGCAATTTAAGTGCGGGTATTTATTCCCTTGATGTAAAAGATGCCATTAATGGTGTGGTGAGTAAAACAGATACCATTCTTAATCCTGCGCCACTTACTACAGGTGGTATTACCGGCGCCAACAGTGTGGGTGTGGGAACGCTTAAGCCTTATCAAATTGCGGCACAAAGTGGCGCTATTTATTCTTGGAATATTATCAATGGTACTTTAATGGCCGGCAATGGAACCAATAGCATTCAGGTGCAATGGGCTGCTTTGGCTGGTGCTGGTAAAGTAATTATTACCCTTACAAAAAATACTTGTACCACTGCAGATACAATGGAAATTACCATTACGGCCAGTCCTATGAATTTAAGTGCTACCAAAACAAATCCTACTTGTAATGCAAGCAACAATGGTAGTATCAGTTTATCTGTTTCGGGTGGCTCTGCTCCTTACCAATACAGCATTAATAACGGTGCTTACCAAAGCAGCAATACCTTCAGTAATTTAATTGCGGGAACTTATTTGTTAAAAGCAAAAGATGCGCTTAACAGTATTGTTTCTATTAGCGACTCTTTGATTGATCCTGCGCCAGTTGTGATTGGTGGCATTAGCGGTCCTGTTGTAGTTGGAACTGGCAATAGTGGTGCGTATACCGTAAACAACCACAATGGCACAAGTTATGTATGGAGTGCAATGAATGGAACTATCTTAAGTGGCAATGGCACGCCTAATGCAATGGTGCAATGGGGTGCTTCTGCTGGAACGGGTAAAGTAATCTTAAAATTAGGCATCAATGGTTGTTACGATAGCGATACTTTAGAGGTAACCATCTCTGGCTCGCTTCCTTTTAGCATGAGTACCAACAAAGAAAATCTTACATGTTTTGGTGGTGGTAAAATTACGGTGAATGCAGTAGGTGGAAACATGCCTTACCAATATGCCTTGAACACCGGAGCTTTCCAAACCAGCAATGTATTTACTGGCTTAAGTGCAGGTATTTATTTGGTAAAAGCTAAGGATAATTCTGGCACAAGTTTACAACAATACGATACCATCCAAAACCTTGGACAAGCTGTGGTAGCAGGTGCTATCAATGGTCCGGCCGCTGTGCCAACGCTTGCATTGTCTACTTATATAGCAGGACAACAAACCGGTATTACTTACAGCTGGAATGTTACAGGTGGTTTGCTTGCAAGCGGACAAGGAACTAACATTATTCAAGTGAGTTGGGGTGCTACTGCTACAACTGGTAAAGTAAATTTACGCGTGAGCAATACAGGTGGTTGCAGTGATTCAAGCACTTTGTCTGTTACAGTTGGAACCAACGGTTTGAACCAATTACAAGGCAATAGCTTTAGCGTATATCCGAACCCAGCTTCTGAAACTGTAAGCATTAGCAATAACAACAGCCTGAAAGGTGCGCAAGTGCAATTGGTAGATATGTTGGGTAGAATTGTTTTGGAAGAAAATATAACAAGTAACAACAACCAATATTCGCTTAATATTGCAAACGTTAAACCAGGATCGTACTTGGTGATTATTAAAAATAAAGAAACATATTCGAGAAATAAATTGGTAATTGAATAAAATCAAAGCGCCTTCCAGCCCTATGGAAGGCGCTTTCCTTTACCTTTGTCTTTTTCGAAAATAGGGCATGAGAAAAATTCTTGTATTTCTAAAATGGACATTTGCCAGCCTAGCAATTTTAGTGCTGCTGGCTTATGCGCTCCTGTATTTTAACAAAGCCCGCCTTGTTGCAGCCATCAATAAAGAGCTCCAATTATCTATTAATGGAGAAATAAATATTGGCAATATTGGACTTAATTTATGGCATGAATTTCCAAGAGCCAGTTTAAGTGTTGAAAATGTTTATATCAGAGGTCCGCGTTACGCCCAATACCACCAAGACTTTCTGAGCATTGAAAAACTTTACTTGAATATTAATATTAAGAAACTTCTTAATAAGGAAATTAATTTTAGTAAAGTGAGCATTGAAAATGCCAAGGTTTTTATTTTTAAAACCAAAGACGGCTATACCAATTTAGATGTATTTAAAAAAGACGATAAAAGCAGCAGCGATAGCAGCAAGCACAACCACTTGTTATTTGAACTCCAAGACCTGCACATTAGCAATACCCAATTTGTTTTTAACGACACTGCTACTGGAAAATCTATAGGCTTTACTTTGAATGAAACCCGCAGCAGTATAAGTGCCAAGGATTCTATCATTCAACTAACTTTGGCGGGAGATATTCATTTTTTACAGTTACTATTTAACAAAGAAAAAGGGCCCTTTCTTAAAAATAAAAACACCCAAGTAAACTTTGATTTAACATTTCATCCTGCACAAAAAACTTTGTATATCAATTCGTCAGAATTGGTTTTAGAGACTGGTAAAATTGAATTAAATGGCTTATTGAAATTTGGCAAACCGCTTTGGTACCAATTGCATTTTGCCACAGATTCTATTCAAATAAAAGAAGCCTTAGCAGTATTAAACGATTCGATCCAATACAAACTTAATAGGTTTGGTGCAAGCGGGCAAATTGCCACCCGCGTAAGCGTGGCAGGATTTGGCATTCCAAGCGTTAAACCTAAAGTAGACGTTTGGTTCGAAACAAAAAATGCAACAGCAAGCCCGCTTAACAAGCGCTTGGTAAAAAATATAAAAGTAGTAGGCACATTTACCAACCATGTAAATAACAAGTTGCTAAATGGAAAAGAAAACGCCAAGGTAAAAATTGAAAAACTGCATGGCATTATTGATGGAATGCCCTTTGAGGCAAAAGCAGAAATTACAAATCTAACAGACCCCCTTCTCAATTTAAACATAATTGCCAATGCAAATTTAAGCAGCATTAACAAGCAATTTCAGCTACAGTCGTTAAGGCTTTTAAGAGGACACGCGGCATTGCAACTCTCCTATTTTGGAAAACTAAGGGAGTATGAAAACAATACCTTAAAAACGCTGAATGGGAAATTAAGCAGTAAATTAATTTTAAAAAATGCGGCTATTCATTTGCTTAAAAAAGATATCATTTTACAAAAAATTAATGGCCAAATAGCCATCAACAATATTGGACTACAGACAAATCAATTGTGTTTTTATATTGGCAAGGAGCGCTATGCTATCGACCTTAAAATAGATGGCTTGGTGCCATTTTTTACGCAGGTAAATTATAAAACCAGCATAGCACTATCCGTAAAAACCAATAGCTTTGATATGGCTAATTTCCGAAAAGGAGTCATTACTAAAACTGTACAAGAAACAAAGGGTTCGGCCGGAGAACGCGCTTTTGAAATTTTGCAAAAAATAGACCAAATGGCAGCTATCAATGTAAAAGTAGCTGCCAAAGAATTTGTTGCTGGAAATTTTATTGCCACAAATGCCAAAGCAGATTTAAGCCTAGCTAAAAACAACTTATATATCCGCAATTTTGAAATGCAATTTGCCAATGGCAATTGTAAAATAGAGGGTGTATTAAAAGACCTTTCTAAGGATTGGTCGCCCATGCAATTAAATGCAAATTTCAATGGTGTAGATATTAATGCCTTTTTGAAAGCATTTAACAATTTTGGCATGAAGAATTTTGGAGATGAAAACATTGATGGCGATTTATATGCAGAGATAAAAATAAATGCTTTGATGGATACCAAAATGGGCTTTTTAAACGATTGGTTTCAGGCAGTAAGTAAACTACAAATTAAAGATGG
>CAIYNF010000178.1 GCA_903927505.1 uncultured Bacteroidota bacterium | reverse complement strand
TTGAGATTGGGCGCCGTCAAGGAAGCTGCATAAATACCCGTAAGTGCTGATGCATAAAGCTGTCCGTTAAAAACACTAATTGATAAAAATTCCAATTGCGTACCACCCGGACCTAAATTTTGATAGGAATCGACAATTTGCTTTTTATCCAAATCCAAAACCACAATTCCAAATGCGCAAGCCATGTATACCTTGTTTTCATAAAAGCAAAAATGATTGATGGATTTTGAACCAATCATACTTTTCAGAAACACATCAGGAACATTGTAAATGCGATGAGTAGCTTCATCTATTAAATCAATATTGGCATTGTTATAAACTACTACACTTATTTTCTTTGCCTCATTGTGTTTCACCAATTTCACTTCCACATCAGACAAGCCGCTTACTTTCGATAATCTTTCTACACTACCATCCTCGCAATCGTAAGAAAACAAACCACTGTTTGAACCACAATACAATTTATTGGCAACACGTGTTATACTGGCGTTTTTAAAATAGGGCAAATGAACACGCCAGCCCTCAAAATTAACTTGGGCGGCAACAAATTGAGCCAATATAAATAAGCCTATAAGGAGGGAAAGTCTTCTCATTTTTTTAGTAAACAACCACAAATAAACGACATTGCCATAAAAATAGTGTAATAAAGCAGCAAAACCAGAGAAAGATGAGCAATCAAAATTTAAGTATTTTGGCTACTTTTGCGCCAATATGTGGAATGCTATAGGTTCTTTCTGCATCCGGAATCGTTTCTGGCTGCTTGTTTCAATGGGTGTACTCACCTTGTTTTTTGGTTTTTTTGCTACCAAAGTGGAAATGACCTACGACTTTGCCAAAATAGTTCCCAAAACAGATACCGACTATATAGAATACGTTAAGTTTAAAGAAACCTTTGGAGAAGATGGCAATATTTTGATTATTGGCACGCAGAGCAAAGACGCCTTTAAATTGGGCTTCTTCAACGATTTTTACGACTTAGGCAATGAAATTGAAGCAACAGAAGGTGTAGAGAAAATTATTTCTATAACCAAAGCCTACAATTTGGTTCGTAACGACTCTTTGCAACAACTTGAAATAAAACCCATACTAAACCACAAACCCAAAACACAAGGTGAATTAGATACTTTTCAAAACTATGTTAAGACCTTAAAGTTTTATAATGGGCTATTGTACAACCCAGAAAACGATTTGGTTTTAATTGCTGTAAATCTTAAAAAGAAACAACTCGACAGTAAGGCACGAATTCCCTTGGTAAAAGGAATTGAAGAAAAAGTAAGGGCCTTTGGGCTTAAACACAATTGCGAAATGCACTTCTCTGGTTTGCCTTATGTAAGAACAATGATGAGTTCTAAAGTGGCTGATGAAATTAAAATCTTCACCTACCTTTCTATTTTAATTACCGCCATATTTATATTCCTATTTTTTAGGTTTATAAGCGCTGTTATTTTCTCGCTCATTGTAGTAATTATTGGTGTTGTGGCTACCATGGGCTTGCTGGCTTTGTTCGACTATAAGATTACAATTTTAACAGGTATATTACCGCCATTGATGGTTATAATTGGGGTGCAAAACTGTATTTACTTGCTCAATGTTTACCACCAAGAATTTACCAAACATGGCAATAAAATTTTAGCACTTTTACGGCTCATCTCAAAAAACGGATTAGCCCTATTTCTTACCAATGTAACAACGGCTGTTGGCTTTGTGGTATTTAGCTTTTCAGGCAGTGCCATGCTCGACCAATTTTCCGTTATTTCTGGCTTGGTTATTATGATTATCTATATCATCTCATTGGTATTTATTCCAATAGTTTATAGTTACCTGCCACCTCCTAAAATTAAGCATACCAAACACCTAGAAAGTGCAAGATTGAACAGTGTTTTAAAACAATGTAATAACCTTGTACACAACCATAGAAAACCCATTTACATGGCAACTTTGCTTCTTTTAGGACTTTCCATTTATGGTTCTATGAAAGTGAGAAACCTAGGTTATGTAGTTGACGATTTACCTGAAAACGACCCTGTTTATAGAGATTTAAAGTTTTTTGAAAAACATTTAAAAGGTGCCTTGCCTTTTGAAATTAGAATTGATACCCGCAGAGAAAATGGCGTAAAAGACTATGTAACGCTTCAAAAAATAAATAGATTACAAAAAGAATTACACCAATTTCCAGAGCTTTCAAAACCTACTTCAATTGTAGATTTCCTAAAGTTTGCCAACCAAGGAATGAACTACGGAAACGAAAAATTTTATATCGTTCCAAGTGTGGTAGACATTGCAGGAATTGTAGATTATTTACCTAAATCAGACAAGAACAATAATATTCTAAAATCGATGGTAGACAGCACCTACCGCCTAGCGAGAGTAAGTGTACAAATGGCAGATGTGGGCTCTGTAGAAATGAAAGTTTTAACCAAAGCGGTACAAGCCAAAATTGATTCTATTTTTCCTAAAGACCAATACGATGTGAAGATTACAGGTACCAGTGCCATTTTCTTAAAGGGTAATGACTATCTCATCGACAACCTTATTCAAAGTATGGTTTCGGCCTTAATCATTATTTCTATAATGATGGCCTTCCTTTTCTTTAGCTGGAAAATGGTATTGATTTCATTGATTCCAAATTTAATTCCATTGATCATGACCTTTGGTATCATGGGCTTCTTCGACATCCGTTTGAAGCCTTC
>CAIYNF010000177.1 GCA_903927505.1 uncultured Bacteroidota bacterium | reverse complement strand
GTTGATAGTTCAATGAATTTTGAAACAGTTCGCAAACACGATGTAGAAGATCTCAAATTTTCGTCTCGCAGAGATGTAATAGGCTTTGACTGGAAAATATATGATTTTACAGAAGGCAGGTACCATACCCGTAAGTATGTAAATTACTTTATTAAAACAAAAACAATCCCACAAAAACTCTATAAACTTAGGTTTACAGATTATTACAGCAAACAGGGATTAAAGGGTTCGCCAAAATTTGAAGTAGCTGAAATAAAATAATTACCAAAGCTAAATTCCTTTTATACTTTTGTATTAAATTGAATTGTTATGGCGGATAGAATTAAGCTTGTTTTTTTAGCTATTTTTTCACTCGTTTCTTTCCTAAAGGCTCAAACAAATGAGCCCCATTTGGTAAATTTACGACAACTTACATTTGGTGGCGACAATGCCGAAGCTTATTGGAGTTTCAACAATAAAAAATTCTCCTTTCAAAGTAATAATAAAGCATGGGGTTTACGTTGTGATCAAATCTTTAAAATGGATTTGAATGCGCCAATTGATACGCCCCAAAAACCTCAATTAATTAGTACGGGAAAGGGCAGAACTACCTGTAGTTTTTATATGCCAGACAACAAACACATTTTGTTTGCCTCCACCCATTTGGCCAATCCTAATTGCCCTGCAGATCCACCCTCATCAAAACGTTATTTATGGGCAATTTATCCTTCATTTGATATTTTTGTGGCAGATGAAAAAGGTAAAATTGTAAAGCAATTAACCAATGAACCTGGCTATGATGCCGAAGCTACTGTAAGCCCTAAGGGAGATAAAATAGTATTTACCAGCACTAGAAATGGCGATTTAGATCTTTATATCATGGATATTGATGGAAAGAATGTAAAGCAAATAACCTTTGGACTTGGCTACGATGGAGGTGCTTTCTTTTCACCTGATGGGGCCAAATTGGTTTTTAGAGCATCTCGTCCAACAGGAGAGGAAGAAACTAAAGATTATAAAGAATTATTGGCTCAAGGCCTAGTAGCACCAACAAGTATGGAAATTTATACTTGTAATATAGATGGCAGTAATATGCAACAAGTAACTCATTTGGGCAAGGCCAATTGGGCACCTTTTTACCATCCAAGTGGCAAGAAAATAATCTTTAGCAGCAATCACCATAGTGCAAAGGGCTATGATTTTCAATTGTTCCTGGTCAATGAAGATGGAACTGGTTTGGAGCGTATCACCAATGAAAGTTTGTTTAATGCATTTCCAATGTTTTCGCCAGATGGCAAGAAAATAATCTTTTCTAGTAACCGACGAAATGGCGGCACACGTGATACGAATTTGTTTGTAGCCGATTGGAAAGACTAATCCTTAGCTTTTGAAATAACATCCCAACTATGGTCGCCTAACAACTTAACAGAGGCCACATAGTTGCCCATACCCTTGCTGTTTCCCCATTCTTGCGGTCCTATGATAGACAATTTAAAATGATCATCTTTTTCATATAGGTGGTATACCTGCCCTATTACTGGCGTGTATCTCAAGTCTGATTCATATATTTTTTCTGAAACTTTGAGTCTGCTCTCAATTTCCCTTACTTGTTCCATGATAAGGTCTGCTTGTTTTTTTAGCAGTGCCATTTCTTGGTTGGCATAATGATGCATTGCTTCAACGGCGTTTGCCTTTATTTTCCCTTTGTCTTCAGCCTTTATAACGGGCGATCCAATATTTAGAGGAATAGGGGAAAGGTTTGCAGGTCCAATATAACTGCCATCCTCATTTAGATGTGATTCTGTGTTTGACATGTAATAGCTTAACCTCCTTGAGCCAGTATTGTTTTATTTTTGTTCCAAAATTCGAAAAATATTTTACTCTTCAGTTGGATATAGAACAAAAATGGAAATTTTGTGTTTTATTTTTATTCTTTGCTTTTTATTTAATGTTGGTTGAAAGTAAAGTATATCTTTGTAAATACATGAACTTAAGTGTTGAAATTGACGATAATTCTGGTTTTTGCTTTGGGGTAGTTTTTGCTATTCAAATGGCAGAAGACATTTTAAATGAAGAAGGTCATCTGTATTGCTTGGGCGATATTGTGCACAATGACGAAGAGGTGGCAAGACTTAAATTGAAAGGACTAGAAATTATAGACCACGACCAATTTAAAGTCTTACATGGCACAAAGGTACTCATACGTGCACATGGAGAGCCGCCAGAAACATACCAACAAGCAATGTTAAATAATATTGAATTGGTTGATGCCAGTTGTCCTGTGGTACTTAAATTGCAGCATAGGGTTAGGGAAGCACACAATGCAGACGAGAAAATATTGATTTATGGCAAACATGGCCATGCTGAAGTAAAAGGTTTGGTTGGGCAAACAAGTGGAGATGCAATTGTGGTTGAAACTTTTGACGAATTAGAGGCACATGAATTACCCAATAAAATTCAATTGTTTAGTCAAACAACCAAGCGCACTAAAAATTTATATGCTTTAAAGGATAAATTGGAAGCCAAAGGCATAGAGGTGAAATTTAATGATACCCTTTGCAGGCAGGTTAGTAATAGAGATATTCAATTGCGTGATTTTGCAAAAAGGTTTAACAAAATAGTTTTTGTGGCGGGTTTGAAATCTTCCAATGGAAAGGTTTTGTTTGATGTATGCAAAGACAATAATCCGCATTCTTATTTTGTAAGCAGTAAGCAAGAAATTGATCCAACTTGGTTTGCAGAAAATGATGCCGTAGGTATATGTGGCGCTACTTCCACGCCTCAATGGCAAATGGAAGAAGTGAAAGAAAGAATCCTTTCACTGTAATAATAAATTATGAAAAAATATTTCTATTCAATTTTAATAATGGTATTTGCTTGGGCTTATATCTATAGTTTTTCCGAAGCCAATGCAAAAAAAACAAATAAGATTGAAGTGGCGGCTACTTCTTTTTATGATTTGTGTATCCCTACTTTAGATGCAAAAAATAGCATTTGCATGAAGGATTTAAAGGGTAAATATATCTTATGCGTAAATGTAGCGAGTGAATGTGGTTATACCCCTCAATATGCAGAATTGCAAAAGTTGGCCGATACTTATAAAGGAAAATTGGTTGTAATTGGGTTTCCTTGTAATCAATTTTTAGGGCAAGAGCCAGGTACCGCAGCTGAAATTCAACAATTTTGTACAAAAAATTATGGCATTACCTTTCCATTAACTGAAAAAATAGAAGTTAAAGGGGCTAGCAAACACTTGATTTATCAGTGGCTAACAGAGAAAAGTTTAAATGGACAAATGGATGTAAAAATTGGATGGAATTTCAATAAAATACTGATTGATCCCAATGGAAATTGGTTGAAACATTTCTCCTCTAATGTAAAACCAATGAGTGAAGAAATTACTTCATTAATAAAATAAATTAAGTACCTCTTAAATTAGAGATGTTTAATTTTAGTCCCGCAAAAATATCTAAACCTCTAATGTTTCTTAAGCCAATCATTTCTGGCAGGTGGTTTGTTCCCATGTAAAATGGCCCAACTCTAAAATTAAATCCAATGATTGGATATTGGTATTCTATTAAACTAATGGGTAATTCAAATTGGTATTTAGTAGATTCATAACGCGCTGCTAAACTTAATATATTGGGTGCATGGTTTGCAATAACGCCAGGCATTGGCAATCTGTGTGAGCCATTAAAGCTAAAATAATAGTTATCCTTATAATGGTAATCAAATTGAACATTCAACCTGGTTGCAGTATAGTGCGTATATTTATTATTACTGATATATTTTACATCAGAAGTATTTGAAGAGAAGTCGTACCAAAGTTTTCTATCTAGGGCAAAAACACCAAGGTAAAATGCCTTGTCTAAATTTTTGGTGGTTCCAGATGCATTTACATATTCGTTGTAATCTGTTTGTTTGTCGTAGGTAATCATTCCTATATCCATTAAGGAAGCACCAAAACGCCATTTGTATTCTTGGTATTCTCTAATTGTACCACCAAAGCGAATATTTGGACACATTGTTGTTCTTGTTGGTCTGCTTTTTTTCTTACTGATATAATTGTAACCGATATCAAAAGCAAAGCCCCTGCCACGTGTTGCCAATAATTCACTCATGCTGGTAGATTTGGTAGCTGCATAATTGTAGTAAAGGTGCCCTTTGTCCATGTAAATGCTAGAGTCTCCAATAAAACTCCATTTGGTACCTCCTCTGTCTTCAAAATCTAATGAATTGATACCAGAAAGATAATGTGCAGTAATACCTAGACGTTGGCGAGATTTGTAGTTATCTATAATTTGATAGGAGTAATTAAAGGCAATATCTGTGTATACCATAGTGCCAGAAACAAAACTATTTAAGTTAAATGTCTTTCCTTGCAATTCAGCTGCAGTTGAACCTTTTAATACAAAAATGGCCAATTCTTTTGGCATGTTTGTAGTGCCAGAAACTGCTTTCAATGAGGTTAAAATTCCAAATGAATGCTTGCCCAAATTCATTAAAAATGAAGGGCCATAGATGGTGGCATCTGCAAAAATATAGTTGTTTGTTTTGAAGCTTCTTTTTAAGCTAAAAAGCTTATCAAACGTTTCGTTGATGCTTTCTCCATTGGTAGATTTTGCTGTAAGTTTATTAATTACCGTTGGAGATACAATGCTTGTTACAGGTCTTGGTGTTAAATAATAGCCATTGTTCATTAAGGTTGTACCGTAATTGAATAACAAAACATCTGTTCCATTACTTAAATAATTGGTATTTGCAGGGTTGATGGTAACACCCATAACACCAGCACGGGTGCTTGAACATACCCCAGTTTGAAATTGCGCATTTCCAGATTTAATACCTGATCCAAATAGAAAGATAATTAATAAAAGCTTTTTCATTCTTATTGGGTAGGTAAGTATTTCAAGGCGCTATTTTACAAAAGGGATAAGATTTACAAAGTTAAGCAGCAAAAGCGATACTGGCAACGCTAATTCTACATTTGCAATTTTTTACAATTGCTGCGGCACAACTTTCCAAAGTTGCACCTGTTGTAATAACGTCATCAACCAATAGAATATGCTTGTTTTCAAATATTTGAGTGTTATTCACTTCAAATATATTTTCAACATTTTGCCACCTTTCGGTTCTGCTTTTTAGGGTTTGGGTGTCTGTAGCTTTCACTCTAACCATAAAATCACTTAGGTTTTCCATGGCCAAAACCTCCGAAATCCCATTGGCAAAGGCTAAACTTTGGTTGTATCCTCTTTTTCTGAGTTTACTTGTATGCAAAGGAACGGCAACTATGGCATTAATTCCATGACTTTCAGCAGTTTCCCTAATTTTTTGGCCATATATTTCACCTAAATATACGGCCAATTCTTCATTTCCCTTGTATTTTAATTCGTGTAATAATTTTTGTGTTGTGCCTCTTTGGTTAAAGAATAAAAACGAAAAAGCACGCTCAAAAGGTATTCTGCCCCACAATGTTTTTTCTACTCCATTTTCCAATTTAAGGTGGTCGTTGGTTTCTGGCAATTGCAATTGACATCCCAAGCATAAGTACCTTTCGCTTGCATGTAATTGATTGTTACAAGCCACGCACAAATTAGGATAGAGCAAGTGTAGCAGACTTTTTAGCATAAATTTTTACCTTTTATTGTGCAATAATTTTAAAGGTTTCTTGTGCTTTTTGTCCTTTAATTTCTATAAAATACACACCTGGTTTTATTCCTGATAAAGAAATTTCAGCATCTGTTTGTCCATTTTTTATTTGTAGGTTTTTTTGTTCGAACACGATGTTGCCAATTAGGTCAATTACTTTTACCGCTAATTCTTGCTCGCCTGTTTTGCCAATTTTAATACTTAGTTTATTTTGAAATGGATTTGGGAATACATTAAAATTTTGTCCTGTAATTTTATCTCCCAAACTTAGTGGCCAATAATCCATTATGCCCAAGGCTGTATCGGAACAAAGGTTTTGTGAGTAGGCAATTAATTTAAATGGCACACTTGCCTGGCCAATAATTTTGTAATTTACTTCAGCAGAAGTGGAACTTTGGTTCGAACCGAAACGCCAGTTTATATAAAGTTTGTTGGTAGATAAATCTTTTAAAATAAAAGTATTGCTGTCTGTTCTATCCATTGTAAATGCGGCCTTAGGAGAGGAGTTTACAATGATTGTTTGTTGACTTGAATCAACAATTTGATTGGCAGAATCTAAGACAAAAAGGGTTACTAAATAGTTGCCAGGGGTAGTATAAGTATAGTTTTGATTTTTAATTGTTGAGGTACTGCCATCATGAAATTTCCATAGGTAGCTGCTTGCAAAAGCTGAAATATTTGTAAAGTCTACATACAAAGGTGCACATCCATTTGTACTGGAAGCATCAAAGCCTGCACTGGGTTTATTGCCAATAGTAAAAGAAATGGAACTATCTGCATTTTGGGTAATATTACTAATTACAATATTGGAGGCTTGTTTGATTCCCCCAACTTTAAGGTGCAATGCAGAATTTGGTTTTGAATAATTATTTAACGACCTGTTATTAGAAGAACCTGGATATAAATCCCCTGCATCGCCTCGGTTTGAACCAATTTCTAAATCTCTTTTGCCATCTGCTTGCAATAAACCAACACCATAGGCACTGGTATCGTTATTTACATTATTGCCGCCCGAAACTGATAATAACCTTGCTTTACTAGCGTTGATATGCCAAATAGCCAAACCTCTTCCTGGTAAGTATAGGTCAAAACCTTTTTTCTGGCGATTTTCTAATAGAAAATATTCATTGGTTTGGGTAGTATTAATTCGGAATGCAAAATTACTGTCGGCAACTCCTTTTGGAATTGTATATGTTCCGCTACTTGCAATTAAAGTTGTTGGCATCCATCCGAGCATGTTTCTCGACCATGCCTCGTGCAGGCAAGGGGTACGTTCGCTGTTTAGCCATGGGCCTCCTGCCATATTTGCAAAATTACCTGCGCCTTCACCTTTGCTTTGGGTAGAGTATAAATCTGGTAAGTCTAATAAATGTCCAAATTCATGTGAAATAACACCAATTCCTACCATGGAAGGCGCGCCGCTATTGTATCTTTTTTCCGGGAATATTCCATAAGCATCAACGCTAACGCCATCAACGAAGGCTGTTCCTGAGGTATAAGCCAAATTGTACCTGTGCGACCAGATATAGTTATTGGCAGATGGTGCGCTTTGTTCCTCTGCACCAATACCTGCATGTAGAACAATAATTCCATCTACTACGCCATCACTGTCATTGTCGTATTTTGAAAAATCAACGGAGGCATCTGCACTCATTACGGCACCATAAACCAATTCGCCAACATTACTCATATAATTTGCATCAGATTTGGCGTAATTGATATAGCCCAATGTGGAAGTATACCAGCCCACCACATCCACTTGTAGGTCTAAATTTCCGAAAGAAGTTTTTAAATAATAATCCCTAAACGATCCGGTTCCATTGAAATTGGGCTTCATCATCATGGAATCGAAATTAGATTTTGGTAGGGTTGCTGCAAGGTCTGGGTACTGAACTAAAATGGCCAAAACCCTTCTTTTGCCCTTTGCTGGAAATGGCTTGTTAGCTTTTTTCAGGTTTACAGGATTAAATTGATAAAAGGCATTACTTAATAATTCAATTTGGTTATTACTGTATCTTAAATGTTGGCTTTGATTCTTTAATAAAATAGGGCTTTCATTTCTTGCAATTTGTCCAGAACCAACCAAATTTTGTTGTTCGTTGAGTGTTGCATAATCGTAAAATCCATCTTCCCTTTCTAGAACAGTAAATCCATCAAGCGTTTCAAAATAATGAAGCATCTCATTACCTGTAACACTCAGTGTTATATGGCTGCCATCTGGGTTTAATTTGGTAAATATTTCTTCTTTAACAGGGCAGTTAGAACGCGTTGTTTGCGCAAATGCATTCATTGAACAAATGAGGGTAAGAAGAAGTAGACTAATACTTTTTAGGTTATTCATGGTTTTCATAAAAGAAATGCAATATAGATTCTGCAGGTTAAAATGCAAGATTTTCAAAGGTTTGGGTCGAACCGAAACGCTGTATCAATAACTATTTTTGAAATTCAAATTTGGGCAACGATATTCCATTGCCATCCCCAATGTTTTTTTGTTAAATTTGTATTGAAATCATGTTAAAGCAAGGATTACAACAAAGTCAGCTACAAAAGCTAAGCCCGCAGCAAATTCAATTTATAAAATTGTTGCAGCTTAATTCGGTGGATATTATTCAAAGAATTGACCAAGAGCTTATAGAAAATCCTGCACTTTTAAAGGGTTCAGATTCTGACGCTGCTCCAGATGAAACCGCTCCCATTTCTGAAACCGAACTTGCAACACCTGAGGAAGAAAAAAAAGACCTCACTGTTGATGATTATTTGGCCGATGAGTCCTTTGATGTAAAGGATTATGTGAATGATGAATATGACCCAGATGGATTTCATTTAAGTGATGAGGGTGATGAGGAAAAGAAAGAACGTCCCTTAGCTGAATCGCATAGTTTTCACGAAGAGTTAATGGAGCAGTTTTCGGCAATTGCTGAAGATGAAAAAGAGCTTACAATTGGGAATCAAATTATTGGTTCAATAGATGATGATGGTTATTTACGCAGACCATTAGCTGCTATTTCAAACGATTTAGCTTTTTCAATGAATGTAGATGCCTCGCCCGAAGAAATAAATAAAGTATTGGCAAAGGTTCAAAATTTAGAACCTGCAGGTATTGGGGCAACTTCTTTGCAAGAATGTCTTTTATTGCAATTGAAACGCAAAGACCAACATGCTATTTCCGTAAAATTGGCCATTGAAATATTGCAACATCATTTTGATGATTTTACAAAAAAGCATTATGAGAAATTGAGTAAATCTCTTAAAATTAATGAAGCGGAACTAAAGGATGTAATTCATGTAATTACCAGGCTAAATCCCAAACCAGGAGAGGCCATAGACAATACCGCTACCCAATATATTACGCCAGATTTTATTTTAATTGAAGAGTTGGGTAGCTTAACAGTTCATTTAAATTCTCGTAATGCGCCTGATTTAAGAATCAGTAAAAATTACTTAGAAACTTTGAAGGGTTTTGATGGAACCAAAACACCTACAAGAGAACAAAAAGAAACTGCACAATTTATCAAGCAAAAATTAGATGGCGCCCGTTGGTTTATAGATAGTATTAAACAAAGACACAATACTTTGTTGAATACCATGAATGCCATCTTAAAATTTCAATACCGCTTTTTGGTGGAGGGTGATGAATCATTCTTAAGACCAATGATTTTAAAGGATATAGCAGAAATAACCTCTCTAGATATTTCAACTATTAGTCGCGTTGCCAACAGTAAATATGTGCAAACAGAATGGGGTACTTTTGCCTTGAAATACTTTTTTAGCGAGGGAATTCAAACGGATGATGGCGAAGAAGTAAGTAGCAGAGAAGTGAAGAAAATTTTGAAAGAAGCCATTGAAGCGGAGGAAAAACACAAACCACTTCCAGATGAAAAATTAATGGACATCTTAAAAGAAAAAGGCTACAATATTGCCCGCAGAACAGTTGCTAAATACCGTGAGCAAATGAATATCCCAGTAGCGCGTTTAAGAAAGGAAATTTAATTTTATACTGTTTCCAGCAATGTTCTAAAAGCTGCAAAATGCCCACCAAACATTTTTTGTGTATCTGCTTGTAGGGCAGGAGCAAAATGTTGTTGGTAGTGTTCGTATTTTTCCATTGATTCACATTCGTATTGCACTGCAAAGGTTTCACCAAGCTCATCTTCTTGTTTGTTGAGTAATTTTAAAATGCGTGAATGGCTAAACATGCCCGTATTCATTACATCTGGGATGTGTTTGCTTTTCATCCATTGAAGCCATTCTGCTATATAAGGCTCATCTACATTGATAGTTACATTGTATAGTATCATACTAATTTATTTGATCACCTCTGAGAAGGCGGTATTGTTTTCTGCAATCTGAAAGAAAGAAGCTGCCTGGGTAATTGTCTATGAATTTTTCGTAACACTTTTTAGCGTCTTCTGGTTTACTTAACTTGTTTTGATAGATAAGCGCCAGGTTATACAAGGCATTGTCGCCAAGTATATCTGACCCATATTCATTGACCACAATTTCATAATACTTGGCAGCATTTTGAAAATCTTTTTCTCTTTCAAATATTTGAGCTTTCTTAAAAATTATTTCATCGCTAAGACTGTGTTTTGGGAATAAAATTCCGATGCTATCCAATTTTCTTAAAGCAATAACATCGTTGTTTTGTAAATAGTTCAAATCTGCCTGTGCAAAAAGAGAAAGTGGTTCTGTATTGCTATCAACGGTATTGTCTTGAATAAGCAAAGATAGTTCTAGCGCATTATTGGCTATTAACTGTGTGGTGGCGGTTTTTAGGATATCTAATTGCGCTTTTGCCCATTCAAATTCTCCCAAATAATAACTGAGTTTTGCATTTCTATATTTGGCTTCTTGACCGAGCGGTTCTTGTAAAAAATCTTTGTCAACTTGTCCATATAAAAGCATGGCTTCCCAAACCTCACCACGCATCACATAAAAATCACCCAATTCTAATTTACATTCTGCCTGCAATGACCTATCTACTCTTTGCATTTGAATAATTTCTTCATAATTACGAATAGCTTCTGAATAATTATTTAAGTAAAATGCCTGAAGTTTGGCTAAGCTCCTAATTGTATTTGCAGTTCCCGCATTTTTACCGAATTCTACAAGTAATTTTTTGTATTCTATTTCGAGCAGTTTTAAATCTTCTGTGGTGTAATTGCCAGCTAAAATTTTGTTGGTTAGGGCCTCCAATTCCGAATTTTTTGAATAGGAATAATAGGGTAAATCTACTCCTAATAATTGAACTTGTTTGAAGCAATTAATGGCGGCATCATATTGATAGTTGGAATTTGCCAGGAAGCCCAATTCTAAGATTCTTCTTCCTCTTTCCTTGTTTTTTTTGTCTAATGATTTTGCATACATTAATGCCAAATCATAGTCGTTGCGCTGCACATATAGCCAAATAAGCATTTCAGGAAAGCAATTTTTGTCTGTAAATTGTTTTGTTTTTTTATTGAGTGCTTGTTTTAGAATTTCAAAATCCTCTTTGTTTTGCAATGCATTTTGTAGGAAGCCTTGTACTTCTTCTTGGTATGTTTCATCTACTACCAATACATTTAAATACTCCTCAATCATATTGGGAATTTGTTGCATGTCGTTATAAAGCCCTGCCATTTCATTGGCAAAAACCAAATCATTTTTTAATAATTTTCTTCCAATTAAATAAGTTTCTATGGCATAGCTTTTTTCGTTTCTTTTTTCAAAGGCTTTAGCTAAATCATAAATTGCCATTTCGTTTGGAGCAACTTTTTTTAGTAAATTATCAAAAAGATCTTTAGCCTTTTTTTGCTCATTTTGTAAATTTAGAATATAGCCTTGATCTACCAAGTAGAAAGGGTTTTCATCAAATCTTTTACTTTGCTTTTTTGCTAATTTTTGCGCATCCGCAAAGTTGTTTTGTTGCAAATAACATTTAAGTAGGTTGTCGTAAAAATAGATAGATCTTTGGTTGCCACTGAGAAGTTTCTCATACATGTTGGCCGCTTTGCTATATTCCTTATTTGACAAAAATTGCGCTGCTAATTCTTCTTCTGCTTGCTGTCCGTAGGCATTTGAAAGCAGCAGCATACAGACAAAAAGCAAGATGTTTCTTCTTAAAATTGTAAATCCGACTTTTTCTTTCATTTTAGGTTAAAGCGAATGTAAGGTTTTGGGTGAAAATTGCCTAATATTGCATTATTGAGCACTGTTAAAAAACTAGCCGGACAAACAGCCGTTTATGGCCTTAGTACCATTGCAGGAAGATTTTTTTATTTCCTGTTGGTCCCTATTTATACCCGTGTATTTACACAAGTTGAATACGGTATTAATACAGAGTTTTATGCCTATATGTCTTTTTTTAATATTCTGCTTACGCATGGCATGGAGACCGCCTTTTTTCGTTTTGCCGACAAAGACAATAACAAGCAAGTATTTGCAAATGCCTTGGTTTCTGTTTTAGGTGTTTCTGGAGTTTTTGCCGTTTTATTTATTGGCTTTGGTCAGCAAATTGCCACTGGCATTGGTTATGGTGATCATCCTGAATATTTATACTACTGTGTTGGGATTTTATTTTTTGATAGCATTTGTGCTAT
>CAIYNF010000176.1 GCA_903927505.1 uncultured Bacteroidota bacterium | reverse complement strand
GGTGAAGCTTCTAATCGTCTGTAGCCCGTAGGACGGACGAGCGTTAAAAATTGACCTGGAAGGTCAATTTAGCGAGGAGCGTGACCGTGGGGCTGGCCCTCCCCTTCGGGCTTCAGACGATGAGGAAAATTTATCTTTCAAACTGAAACTTGCTAAAATAAAAAAAGCTCCACCGTATTGGTGAAGCTTCTAATCGTCTGTAGCCCGTAGGGGAGTCGAACCCCTCTTTTCAGAATGAAAATCTAACGTCCTAACCGATAGACGAACGGGCCATTATTTTGGGTTGGCAAAAGTAGGGAATTTTTGGTGAATGCAAAATATTTTTTCTGAAATTTAAAAAATTATCTTTGCGCCACTCAAATAACCCCCAAATATAATGAAAATAGGAATCAATGGTTTTGGCCGCATCGGCCGTTTGGTTTTCAGGGCTGCCATCAATAACCCTAAAGTAGAAATTGTTGGAATCAATGATTTAATCGACGTGGATTATATGGCTTACATGCTCAAATATGATTCAACACATGGCATTTTCAAAGGCGATATCGCTATTGAGGGTGGTCATTTGGTAGTAAATGGTAAGAAAATTCGCGTAAGCGCAGAAAGAGACCCCGCAAACCTTAAGTGGGACGAGGTTGGAGCAGAATACGTAGTGGAGTCTACTGGTTTGTTCTTAACAATAGAATCTGCTTCGGCACATATTAAAGCGGGTGCTAAGCGTGTAATTATGAGCGCACCAGCCAAAGACGATACCCCTACTTTTGTAATGGGAGTAAACCAAGAGAAGTACACCGCAGACATGAATATTGTTTCTAATGCTTCTTGTACCACCAATTGCTTGGCGCCAATTGCCAAAGTATTAAACGATAATTTTGGTATCCTTGAAGGCTTAATGACTACTGTTCACGCGGTTACTGCAACACAAAAAACAGTTGATAGCCCATCTGCTAAAGATTGGAGAGGTGGCCGTGGTGCTTACCAAAACATTATCCCTTCTAGCACTGGTGCTGCAAAAGCAGTTGGTTTGGTAATTCCTGAACTTAAAGGAAAATTAACAGGTATGAGTTTCCGTGTTCCTACACCAGACGTTTCTGTAGTTGATTTAACTTGCAGATTGGTTAAAGGCGCAAGCTATGATACCATTAAAGCTGCCATGAAACATGCTTCAGAAAATGAAATGAAAGGCATTCTTGGCTATACTGAAGATGAAGTGGTATCAAATGATTTCTTAGGCGATTCACGTACTTCTATTTTTGATGCAAAAGCAGGTATCTCTTTAAATGATAATTTTGTGAAGGTGGTATCTTGGTACGACAATGAGTGGGGTTATTCAAACAAAGTGGTAGATTTAATCTGCCATATGGATACCGTTAAATAAATTTCGGTTCGAACCGACCCAAAACTCCAGTGACTTGTTGCTGGAGTTTTTTTTTGCCTTAATTGCGGGCAAATGGCCAATTAAGTTTTTTTGGCACCGCTTTTGTATTACAGCAAACATTCTTAATTTTACCTATTAATATTAATTACCATGAAACCAAATGTGAGAAGCCTGATCCGTTCAGGAGCCATCTTAGCAGCTTTTGTAATTGCACTTGCAGCTTGTAAATCTAAAAAAAATGTAACACCTATTGAAAAAAGCACTGGTGCTGTAGAAATAAGTGTGCCATTTAGTTCTAAAGAATTTTACAGCGACAAAGAAAGTTTCCGTGCAAAGAGCAGTGGAAATAGTCCAGACTTACAAACCGCCAAAAAAATTGCTATGCAAAATGCAAAAAGCGAAATGGCTGGTTTAATCCAAACTACTGTTAAAAAAGTTACTGATCAATATACCCAACAACGCACTGTTGCCAACCAAACTGAATTCAATAATAAATTTGAAGAATTGGCACGTGAGGTTACCAACCAAGAATTAATTGATGTACGTGTTTTGGGCGAAAAATTATTCAAAGAACCAAACAACTCTTATACTTACTGGGTAGCTATTGAAGCCAACAAGCAAGTGGTGTTAAATGGCATCGACAAAGGAATTTCTAATGATAAAAAATTGTCGCAAGACTACGACAAAAAGAAATTTGAAGAAATCTTCAATGCCGAAATGGACAAATTAGCAAAAGAAAAAGCTGGTAATTAATTAGCGCTTCTTTCGCATTTTTTTCCTTCATAAATCAAAATTGGCAAGCAGGTTTAATTTGCTTGCTTGCCAATTTTGTACTTTAAAACCACCCATGAAAAAGTTATTTCAAATACTTGTATTGCTCGCCTCCTTTGTTCTTGTAACATTGGCTTCCTGCAATGTAAAAAAAGAAATAGCTCAATTTAGCAATAGGCAAAAGCCTACTTGGGTAGACCAAAGACCTACCAATACGCTTTATTATATTGGCATTGGTTATGCCAGCAAATTAAGCACCACCGATTTTCAACGTGTGGCCAAAAAGAATGCTTTGGATGATATGATGGGTGAAATTAAAGTTACTGTTTCCAGTAATTCTATCCTTTCTCAATACCAAAGCAACCAAAATTTTTCTCAGCAATTTTTTTCAGATTCGCGCATGGTTGCTTCAGAAACCATGGAAGGTTTTGAAGTATTAGACAGTTGGGAAAACAAAACCGATTACTGGATTTATTACCGCCTCAACAAAGCAGATTTTGAAGCCTACAAAAGAAAAAAAATGCGTGAGGCCGCAGATAAAGCATTAGACTATCTCATCCGCGCCAATCAACTAGACGCCAGTACAGCTTATGTGCAAGCCTTTCAATTGCGCACAAAAGCAGCAGCAAGTTTGCAAGATTACCTCAATGAATCTATTGAAGTAGATTACCAAAACAAACAAGTATTTCTATTAAATGAAATCATGGCGCAACTCCAAGCGCAATTGTATTTAATTCGTTTCGAAACTTCCAATGAAACGCTTCATGCCGTTGTTGGCAAATCCTTAAATCAGCCTATTCAAGCTAGGGCTTTTATTAAAAGTAAGGATTCTATTCCAATGCCCATCCCCTACCTTCCTGTAAAAATTGTTGCCAATAAACAAGTCAATATTCAAGGCAGCAAGCAAAGCGAAACCCAACAGGATGGCAGCATGCAATTTGGTATAAACCGCATTCAAAGCAAAGACATGATGCAAGTTTTGGTATTGAAACCAGATCTTGAAAAACTCATTATTGGTGATTCTATTCACGCCAGCATGCGCAATCTTTTACTCAATTTAGAAGGTCCAAGCGCCAATATTCGTGTTCAAATTGAACCCATAAAAATATACATGCAAAGCGAGGAATTGAACCTCAATACTGCCATGGATTACCCAATACTTACTCCTGCCCTCAAAAAGAAATTAATGGAAGAGGGCTGCACCTTTGTAAATAATGCAGCCCAAGCAGATTATACCATTGAACTCAAGGCCAATACAAAAGACCAAGGCGTAATGTGGGGACAAATGTTGCGCAGTTCTATAGATATGAGCATTGTTTTAAAAGACAGCAAAGGGCAAAACGAATTGTTTAGAGATGCCAAAGAAGGCGTACAAGGTTTTCAAACCACCAAAGAAAAAGCGGGCGTAGAAGCCTACCAAGCCATGCGCACAGTTATGCTCAATTCCATTTATCAAAAATTAGCTGGAACGCTATTTAGCGGGGAATAGCTGACGGCAGCTGGCACCTGGCTTCTGTGTTAATGCCTAAAATACGTTGACCGTTTAAAAACCAATAGTTTCTGTGTTATTGCTAAAATACATCAGGAGCTTTTGGTTTTGTTTGCTCAGTCAATAAGGGGCTCGATGCCCCATTTGACTGAATTTTGCCGTAAATGACTCAGTC
>CAIYNF010000175.1 GCA_903927505.1 uncultured Bacteroidota bacterium | reverse complement strand
CGTGGCGCTACCAGCAGAAAATACGAATTCCGCTTGAAAGACCGCTATTACAAAGCATAGTAGAAATAAATTATAAATTCAATCCCAGCAAATTTGGTATTGTTTATTTAAAAGGAGGAAGCTATTTAACGGATTACAATAGTAAAGGGATAAGTGCATTTACAGATGCCTTTCAATTGCTTTTATTTCAAACAAATTATTCGCGGTTGTATATGCAGGAATTTGTATCTACAGGTATACAAATGGAAATTGCAAATGGCATGAATTTAGTTTTAAACGCAATGGCAGCCAATAGGTATTCCCTTGACAATTTGCAGCGCTACCAATTGCAAGAAGGCAAGGGGATGATGAAGGCAAATAGTTTGCCTCAAGGACTTGCAACAGAGCCAAGTTATAGAACCTATCAAATTGGAGGTGCCTTACAATACAAGTTATTTCAAACCTATAAAATGCGGGCTAACAAAAAGATTTATTTGAAAAATGAATGGCCAAGTTTGAATATTAATTATACTTTAGGTATGGGGAAAAGCGCCATGCAATTTCAAAAAATAGCATTGGGAATAGACCAAAGCATTAACTTAAGACATTGGCTCAACCTTAATTATACGGCGCGTTTGGGGATGTTTCCAATGAACAGCGACATTCATTTTGCGGATTGGCAACATTTTTCGGGTAACCAAAGTTTCTTGTATGATGGCGATGATTTTTACAGATTTAAACAATTGCCTTATTATGATTACAGTACAAAAAATGCCTATCAAAGTTTAATGCTTCAACTCAATTTCAAGCGTTTGGTATTGCGTCAATTGCCTTATATTAACTTATTTGATTTTAGAGAAACAATTTATTTTAATTACCTGCGAACCCAAGACCATCCATTGTATTACGAGGCAGGCTATAGGATAAATCCAATGGGTGGCACACTTAATTTGTCGTTCAATTTTCATTTTATTGACAACAAATACAAAGGAGCAGGAATGAGTTTAGCTATCTGGTTGCGGTAAAATTTAGCCCGGATCTACATCTGCGTAAACAATTACGCTCCTAAATTCTTTCTCGGTGTTTAGCTCTGTGGTAGCCTTTCTAATGGCAATTTTCACAGCATCCAAATCTGGATTTTTTCTGCTAATTTTAATCAATATCTCTTTAATGTAAAAGTTGCGAATCTTACTCACATGTGGACTTTCGGGACCCAGTAATGTAGCTTTCACATTTCCTTGCATTAAATATTTTAAGCGCAAGGCAGCTTGTTCTACTGTTTTGTATTCTTTGCTTTTGAGAACAATTTTTATCATCCTAAAAAAAGGAGGATAACCAAACTTTTGGCGATCTTCCAATTCACGTTCCATCAAAGATTCATATTGCCCGTGCAATAAAGCTTGCAAAACAAAATGATTGGGCATAGAAGTTTGAATAATTACCTTGCCTTGTTGGTGTTTTCTACCTGCCCTACCTCCTACTTGCATGAGCAATTGCATGGCACGTTCATGGGCTCTAAAGTCTGGAAACGACAACAGACTATCTGCATTAATGACCCCCACTAAACTCACATGTTCAAAATCTAAACCCTTGCTCAGCATTTGTGTACCCACTAATATATCAAATTGCCTTTCTTCAAAACTGCGGATAATTTCTTCGTGACCATGTTTAGATTTTGCGGCATCTAAATCTAAGCGTGCAACACGTGCCAAAGGAAAAAGCTCGTTGAGTTCATCTTCAACCTTTTCTGTACCAACACCTTTTAAAGTAAGTTGTGTAGAACCACATGCACCGCAGGTTTTGGGCTGCTGTTGGGTATAGCCACAATAATGACATTTAAGTGAATCGATGTATTTGTGGTAGGTTAAACTGATATCACAATTTTTGCATTTGGGCACCCATTCACAAGAATTACAAGATAGGAATGGCGCATAGCCCCTTCTGTTTTGAAACAAAATTACTTGTTGGTTTTGTTCCAAGGCTTTGGTGATTGCTTCAAATAACTGCGAGCCAATATCGTCTTTCACCATGGTCTTTACCCTACGTTCCTCTGCAATATTGGAAGTTTCTACAGAAGGCAAAGCTACCTCATGGTAACGCTTGTCTAGTTTTACCCAGCCATATTTTTGTTGTTGGGCATTGTAATAAACTTCTAAGGAAGGCGTAGCAGAACCTAAAATAGTTTTACAATTGTTTAATTTGGCCAATACCATAGCGGCATCTCTGGCATGGTACCTTGGCGCAGGATCATGCTGCTTGTAGCTACTTTCATGCTCTTCATCTACAATACATAAGCCCAAATCTTTGAAAGGCAAAAACACCGCACTGCGCGCACCAATAATTATTTGGTAACGCCCCTCCTTCACCTTTTGCCATATTTCCACCTTTTCTTGGTCGTTGTACTTACTGTGGTAAGAGATACAAGCCTCTCCAAAAAACTTGCGAATTCTCTTCACAATTTGCGAGGTAAGTGCAATTTCTGGAAGCAAGAATAAAACTTGTTTACCCTGTTCCATTTGCTCTTGAATGAGCTTTACATAAACATGCGTTTTTCCGGAGCCAGTAACACCTTGCAGCAATACAATATCTTTATCTTCCCATTGCGTTTTTATTTTTGCAAGTGCATCAATTTGATCTGGGTTTAATTCAAAATCTTGCAAGGGCGTAGCTGCAATTTGAATGCGGTCTACACTCATTTGGTAGGTTTCAAAAACACCTTTCTTAATAAGCGTTTGCAGCGGAGCGGCTGTTCCATTGCAAGCCTTCATTAATTGCGCTTTGTCTATATTTTCTTCGTGCGGTTTTAAATGCAAATAGGCAAGCAAATAATTGAGCTGCTTTTCGTTTTTTTCGAGGGAAGCAAAAAGCACCTCTATAGCTTTTTCCTCTTTGTAAATTTCAGCTAATTTTACACAAGTAATTTTCTTCTCTTTGTATCTTTCTTCCAGTTCTTCTTTAATGAGAATCATTTCTTTTTTCACCATGCTTTTTAGCAAGGGAAAAACATTTTTCATTTGCAAAATTTCTGCAACCTCCGCCAGGGTTAATTCATGCCGAATATCCAATGCCTCTTGAATCAAGTATTCTTTGTCGTCTAACTCGGTATTGCTGGCATCAAAAGAAGGATTGGAAATAATGCGTGTAGCACTCTCTAACTTAAAGGCAGCAGGCAGTGCCGCTTGCATTACATCTCCTAAAGAGCAGATATAATATTTGCTGATCCAATCCCAAAACTGAAAATGTTTGGCATCAATTACAGGGGTTTCATCTAATACACTGTAGATGTATTTTGCCTCGTAATTTTTGGGTGGCTGGTGGTGAATTTGATAAATTAATCCCGCATAAACTTTTTTAGCGCCAAACTGAATGGCCACACGTTTGCCAATAGCTATTTCTTGCTCCCATTCTGCAGGCACACGGTAAGTGTATACCTGCTGTAAATGCAGCGGTAAAATAACATTAACAAAAGTGGCAAAGTTTTCTTCAGTCATGCAAGCAAGGCCAGGTTTCGGTTCGAACCAAGGCCAATTTTATAAATTATTTAAGTGGAATTCTTTCTAAAGTAGTTAACAGAAAACGCCAGTATTTTTGAACCGAACTAATTTGCACGCGTTCATCTGGCGAGTGTGCCCCACGAATATTTGGACCAAATGAAATCATTTCCATACCCGGATAATTGGTTCCTAAAATACCACATTCTAAACCCGCATGACAAGCGTTTACCATAGGTTTCGAACCAAATACTTCTGTGTATAAATCGCTCATTAACTTTACGATTTCTGCATCTGGTTTAGGCATCCAACCGGGGTAGCTCCCTTTCTTTTCTGTTTGCGCAGCAAGCAGGTGAAAGGCAGATTCTATGATAGCTGCAAGGTCCATTTTTTCTGAATCAACGCTGCTACGTGTTAAACATTGGATGCTTAATTCTCCGTTTTGAACTAAGATGCGCGCCACATTGTTTGAACTTTGCACCAAACCTTCAATACCCGGTGTCATGCGGAAAATACCATTTGGCAATACATGAACAACCTGCAATAAATGGTTTTGGAAAAGTTTTTCTAATACATCTGCAGGACAATCAATACTTGCTATATGCAATTCTAAATTGGGATCTGTAATGCGGTATTCTGCTTTAAAAATAGCCTCAATATCTTTTAAACGAGCAATAAATTGCTCTTTCTGCGCAGCTGGAACAGCCAATTTTACATGTGATTCGCGCGGAATGGCATTGCGTAAACCCCCACCATCTATGCTGCTAATTTCAAAATGAACATCCTTTTGAATTTCAATTAACAAGCGGTTCATGAGTTTATTGGCATTGCCACGACCCAAATGAATATCCATTCCTGAGTGACCGCCAGTTAGGCCTTTTACGGCAATTTCTAAACCAATACTATTTTCTGCAACTGCTTTTTTAATATAATGACGTGTGCCTGTAACATCTATTCCCCCCGCACAACCAATGGTTAATTCATGGTCGTCTTCCGTATCTAAGTTCAATAAAATTTTACCCTCCAACAAACCACCTTTTAATCCCAAAGCACCTGTCATACCAGTTTCTTCATCTATGGTAAACAAGGCTTCAATGGCGGGATGCAGAATAGTTTTGGTGGCCAAAAGTGTCATGATACTTGCTACACCAATGCCATTATCTGCGCCAAGGGTGGTACCTTTTGCTTTCACCCAATCGCCTTCCACAAACATATCGATACCTTGTGTGTTGAAATCAAATTGCGTATCGGCATTTTTTTGGTGCACCATATCTAAATGGCTCTGCATTACAATGGTTTGGCGGTTTTCCAAACCTGCAGAGGCAGGCTTTTTGATAATTACATTTCCAACTTCATCTTTAATGGTAGGCAAGCCAAGTGAATGGCCAAATTGCATCATAAATTCAATAACACGTTCTTCTTTTTTTGAAGGACGAGGAACGGCATTGAGTGCACTAAAATTTTGCCAAAGTTCTTTTGGCTCAAGCATTGCTAATGGATCAGACATATTTTAATTATTTAATGACCTACAAAAATGGAGGTCGAATTATATTTTAATTGGTAGTACAAGAATAGGCAATTTGAGGGAGAGAAAAACTGACAAATACCACTTTTTACAAGGAATTTATATAGAGGCAAATCCTAATTTACCACCAAGGTATCAGTGGTATAAACATTGGCGCCGCGCAGGTATTTAAAATAATAAGAACCCGTTGCTGCTGTTTTAAAATTATAGATTTTATTTTCGGTAAAATAAATGGCTGTGCATTGACAGCCATTGTATTCAACTTTAACTTGACAAAACTGCGTATTTCCCTCTTCGGTGATATTAAAACCAATAAATTTACCACAGCCGTTGTGCACGCCATAGAAGAAAGAAATTGGAATATCTTGGTTGACCAAACCTGTTTTAGGCACATAAACGCTATCTAGGTAAGCTGTTTCGGTAGAAATGCAGGTTTGACTT
>CAIYNF010000174.1 GCA_903927505.1 uncultured Bacteroidota bacterium | reverse complement strand
TGCAGACCAGGTAAGGTCAAAATCTTTTCTGCTAATTTTTCCACTTAATTCAAAACCTGCTTTTTCATTGCCATAAGGATCTGTCATCAAACCATTGAAAACTACATTTAATTCAATGTTTTTGCTTACACCGTGCATGTTCAAATCACCAGCTAATACAAAAGTATCATCAGCAGTTTTAGACATACCAGTTGAAGTAAAAGTCAATGTAGGAAATGCTGCTGTATTAAAGAAATCTTCACTATTTAAGTGACCATCTCTTTGCTCATTACCAGTATTAATTGTACTTACCTCTGCACTGAAGTTGATTTTTGCATCAGAAAAATCTGCGGCAACATTTTCAACCTCACCAGAAAACCCAGTGAATTTACCTGTTAATGTAGAAATCATTAAGTGTTTTACCTTGAACTCAATCTCAGAGTGCATAGGATCAATTGCCCATTTGTTGCTCATATTATTATTGTTTTATAATGTTTATTCACTACAAATGTACAAACATTAAATGTATATACAAGTATTATTTTATAAAGATAAGATAATCAAAATAAGGCGCTATAAATTAGTTGTTTGTGTTTTGAAAAAGCTGTCCTACTTTCTCAGATGTGAGTGGCTTTGAAATAAAACCTTGAACCTTATCAAAAGAATTAGATTTCTCTATATCTTGGGTATCAATACTGGCACTGAACATAAAAACTTTACAGTCCATGTTTAGTTCTTCAAAATCTTTTAAGAAATCCCAACCAGAATAATTTGGCATATTAATATCCAACAAAATAACTGTTTCCGGTGCAATTGGATTCTCCCTTAAATAAGCCAAAGCCTCCAAACCAGATTGAAAGGTATCAACAACTACATTTTCATTGTAAGTATGAATTAATTTCTTACTCATGAAAACGGTGACACGGTCGTCGTCAATTATTATACACTTTAAACCTATTGGGGTTATTGAACTCATTTATATCTTTTAGCTATGCTACAATGTTACAACTAAAATTCTTCCATTAAAAACTTTTCGACTGCCATTTATCACCAAATTAAGGAAATTAAAATTGCAGCAAATAGGCAGATAAACAGGTACTTTTGTGGATAACAAAACATTTTCACATAAAAATGGTTTTAAAGTTATGGATAACTTCAATCTACACAATTTAATAGTTCAAAACCTTTCGAACCAAGAAATTGCACTTTCCAATTATAAAGGAAAAGTTCTACTTATTGTGAATACGGCGAGTGCCTGTGGTTTTACCCCTCAATATAAATTATTAGAAGAACTCTACCAAAAATACAAAGACCAAGGTCTTGAAATCCTTGCCTTCCCCTCCAATGATTTTGGCGGACAAGAACCATTGGCAAACGAAGAAATTCAAGAATTTTGCAGCATCAATTTTAAGGTAAGCTTTCCTGTCTTTCAAAAAATTCAAGTGAAGGGTCAAAACGCTCATCCACTCTATCAATTCTTAAGTAAGAAAGAACTCAATGGTGTTAAAAGCATGAGTCCTAAATGGAATTTTCAGAAATACCTCATTAATAAAAATGGGGAGTATGTAGATTATTTCCTATCAACCACCTCTCCTATTAGCAATAGAATTTGCAAGCAAATAGAAGCTTTGCTAAATACCTAAAAATAAAGATTCACCAAGGTTACACCATCGCCACCTAGTTCTATTTGCTCATCAGAAAAACCTGCTACCATTTTATTGGCTTTTAATTGCTCACGTATCAATTTACGTAAAATGCCATAGCCCTTTCCGTGAACAATGCGTACCTGCTTCACACCTAATAAAATTGCCTCGTCCAAATATTCATTCAATTGCCTCACCGCCTCCTCCCCTCTGGTTCCTATAATATTGAGTTCCGAATTGAACTGCTGAATTTTACTATTCATATCAATACCCTTCGGAGCCAATTTTAAATTTGCTTTTATTTCTTTGGCCGCAACTTTTTCTATTTGATCCAAAGCCACGGTGGTTCTTATATCACCAAGCGCAATAACGGCCTTGTTCTTTCCCAAATCTAAAATCTCTCCAATACTTTGCTGGCCAATAATTCTAATGGCATCACCAATTTGAAAGGAAGCAGTTTTTTCGGTTTTAATTTCTTCTTCAGCTGCACTCAATTGCGAAGCGTTTTCAACGGCACTTTTTAAATCTTGTATTTCATTTTTTACATAGGTTCGGGCCTTTTTTTGCACCTCACTATTTGCCTGCTGTTCTTTAATTTCACGAATGGTAGCTTCTATTTTACTATTGGCTTCACTCACCAAAGCCAAGGCTTCTTGCTTAGCTTGTTTAAGAAGGAGTTTTTTGTTTTTCTCTAATTCGCTATTTAAAGTTTCATATTGCTTTAAAATTTGCTCTGCCTTGCGCTCCTTTTCTGCCGAACGGGTGCGTAAATCATTTACAATCTTTTTCTCCTTTTCAAGCTCCACCAATAAGTCATCTACCTTGCGTTGTTTATCTCCAACTTTATTTTTTGCATAATTAATTATCTCTTGGCTCAGGCCAGATTTGCCAGCCAATTCAAAGGCATAACTGCTTCCTGGTTTGCCCAATTCCAATACATAAAGCGGTTGCATTTTATCATGGTCGAACAACATGCTGGCATTTTCCAAACCACGGTACTGATTGGCAAAATTCTTTAAGTTACTAAAATGCGTGGTAACAATTCCTTGTGCTTTTTTCTGAGCCAAATGGTGCAAAATGGCCTCTGCTAAAGGTCCGCCAAATTGCGGATCTGTACCCGTTCCAAATTCATCTATTAAAAACAAAGTTTTGCCATCTGCAAAATCACAAAAATTCTTCATGCTCAACAAGTGTGAGCTATACGTACTCAAATCATTTTCTATGCTTTGCTCATCGCCAATATCTACCATTATTTCTTTGTAGATGCCAATCTCACTATGCGAAGCGCATGGAATTAACAAACCACATTGCAACATATATTGCAACAACCCAACTGTTTTTAAACATACAGATTTACCACCTGCATTTGGACCAGAAATAACTACTATATGTTTATCTCTATTTAGCACTAAAGACAAAGGCACTGTATGCAATCCAATCTTATCATGACTCATCTTTAACAAGGGATGATAAGCCGTTTCAAGTATAATTCCTGGATGATTACTGAGTATGGGCAAATCTGCTTTCATTTCAATAGCCAGCAATGCCTTGGACCTTATAAAATCAAATACACCCAACCTTTGCAGGTTCTTTTCTAACTCTGGAATTTCTGGTCGTATTTGATCCGTAATATCTAATAAAATTCTTTCCCTTTCTCTGCGATACGCAATTTGTAATTCGCGCAACATATTGTTTAAATCAAAACAATCTGAGGGCTCTATATATACCGTTTGTCCCGTATTGGATTCATCGTGCACAAATCCCGGAACATGGCGTTTGTGTTCGGCCAAAACAGGCAATACCAAACGTCCTTCCCTAATGGTAATTCCAATTTGTTCTGTTAAATAACCTAGGTCGTTGTTCTTGTCAAATAACTTCTGAATGCGGCGGCGAATTTCAGTTTCTTTCTCTTGAATTTTTGAAGCAATTTTAGCCAATTCTGGTGAGGCATTGTTGCGCAACAAGCCTTCTGTATCTAAAATTCTTTCTATCCTCCGAACAATTAAATCATTGATCAACAAACCTTCCAACAACTGCTCTAATTCTGGGTATTTGCCATTGCGTTCACGTAAAAACTTAGTGACATTTAAAAAGGCCATTACCACCAATTTGAGTTGGTGCAATTCTTCTTCTTGCAGCCAAATACCCTCAATTTTTGCTTTATACAAATAAGCACTAACATCAAAATAATGCTCGTTTGGAAAAGGCGTTTCTTCTGTTAAAATGGTTCTAAATTCTTTGGTTTGTTGAAGCATTTTTTCAACCACATCAAACCTATTGGCAAAGCGCATTTTGTCTACATAGGAGATACCCATTGGCGACAAACACCTTGCATGTAACAATTCACGAACTTGGAGGAAACCTAATTTGGCTTCAATATTTTTGGGGAATGGCAAGAGCTAATTATTTAGAAGGAGTTATTGGAATAATTTGAATACCGCGCGACTTAGATTCGCGGGCGTTTAGGCTATCTACCAAAATGAGGTAAATAGAATCCATTTCGGTTGGAATACTTAAGTAATAATCATAACTGGCAATAAAATCTGCCACATTGGTACCATGCTTTTGGTATATAAATTGGTCGTAACCGGCCAATGAACGTTTCAAGGAATCTGCAGACAAACTGCTAGCCTCCAAACCTGCATTGGCTAAATGCATATCAGACAATACCATAGCCATTTCTGTGCGCGATAACAATCCACTTGGCTTTGGCACAGATTTAATTCCTTCATTTTGACAAGAAATTTGTAGCACAAGTACAAATAGAAACAGATATTTGAAAATTATTCTTTCACCCATGATTGTTGCAAATATTCAAAAAATAAACCAAGAAATTGGTTCCCACACAAGATTAATTGCTGTAAGCAAAACAAAACCGGTGGAAGCCTTGCTAGAAGCCTATCAAGGCGGACAAAGAATATTTGGAGAAAACAAAGTTCAGGAGTTAGTTTCAAAAGAATTGGCCCTCCCTAAAGACATAGAATGGCATTTAATTGGGCATTTGCAAAGCAATAAGGTTAAATACATTGCCCCATTTATTGCCATGATTCATTCTGTTGACAGTTTTAAACTGTTGGAAGTAATTAACAAAGAAGGCGAAAAAAACAACAGAATAATACCCTGCCTCTTGCAAGTTTTTATTGCCACAGAGGAAACCAAATTTGGTTTGAACCAAGAAGAACTCATTGAATTAATAGAGAACTTTCAGTCTTCACCATGCAAGCATGTGCAAATTTGCGGCTTAATGGGAATGGCCAGCAATGTGGCTTCCGAAAGCCAAATTAGAACAGAATTTAAATCCCTTAAAAGCCTATTTGATAAAATGAAAGCCAGCTACTTTGCCAATGACAATAGCTTTAAAGAAATATCTATGGGCATGAGCAGTGATTATAAAATTGCCTGCGAAGAAGGTGCCACTTTAATAAGGGTTGGTAGCACCATTTTTGGTGGTAGGTAAAATTTATTTCCATTTTGTATCTTAAAGAAAAAAGATAAAAATGGAAACCAAAACCTGTTTATGCTGTCAGCAAAATTTATTGGGTCGAACCGATAAAAAATTCTGCGACGACTACTGCCGCAGCACTTTCAACAACCAAAGCAATAGTGGCATTAACAAACAATTGCGTTTGATCAATGCGGTTTTAAAAAAGAACAGAAAAATTCTGGAAGCACTTTACAACGAAAATAAAGAGCGGCAAAAAACCATTATTGAAAGGAAAATTCAAGAACTAGGATTTGTTTTTAATTTCCATACCCATATAGAACAATTTGAAAATGGCCAAACGTGTTATTATTGCTACGAATACGGCTATTATCCAATTAAGCAGGGCGAACTTACCATAATTAAAGTGAATGGTTTACCTTTGAGCCATGATTGAAATAGGAAAAAGACATAGCTTAACGGCAAAAAGAAACGCTGCCGCAGGCATGTACCTGGAAGACAAAAAAGGAAACGAAGTACTTTTACCCAATAAATTTGTCCCAAAATCTTTTAAAGAAGGTGAAGTGCTTGAAGTTTTTATCTATAAAGATTCTGAAGACAGGCCTGTTGCCACTACCCTTGTTCCGCTAATTGAATTAGGCAGCTGTGCACTTTTAAGAACCAACCAAGTAAATTCTTTTGGTGCCTTTATGGATTGGGGTATGGAAAAAGACCTGTTGGTACCTATGAAAGAACAGGCCGAACCAATGCTTGAAGGCAAGTCTTATGTGGTTTACCTGTATTTGGATGAAAGCACAGATAGATTAGTTGGTTCGAGCAAAATTAAAAAACACCTAAACAACAACGACCTTAATTTAAAAGCAAATGATGCGGTTACTGCCCTCATTTTTGACGATACCCCTTTGGGTTATTTAGCCATTGTAAACAACAAATTTAAAGGCTTAATTTACCATAACGAGGTGTTTGGTAGACTTAGAATTGGCGAGCAAGTGCAGGCCTACGTTAAGAAAATTAAAGACGGTGGTGAAATGGATTTGAGTATCCAAAAAATTGGCTTTAAACATGTAGACGACCAAACAGAAAATATCCTTCAACTTTTAAAACAAAACAAAGGGTATTTAAACATGTCTGACAATACGCCGGCAGAAGAAATTCAAGCGCGCCTTAAACTGAGTAAAAAGGTGTTTAAAAAGGCCATTGGTATTTTGTACAAACAAAAGAAAATTAGAATTGAACCCGATGGCATTTATTTGGTGGGGAGGTAAGTAAGCAAAATTAAAAGTATCAATAAATTAAATTTTTGGTGCTTTTTTTTGCATTTAATAAAATTTTATTACTTTTATCTTTAATATGGTGAAAATAAAAACATTGATTTATTTATGTGTTTTTGTAGCAATTTTCCCTATGAAGAATTGCCGTGCGCAAAAAAATAGAATTCAATTTGAGTTTGGAGGGGGTATTCCAATACTAATAAGTCAGGCAGAATCAAAAGGTATTTCAAAAAACCTACAATTCGGATTTAATTTTAGAAAAAAAACAAACACTATTTTTTTTACATCAATAGGAATACATGGTTTGTATAAAATTCAAAATACTTTTTTGACAGCATATTATGACAAAATGTTTAATGAAACGATAAATTTCGAAACTTCTTTTAGTCAGGCAGAAATAGGAATACCATTAAATTGTGAATTAGTTTTAAAGGGATTCACTTTTTCTGTTGGAATTGATTTCAAATTTTTATTAAATTCAAGAATTTCAATGACTCCAATTGGAAGTTATAAAACTAACATAGAAAATATAAATTCGAAATATTTAATTAAAAACAGACAAGCTACTGCCATGTTTAATTCAATAAATTATGCGCCAACCTTAAAAGTTCTTTTTCCAGAATTCAATAAAATCAGAATAGGTTATCAATTTTCCTATGATTTAGAAGTAAATCCCATTTATTACTATTTTGCTAGCTATAATACTTATTACAATACCATTTTAATAAATTTAAATTTATGAAAACGATTATCTTACAAAAAATGAAAAATTCATTTTGGATCTTTATTTGTCTACTTTCTATTTTATCTTCATGTAAATTAGAAAAAGTTTCTCAAATCATGCCAAAATCAAAACTACAAATGGCTAAACCATCCACATACCAAAAAACAGGATGCTATTGCCTTAATGATTTTAGTTCATGCCCTAGTTGTGTCCGCGATTTTATGGCGGGTTTAAATACCGGTACTAATACAAAAAGATATTACATCTCCTGGGTTTCATGTGTTGGTCCATCAGGTTCTCAAATTGGAGGTTTTTCAAATTCATATATAGATTTTTGTGTAGAAAACACTCCTGGTAATCAATGTAGTAAATTGTGCGCGGTTTTGCACAACCCTCCTTCGTGGTTACCTTGCTTATTTGATGGAATGATCTTAGAAATGGCGATTGGTTGCAATTCAACAGGGGGATACACGGTTAGTACTATTGCAAATGGAATTGATTGGGATGTTTTAATTTCTGTGCAGGGAGACCCCAAAATAAATGTTACTTGTCAGGGAAGTAATGGTGAATCTTGGAATTGTATTGGCGATTTTTATGACTAAAATTTACTTAACCATATTTTTAACCTTTTTGTTTAAATCATCTTTCTGCCAAACAGAAACTTTAATTGAAGGTTTTAAATTAAGGACAAAATTCAGATTTGGATTGTCAAACACCTTAAATAATAAATCTTTTTTTTCTTTAACTGGCACTCCAATTGGTTCTAGAATTACCATGATATATTTAGGAGCAGAAACAGGATTTCCTGTAAAAAGAAATATTGATTTATTATTTGGTTGCCAAATAGTAAATAAGGGCTTTAAAACGCATGAAATAAGCAATGCTTTTGGAGTAAAATCCGACCTGAGTTATAGGTTTAATTTAGCCTATTTAGAAGTCCCTATTTATTTTGAAAAGAGATTAAAAAACTATTCAGTCAATTTGGGAATGGTATGTAGTTTTTTAATAAGGAGTGATTTTATTTCTGAATGGTTTATTGATTCTAAACCAACTTCAACATTTTATTACCACGCTGGCAATATAAGACAACTTTTTAACCCCATTGATTTTGGATTTAGATTGGGATATTCGAAAAAAATTACAACAAATTTTGAAATTGATTTAGTTTGTCAAAAAAACTTACTAAATCCATATAAACCAAACACAAATGAGCTTGCCAAACAACAAACTTTTTATCTTGGACTTAAATATATGATATTTTAATTTACCTCCTATCCTAAATAAAATGGATTAACTCCATCAAAACTTTCTTTCCTCTTCCTAGAACCTTATTTTCGCCCTACAAAAAATCGCCCGGCACTCCACCGGGCTATACTATTTTATGAAGTTACAAGACATTTTTGATATTTACCTCCCTTCGGAAGCCTTTGCAGAATTTAACCAAGCGCTTGCCAATAAACAAAACAAAGTAGTTCATTTAAATGGGCTACTTGGTTCGGCCAGTGCCTTGCTTGCTGCCATGCAATACAAGCAAGACAATAAGGTAAATATCATAGTATGCAATACCGCCGAAGATGCCAGGTATATCTCTTCAGATTTAGAAAATTTTATTCCAGGTAAAACTATCAATTACTTTCCAGCATCCTATAAAAGAAGCTTTCAACCAGAAACCATCAACAACCAACAAGTTTTAGAAAGAGCAGAAGTATTAAATAGGCTGAACCAAAATTACGCAAAAGCAGAATGGGTAATTACCACCGCAGAAGCCATGTGTGAGTGGGTAATGAGTGAGGCAGATTTGAGTCAGAATACCTACGAACTTAAAGTGGGCGACGCTTTTGATTTGGAATTCTTTATGGAGTTTTTGGCCGAACACCATTTTGAAAGAAGTGATTTTGTATATGAAGCCGGTCAGTTTAGCATCAGAGGAGGAATTGTAGATGTGTATTCTTTTAGCAACGATAAGCCTTATAGAATAGAATTAAACGGCGATCAAATAGAAAGCATCCGCATCTTTGAACCCTATGATCAATTATCGGTAAAGAAAGTCGACCGCTTTTTTATTATCCCAAATGTGCAGCGGGAAATTTCTAAAAAACAGAAGCTATTTGACTACCTCCCTGCAAATGCTTTATTTTGGATCCAAGACCTCAACCAAGCCAAAGAACAGATTACGCGTGGCTTCGAAAAGGCTTTAAAGTTCGACCCAAAACAATTTATTGACAAAGAAGATATCAAATTTGAAGGCGCAGAAGAAACGTGGATAAAGGCCCAAGAATGGAAAGCTGCACTTGAAAAATTTCAATTGATTGAATTTGGAATTAGAAAGTCATTGAAAGCAACGGTGAGCATAGATTTTCAAATTAGTCCCCAACCGCTCTTCCATAAAAACTTTAAAATGCTTATTGAAAACCTGAAGGAAAATACAAGCAAAGGTTATAAGAATTTTATATTTAGTGAAAGTAGCAGACAAGTTGAACGCCTTTATACCATTTTTGAAGACCTGGATAAAGACGTGAAATTTGAACCCATTTACCATGGCATGAGCAATGGTTTTATAGACCACAAAATTCAATGCGCCTTTTATACCGAACACCAAATTTTTGATAGGTTCTATAAAGGAAAAATAAAAAGTGGCTATGCAGGAAACAAATTACTTACCCTTAAAGAGCTAAGAGAATTAAGACCTGGCGACTATGTAACGCATATTGACCATGGCATTGGAAAATTTGCTGGCCTCGAAAAATTAGAATTGAATGGGCACTTGCAAGAAGCAGTTCGTTTGGTTTACCGCGATAATGATTTATTATATGTAAGTATAAATTCCTTGCATAAAATTTCAAAATATGTAGGTAAAGAAGGTTCCGAACCACGCATGAATAAACTGGGAAGTGATGCATGGGAAAAACTAAAAAGCAATACCAAGAAAAAAGTAAAAGACATTGCCCGCGATTTAATTAAGCTGTATGCAAAAAGAAAAGCACAACAAGGATTTGCTTTTTCTCCCGACAATTATTTGCAGGTAGAATTGGAAGCTTCTTTTATGTATGAAGATACACCAGACCAAAGCAAAGCAACAGCGGATGTTAAGCGCGATATGGAAAACGAACATCCAATGGACAGGTTAATATGTGGTGATGTGGGTTTTGGTAAAACGGAAATTGCAATCCGTGCTGCCTTTAAATCTATTTGCGACAGCAAGCAGGTTGCC
This sequence comes from uncultured Bacteroidota bacterium, assembly GCA_903927505.1. Taxonomy (GTDB): domain Bacteria; phylum Bacteroidota; class Bacteroidia; order UKL13-3; family UKL13-3; genus B1. The sequence continues at coordinate 2,038 of CAIYNF010000174.1, read as the reverse complement.
ATCCTTGTGCCTACAACCATTTTAGCGAACCAACATTTTAGAACCTTTAAAGAACGCTTAAAAGACTTCCCTTGTAACATTGATTATATCAATAGATTTAAATCTGCCGCCGAACAAAAGGTGGTAATGAAAAAACTGGAGGAAGGTAAACTAGATTTAGTAATTGGTACACACAGACTCTTAAGTAAAGACACCAAATTCAAAGACCTTGGCTTGCTCATTATTGATGAAGAACAAAAATTTGGTGTGGCAGCAAAAGAAAAATTAAAAGCTTTTAAAACCAATGTCGACACACTTACATTAACCGCAACACCTATTCCTAGAACCTTACATTTTTCATTGATGGGTGCAAGAGACTTATCCATTATAAACACTCCTCCTGCCAACAGACAGGCCGTAGAAACCGCTATGTATAATTACAACGATGAAATTATACAAGAGGCCATTATGAATGAAGTAGAACGCGGCGGACAGGTTTTCTTTGTGCACCACAGAGTAAAAGATATTTATGAAGTTGCTGCACATTTAGAACGTCTTTGTCCGGGAATTAAAGTTGCAGTAGCCCATGGACAATTAGAAGGTGATCATTTAGAAGATGTGATGATGCGTTTTATAGAAGGCGAATACGATGTGCTGGTTGCCACTACCATTATTGAAGCTGGCTTAGATATCTCAAACGCAAATACAATTATCATTAACAACGCGCATATGTTTGGCTTAAGTGACCTACACCAAATGCGTGGTCGTGTTGGCAGAAGTAATAAAAAAGCTTTTTGTTATTTGTTGGTTCCAGCCATGACCGGCCTTAGCGTTGATGCCAGAAAAAGATTACAAGCCATAGAAGAATTTAGCGATTTAGGAAGTGGCTTTAATGTGGCCATGCGTGATCTTGATATAAGAGGTGCTGGAAATTTACTGGGTGGCGAACAGAGCGGATTTATAGCAGAAATAGGCTTTGAAATGTATCATAAAATTTTAGATGAAGCCATCCACGAATTAAAAGAAGATGAGTTTGCCGAATTGTTTAAAGACGAAAAACCTGTAAATAAATTAGAGGCAAAAGACTGTAACCTTGAAACAGATTTTGAAGCCCTCATTCCAGATCATTATGTTAGAAATATTGGAGAACGTTTAAGTTTATATAACGCCTTATCTGCCATGGAAAGCATGGAAGACCTTGAGAAATTTGCAAGGCAATTGGAAGATAGGTTTGGCAAAGTTCCCCAAGAAGTGCATGATTTAATTAGCCTTATACAACTAAGGGAATTAGGAAAGAAATTTGGATTTGAAAAATTGATACTAAAGAAAAAACAATTGCTTGCTTACTTTCCTTCTGAGCACAAACAATACTATTACCAATCGGAAGTATTTAGTGCAATACTAAAATTTGTAGAACAAAGAGGCCGACTTTGTAAGTTGAAACAAAGCAACCAAAACTTGATATTACTATTTCATGAAGTGAATACCATTAAACAAGCCATTCACTATTTTGAAGAACTGGGTGACCTTATCGCCTCACACGCCCATTCCGATCATACTTAAGTTTATATTCATTGTCCTGGCTTTCAAAACTAGCACAACGTTTAACTTTACAAGCACTGCCAATTAATAAAAATAAGCAGGCGAACAAGAGAAAAATGTTTTTGGCTTTCATAAAATATTTTTTTGTTGACCTTCATAAAATAAAAAAGGTCCCACCATTGGGGACCTTTTTTATGTTTAAATTCTTAACTAAGTCAGAATTATTTTGAAGCTTTTTTAGGAGCAGCTTTCTTAGCAGCAGCTTTCTTAGGAGCAGCTTTCTTAGCAGCAGCTTTCTTAGGAGCAGCAGCTTTCTTAGGAGCAGCAGCTTTCTTAGGAGCAGCTTTCTTAGCAGCAGCTTTCTTAGGAGCAGCTTTCTTAGCAGCAGCTTTCTTAGGAGCAGCTTTTTTAGCAGCAGCTTTCTTAGGAGCAGCTTTTTTAGCAGCAGCTTTTTTAGGAGCAGCTTTCTTAGCAGCAGCTTTCTTAGGAGCAGCAGCTTTTTTAGTTTTTTTGGTTG
>CAIYNF010000173.1 GCA_903927505.1 uncultured Bacteroidota bacterium | reverse complement strand
GGGGCATCGAGCCCCTTATTGACTGAGCAAACAAAACCAAAAGCTCCTGATGTATTTTAGCAATAACACAGAAACTATTGGTTTTTAAACGGTCAACGTATTTTAGGCATTAACAATTAACACAGAAGCCAGCAGCTAAAAGCCAGCAACAAAAAGCCAGAAGCCAGCGGCCAGAAGCTAGAAGCTAGTTGCCAGAAGCTAGTTGCCAGCAGCTAGAAAACAATTTATCAATAACAAAAAAAAGTCAGCGGCCAAAAGCCAGCTGCCAGAAGCCAACAAGTATGCTCTTTTCAATTGAAAACAAATTTGATTATTTAGTAATGGCCGTTATGGCTGTTCTTGTTATTATTGGTATCTACCAATTCTATTTTTGGACCCAAAGAAACCACTACAGAAAACCAATTAGCCTTTATACCAAAATAGATGATTGGTTCGCCCTAAAGCCTACCTGGATTTGGGTTTATAGCGGTATCTATTATCCTATTATCATTTTTATGATCTTCTCGTTTACCGATATGCGTCATTTTAATTATACCGTTTTTAGCTTCTTTATGTTGCTGCTTTGTCAAATGGTATTCTTTGTATTTATGCCGGTACAAACCCCAGATGCTTGGCGAGCGGCAGTTGATGGCGATAGCCTAACACATCGTTTCACGCGTTATGTGCAGAGTTTAGATAAAACCTCCAACTGCTTCCCCAGCATGCACATGAGTGTATCTAGCCTTACCGCTTGTCACCTCCAAATGAATTACCCAGAATTTGGATACTATGTATTCATCTTCCCTGTCCTAATAGGTTTCAGCGCCCTCTATACCAAACAGCATTTCTTCTTAGATTTAATCCCTGGTGTAGCCTTGGGTATTGCTATTTTTAAAATATTTGAGCTAGTTTATTTGTAGCTTTTTGCCTCTAGCTTTTTGCTTCTGGCTTCTAGCTTCTGGCTTCTGGCAGGATTTGTGGGGTGTTTTTGTTTGGTGTTTATTAGGGGAAAGTCCATGGTCGATGGTCCATGGTCCAGGTTTTTGTTTGGGGGAAGTCGGTCTTTCTTAGGCAAATTTACCTAAAAGAGAAAGGTGGTTCGACAAGCTCACCATGACGTCCCGGCAAGCTCACCACGACGTCCCGGCAAGCTCACCACGACGGATAAATGATAAATAATTAAAAAAATCTAGGCTCTAGATTCTAGACTCTCAAAAAAACGCGCTTCTTAAAAAAATCTGGTCTCTGGACTCTGGATTCTGGACTCTCAAAAAAAATCGCTTCTCACTTCTTTTTCCAATATTGCAAAATTTATTACATTTGTATGTAAGTTTAAAAAGTATGACTAGGCAAATTATAATTGAAAGAACGCTTAATGCAATCAATCATCTTCCAGATGAGAAGGCAGAGGAAATTTCCGACTTTGCAGATTTTGTTTTTAAACGTTATGAAGAAGAATCCTTATCAAAGGGGATTCAAAAAATTACTGCCGAGGGTAAATCATTTGAATTTTTGGCTGAAGAGAAGGAAATTTATTCTGTTTCAGACTTTGTAGCTTTTCTAAAAAAGAAAACAAAAACGAAGTCAAAATTAAAGACACGTGAATATGGGTTTGCCAAGGGAAAAATAAAATTAGCTGCCGACTTCGACGAGCCAATAGATGATTTTAAAAATTATATGTAATGGCTTTTTTGCTTGACACGCATGCGTTTTTATGGTTTGTGGCCGCTGATAAACAGTTGCCTATGTCAGTAAAAGAGAAAATTGAAGATATCAATCAATCTTGTTTTTTGAGTGCTGCAAGTCTTTGGGAAATCACCATAAAAATTCAGATAGGCAAATTGGACATAGAAATTACTTTGTCTGAATTATTTGATTATGCCGATAGAAATCAAATTGAAATTGTTCCCATTACCTACGAGCATCTAATAACTTTATCTCAATTACCAATGCACCATAGCGATCCATTTGATCGTTTAATAATTTCACAGGCAATCTCAGAGGATTTGGTGGTATTAACACGTGATAAATTATTTAATAATTATCAGGTAAAGCAGCAATGGTTATAGGTTTTTGTATGTAAATTTAAATAGAATTCTCTGAGCATGGTCGAAGGGTCTTTCTTAGGAAAATTTACCTCAAAGAGAAAAATGCTTCGGCAAGCTCAGCATGACGTCTCGGGAGGCTTACCACGACGGATAAATGATAAATAATTAAAAAAATCTAGGCTCTAGACTCTAGATTCTAGACTCTCAAAAAACTCGCTTCTTTAAAAAAAATCTGGTCTCTGGATTCTGGACTCTCAAAGAAACTCGTCTCTCGCTTCTTTCTTCAACACGAAAAGAAACTGAAAACTGCTAATATTAAATATTACTAGCTGCCAATAACCAGGCGTTTGTTTCAGGGTCTACAGAATAAACATAACAGCCTTTCATTCCTCTTGTCATTAGTGTTCTGTAGGTGTTTTTAATAATGGCCCTTATTTTTTCTTGGGCAAGATTTTGGTCTTCTTTTAATAATTTTTGATAACCTTTAATAGATGAATCCATCTTCGATCTTTTAGCAGGATTAACTTTTACCTCTCCATTTCTTACAATTAAATCCTCCCCTAAAATTACACCAATATAATCTAGTTCTAAACCCTGACAAGTATGTATACATCCAATTTCCTTTACCGAATTTGGCTTTAAGATCCATAACATACTGTCGCTTGCTAAATTCCATTTATGGCTGAACCCAAATTCCGGAAACTCAATATCCATGTTATTGGGCAGGCTCTTACTTCTCCAATCCCAACAGTATCCTGCCACCATTCTTGCACTGTTTTTTTCTTCGTTCTTCTCGTAAATGGCATCTCTTAAAAGTGCAGGATTTTCAAAAACTTTAAATTCGTAATTGAGATTTGCCAAGGTTTCGTTGGCTGTATTTTTTATTTGTAAAAGGTTATCCAAAAAAGACAAATACCCATCTGAGCCATTACACCTGAATTGCGAACTCAACTGCATTTCTGTAATTTCAGCACCTGCTAATTTTGCCTGTGCTATTATTTCATCCTTTGTGCCAATATCTTTAAAGGTTACTTTTTGGTCCTCGTCAATAAAAAATACAGAACATTTAGCCGCTTCAATAATTTCTTTTACTTGGTTTTCACCCAAATTTTGAAACATGCCCGATTTTAAATTTAAACGGTGTGCTTCGTCAACCAATAAAGTGTCGAATTGATTTTTTTCGGTATCAATGAATTTACCAGACCCCTGAAACAAAGCATTAAACCTGCTTTTTTTGAGTGAATTGGTAAGTTTTGATTCATAAACGGCCCGAGGTGCGGCATTTTTAGTTACGTATTGGGTGAGTAAAGATCTTTTGGTAATTTCTACCAAAAGATTAATGGCAACTACAGATTTTCCTGTGCCAGGACCCCCTTCTACAATTATACATTTCTTACCTTCACTTTGTGCCTTTTGGGTTTGTAATAATGCTGTTTCGTATACCAGTTTTTGGTCGTCAATTAAAATAAATTCTTTTTTCCCTTCCATTAACGCAGCAAGGCTTTCGGCCAATTGTTTGCTTGGCTTTATTTTTCCTTGGTTGATCCTAAACAAGGTATCTCCAGCATCTCCTGTGTGCACAAATTTCTTAATGAACGAGCGTAATTTGTCGGCATCACGTTTCAAAAACACAGGCGCTTTTTCAATGTATTCTGCGTAGAAAGGATTTCTTATGGTATTGTCTTCTTCGTAATTATGGAGGTAGGCGCAAGGACTTAATTTAATATTTTCTTCTCTTACCGTTTCGCTAAAATCTTGTAATAATTCTGCATAGGAATAGGCCTGGTAGGAGGGATGACTTGTTTCGTGTAAACCCTTGCCAAGTGCTGTAATTACAATGCCGTCCTTCTCGGTTAATTGTGCCGATTTCCATTGCTTTAATTCAATAATAACTACGTTCGGTTTGTTTTCTTTGTCGTGGCCAGTAACAATAAAGTCGATGCGTTTGGCTGTTTGAGGTATTTGACATTCAATGGCAATACCTGTATCTTCTGGTATTTGATCATCGTTTAATATGCTCGACATAAAATGAAGTGAATTCCACCACGATTCTACTTCCTTTTCAGAGGTGCTACGTCTTAATTTTTCGCGAAATTTTTCATGAATAATTTGGTCAATGAATCCCGTATCAACATCCTTTTGAAATAGTTTTTTGGTGGCGCGGTAAACTATCATTGGTCGAGTTCATTATATTTTTTTGCGTTCCCTTTTGCTTTTTCTACAGGGTATTTTTCGCCATTTTTCTTAATTTTTTCAAGCACAATTTCCTTCACATCCAATTGGTATTTATCTGCCAAAAGAAATGCATAAGCAAAAACATCCGCCAGTTCTTCTTTTACTTTATCAAGATTAGCCTCATTTTCCTTTTTCCATAAAAACAGTTCCAATAATTCTGCCGATTCAATGCTAAGGGCCAATGCCAAATCTTTGGGATTATGAAATTGCTCCCAATCCCTATCATTTCTAAACTGAACCAATGCCGCGGTTATTTCCTTCATATTGTCAAAATTAATCTTATTCTATTCAATTAGCAATTAGTTAGCTGCTTGCTTTTTGCTTCTGGCTTCTGGCGGGATTTGTCTCGCTTCTCGCTTCTCGTCTCTCGCTTCTAGTAGATTTGTGAGGCGTTTTTATTTTTTGCTTTTTAAGGGAAAGTCCATGGTCGATGGTCCATGGTCCACGGTTTTTGCTTGGGGGAAGTCGGTCTTTCTTAGGCAAATTTACCTAAAAGAGAAAGGTGGTTCGACAAGCTCACCACGACGTCCCGGCAGGC
>CAIYNF010000172.1 GCA_903927505.1 uncultured Bacteroidota bacterium | reverse complement strand
GGCGTAATTACAGGTGCTTCGGCCGTTTGTGCAGGAATTACAAGTACTTATAGTATAGCTGCCGTAAGTGGCGCAAATTCTTATTTGTGGCAAGTGCCTACAGGTTGGACAATCCTTAGTGGACAGGGTACAATCTCATTAAGTGTTACTTCGGGAACAGCAGCAGGTCAAATAACAGTGAGCGCTTTAAATGGGGGTAATAATTCTTGTGTGAGTGTGGCAAGAACACTTCCCGTAAGCATCAATGTTACTCCTCCAGCACCGAGCATTACAACCTACCCAACGGCAGTTTGCAGAAACAGTGTATATACTTTGGGGGCAACTACCGTTTCAGGTGCAATTTCTTATAGCTGGACATTGCCTACAGGACTTACTGTAAATGCAAATAATACGAGTATTTCCAATATTACCAATTTGTATACAGCAAGCAGCATTGCTGCAAGCAACACCATTGAATTACGCGCCAATAACACAACTTGTGCAAGTGCGCCAGCTATAATTTATGTTACTGGGAACAATAATTTGCCAAGTTTAACTGGCGCTATAAGTGGCAATACTACTATGTGTGCAAACAGTATTCAAACTTATTTTGTAACTGCAGATGCCGTGGCAGCTAATTACAATTGGGTATTTCCTAGCGGTTGGTCGGTTGTTAGCGGAAATGGAACCAATTCTATTCAAGTGCAAGCCGGATTAAATACAGGTCCAATTGAAGTAACAGCTATAAATGGCGCGTGTTGGAGTAATAAATTGAGCACAAGTGTTACCAATGTAAATCCATCACCATCCAATATTGGACTCATTAGTTTCTCTGGTGTAAATTGTTCCGGCAAAACGAATACCTTAAGCATAGCAGCAGTAAGTGGTGCAAGTTCTTATACTTGGACATTACCAAGCGGTTGGAGTGGAAGTTCAACAAGTACAAGCATTGTTGTAACACCTGGGATAAAATCTGATACCGTAATGGTTACTGCCACTAATGGAACCTGTAGCTCTCTTCCAAGGAAACAATTGATTACCGCCTATGAAACGCCAGCACAACCTGGTCCAATAAATGGCGCAAGTACCATTTGTATCAATAGTCAGAATATTTATAAAATAAACAGGCAAAGTAATGTGAGCAATTACCTTTGGACATGGCCTGCAAATTATACTATAGTTGCCAATGCAGACACCGCCCAAACAATAGTTGCAAATTCTAGCGCTTTAAGTGGTAATTTATCACTTGTTGCCAATAACAATGGTTGTCAAAGTGCCGCAACGCTTTTTCCAATTACACTAAATAAAACTATTCCTGGAACCCCAGGAGGTATTATTGGGGGTACAACAATCTGTAATGGTATACCAAAAACATTTAGCGTTGGATTAATACCAAATGCCTTGAGTTATAAATGGACCGTTCCTACAACTTGGACAATAGTGAGCGGACAAAATACAGCACAAGTAAGCATTAGGTCTGATAATACTACCGGACAAATTACTGTTAAAAGTGTTAACGGTGCTTGCGAAAGCGCGGCACAAATTTTAAATATCAATGGGGTATTGGTTCCTCCAGGCACACCTATAATTTCAACAAACTTAAATCCTTGTTTGAACCAAAATGCATTGTTTGCAGTAAGCAATGCAGGAGGTGCATCCGTTATTTGGACTGCACCTGCGGGTTGGACAATCAGCAATCAAAACCAAGCAAATACCAATATTTTAATTGCAGGTATGAGTGGTGCTATCTCAGCTATAATAAATAATGGCGATTGTGAGGGTCCTCCTGCAAATGTTGATGTAGTTGCCATTTCAGTACCTGAGGTAAGTGAGATTGATGGTGAAAAATATGTGAAAGCAAATTCAGTAAGATTTTATACAGTTCAACCATTGCCCTCAACCACTTATTCATGGGCTGTTCCAGCAGATTGGCATTTGTTAAGTGGCAATGGCACAGAAAAAATTGCTGTCATGACAGGCAGCAGCAGTGGGTTTATAACAGTATATGCCCAGAATAATTGCGGCTCATCTGCCCCTTATAATTATAATGTGTATTCAAGTGTTTCTGCAAGTATTGATGAAGCGGCATTCTTAGGAGATATCAAAGTATTTCCGCAACCTGCAAAAGACTTTTTTACTTTAAGTTTTATGGCTCTTAAAAAGTTGGATCAACCCAAAATAGTTTTAACAGATATGTTGGGTAAAACCATTTTCAGTCGGTTCGAACCAAACCTAGCGCTGGGACAAATTTATGAAGGCAAATTTTCTTGCGAAGGATTAACGCCAGGAATATACTTTTTACAGATTCAGGATAGCAACACAACACAAACAATAAAAATTTCAATTAACCCTTAAAATAAAAACAAAAAAACATGAAAAACATGAAACAGTTCATGGTAATTGCACTTATGTGTGCAGCCATTATCTTGCCAGCGCAAGATTCAAAACCAGTTCAAGCTAGAAAATTCAAGTTTGTTAAAGTAACCCGCGACACTAAAAAAGAAGTGAAGAAACTTGAAAAAGAAGGTTGGACAAACATTCCAGGCGACATGCCAGTTGGTCAACAATTGAATAATGCATGGGCTAAAGAAGCTGAATTAGATGGTGAAGGATTTCCAAAGTACATTGTTGCCAATGGTGAGTCTGGTGGAGAATTCCAATCTGCCGCAGAAATGCAAGCAATTGAATTAGCTAAAATTAATTTGGTTGGTTTGTTAGAAACACAAATGCGCTCTGTAATTGAAACCGAACAAGGTAACAACCGTTTGGATGCAAAAAGTGCTGCTTCTATTTCTAAAACTTTACAAGTTGCAACTAACAAAGTAAGCAAGAAATTAAAGCGTGTAATTCCTATTAGCAAATTAATGCGTAAAAGAGGTAAGCAAACAGAAATTCAAATTAAATTGGCTTATAGCTATGCTATGGCACAACAAGCTATTTTGGATGAAATGAAATTGGAAATGCAAAATGAAGCTGAAGACATGCGTGGTAAATTTGATGCATTCTTGAATCCTGAAATTTACAAGCAAGGTGAAATTAAAAATTCAGCTGGCGACAAACCTGCTGGAAACTAAATAATAGATCCAACAAAAGAAAAGGCTAAGCATTGTTTAGCCTTTTCTTTTATTTAAAAACCTATGAAAAAAATAATCAAGCATTTGTGTTTATTGTTTGTGCTTTTGTTGCCAATGGCAAGCGGCGCGCAGAGCTTAAGCCCTGTTTCAATTTATAAGGAAAGCAAGCATTCCGTTTTAAAAGTTCTTTGTTTAGATTCAAACAATAATTTAATACAAACGGGCAGTGCTTTTTTTATAGATAACAAAGGAAATGGCATCACCTGTTTTCACATGTTTACAGATGTGGTAAAAATGTTGCTCATAGATTTCAAAGGAGATACTTTTAATTATGCCCGAACCTATAAATCTATTAAGGCCGCGGATATTTGTTTTTTTGCCACAGAAACAAATGGAAAAACAATTGAAAATTATTTAAAAGTGGCAAAGGCTTTGCCTCAAATTGGTGAGCCTATTTATGTTGTTGGACATCCAAAAGGATTGTCGTATTCCTTTACAAACGGAATTGTGTCTGGCATTAGAGATATTAATGCTTACGACTATATTCAATTTACCGCACCCGTTTCACCGGGCAATAGCGGTGGGCCATTGCTCAATGAAAGGGGAGAGGTAATTGGGGTGATTAGTTTTAATAAACCCGATGGGCAAAGTTTAAATTTTGCAACTTATATTGGAAATTTAGCAAGGTAGTATTAACCTCTTACGCCAAAACATCCACCTGAGCCTGGTTTTTTTGGCATGTTGGGATCAGTTACCACTCCTTTAATGGCATCTCTAACTGTATTAATAAGTCCTTTTGCAGGCTCAGGTGCAATTGTTTTTTGTTTTGCCCCACTTCCACCTTGTCCGTCTGCCTTATCGCTTAAGTAAATTATTTTTTCAAATTCTTGGTTAAACTCAGCTTGTTCTTTCTTGATTACTTCAATAGGTTTATTTGTTGGATTGTCTATTTCGCCATCAAAAGAAAGTAAGGTTAAAGGTAAGTGTTGACCCTCATCAAAATTGCCATAAACCCAAGTTGCAATTTGCTGTCCAGGATAAATAACGGCAATTACTCTCACCGAAGAATTTAAATTGGTTTCACTTGGATCAACAGTGATATAAATATTTTTTATGGCAGTAGTTCCAGTATTGGTAATTCTAAAAAAGCATTTATGCTTATCGCCATATTCTACACCACTTACCCAGGTCTGGTATTTGAGGGTGCATTTTTGTTGGTTCAGCCTGTAGGTATGCACAACAGGGTTACTGTAGCTGCTTTGTGCAAATGTGTTTACGCATAAAATTAGCGCAAAAAGGAGAGAGCAGAGTTTTGTTTTCATAGGTTTTGTTTTCATAGGTTTTGTTTAGTGTTTTATTTGTAAAATATTCGTACGAAAATATACGCATTTTTAAGCGCATATTTTTGTCATAAAACACCTTGTGAAAACTTTTTACAAAACGCTATTTTTCCTCCAATAGTTTATTTAATTCAGCTAATTGCTGGCTAATTATTGCTAGCTCTTGGTTAATCATAAAAAGCATGGCAGATTTGTCGTCTTGCGAAAATAAATTTGATTCTAATTGTCCTGCCAAAGTGAAAAATGATGCCAACTTGTTTTGCAAATTTTTCCCATTAAATTCTTGAATTTGTTTGAAATTTTTTTCTAAAATTTTGATTTCATTTTCAAGTTCAGCTTCCCTATTTATGTTATAGGTTATGCCTACACAGCCGCATGGATTTCCTTCTGTATCTCTTACGGGATTAAGGCTTAAGCGTACTTTCAGTGGGGTGTTATTGATAATTCTTGTATCCTCAATTATAATTCTTTCACCCTTTACCGCACGCTCATAATAGGGTTTCCATTTACTAATGGTTTCTTCACTTACATCCTTAAAAAGACTGTCGCCAATTTCTAAATTTGAATTGTACAAAGTACTGCGCATATCAAAAAAAGCAGAATTGGCTACCTGTAAAACGTAATC
>CAIYNF010000171.1 GCA_903927505.1 uncultured Bacteroidota bacterium | reverse complement strand
TCTATTCTGTAAAGAAGCTTAAGTCCTAAAATTAAAAGTGTCCAAAAGCAGAAAGAAAAAAACATAATTAATTTAATACGCCATTTGTTGGTTTCAATGGCAGAAGCCAAAATGGTTCCAACAGGTGGCGTAAGAATAATAGGGGTTAAAAGTGCTACTCCCCAAACTTCATATTTTCTGATAAAAACCACCAAACGGCGTTTCCATTTAGAGAACTTAATGGGTTTTATTTTCTTAGGAAAATACTTGTAATAAGTATGCAAAATAAATTCCCAAAGGTAGAGGTAAACTACTACGCCCATCATACCTCCCAGCACGGTATAAAGTAAAATTTCAATTTGGTTGAACCCAAATCCAATTGCAAAACTGATGCCTACTATATACTTAATGGCACTCCAAAACAAAACCGTTAAAATCTTAAGAAGTAATTCCATTTATTTTTTTTGATAGGCCAATATAGCTTTTCTAACATTGCCATGCATCAACAATAAATCTTTTGCTTTTTTCTCGGTAATGTTTAATTCTTTCATTACCATTAATACGCCGCGTTGCACCAATTTATGGTTACTCAGGCGCATGTCTACCATTTTATTGCCCTTTACTTTTCCTAATTTAATCATCACCGAAGTGCTAATCATATTGAGTACTAATTTTTGGGCCGTACCGGCTTTCATGCGTGTACTTCCTGTAACAAACTCTGGTCCAACTACCACCTCAACGGGGTATTGCGCGGTTTGTGCCAAGGGCGAGTTTTTATTGCAGGCAATACAACCCGTGCCTATGCCGGCTTTATTGGCTTCTTCTAAGGCTGCAATAACGTATGGCGTGGTGCCACTTGCGGCAATTCCAATTACAAAATCTTTGTTGCTAATTTTGTGTTTTTGCAAATCTTTCCAACCTTGTTGGGTATCGTCTTCGGCAAATTCTACTGCTTTTCTAATGGCTTTATCTCCACCTGCAATAAGGCCAATTACCAAGCCAAAAGGCACCCCATAGGTAGGAGGGCATTCGCTTGCATCAACTACGCCCAAACGGCCACTGGTGCCGGCTCCCATATAAAACAACCTTCCACCTTCTTTCATTTTGGCATAAACAGCATTCACCAATTTTTCAATTTTTGGCAAGGCCTTTTCTATAGCCAATGGCACCGTTTGGTCTTCTTGGTTAATGCTTGCCAAAAGTGTTTTGGTGCTCATTTTATCCAAATCTTTGTGATTGGAATCTGCCTCGGTTGTTTTTATTATTTTTTTCTTTGTCATGCCAGCTTTAAATAAACATGTCTGCGCTTATATTTGCCCTATAGGATTTCAAAAATATGTCAAATAATTTCAATAAATGGCAGCCATTTATTTATGCGCTTGTTTTATCAATTGGTTTATTACTCGGAATTTTTCTTAGACCCGCCACGTCTATTCAGTCGTTTATGGGTGGTAAAAACAAGTTTACGGAATTGTTTTCTATTATTCAGCAATCTTATGTTGATACGGTAAATTTTGAAGGATTGGAGCAAGATGCCATCAATGATTTATTGCATGGTTTGGATCCACATTCTGTTTATATACCTGCCTCCGATTTAAAAGTAGCCAACGAGCAATTGGATGGAAATTTTGAAGGAATTGGTGTAGAATTTAATATTGTTAATGATACTATCATGGTGGTTGCGGCCTTAAATGGCGGACCTTCACAAGAACTAGGTATTTTATCTGGCGATAGAATTATACGCGTTGATAGTGCCTTGGTGGCAGGGGTAAAAATTACCAGCGAACGGGTGTTTAAATTGTTACGCGGAAAAGGAGGAACAAAAGTAAAAGTGAGTATTTACCGTCCTTCTAGTAAAGCAGTTTTGCCTTTCACCATTACGCGTGGTAAAATTCCAATTTTTAGCATTGATGCTTGGCGCATGTTAAACAAAGAAACTGGCTATATTAAAATTAGCAGGTTTGCAGAAAATACGCATGAAGAATTTATCAAAGCTTTTGAAGAATTAAAGAAAGACGATTTAAAAAATCTCATACTCGATTTAAGAGGCAATCCGGGTGGCTATTTAAGTACTGCCATTCAATTGGTGGATGAGTTGTTAGACGACCATAAATTAATTGTGTATACAGAAGGGAGAACCAAACCGCGTTCTGAATACAATGCTGAAACGGGGGGTGTATTTGAAAAAGGAAAATTGGTTATTCTCATAGATGAGGGTTCTGCATCGGCAAGTGAAATTGTAAGTGGAGCCATTCAGGATTGGGACAGGGGAATGATTATTGGCCGAAGAAGTTTTGGCAAAGGCTTGGTACAAGAACCTTATGGCTTAAGTGATGGTTCGGCCATAAGACTTACGGTGGCAAGGTATTACACGCCAAGCGGCAGGTGTATACAAAAAGATTATACCGATAAAGATTTGTACGAACACGATATTATTAACAGGTATGAAAATGGCGAATTGGAAAATGGAGACAAGTTGGCCATTTTTGATTCAACACCTTTTTATACCAAAAAACTACATCGTGTAGTGCATGCCGGTGGAGGAATTATGCCGGATTATTTTGTGCCCATTGATACCTCTTTTTCTTCTGCATTTTTGAGCCAGGTTGTTGCCAATGCCCTCATAGGAAAATTTGCCTATGATTATTTGGATCAAAACAGAAAAGCCATTTCAAGTATACCAAATTTAAAAATATATAACGAGGCCTACCAAATTAATGCAGATGCCTTTCAGCAATTTTTAAACTTTGCCATTAGCAGCGGCATTAAAGCGCCAAGTGCCCAAGAAATTAAGCGTTCAGAAGGATTTATTAAATTGCAAATAAAGGCCCTTATTGCCCGTCAGTTGTGGAGAGACCAAGGCTATTATGCGGTTATTCAGAAAGAAGACAAAGCCATTCAATTGGCCCTGCAAAAGCTTGCTGAAGTTCAAAAACTTTTCACTTCAGGCAATTGAGCTGGAAGTAGAAATTTCATAATAAAATCATAAAAACACTTATTTAGATTTGAGTATCTATTATTTAAATTAAATTGAGTAGTAATTTCTATTTCTGAAAACAGGAAAGACAATTTCACCTTATGAAAAATTGGATTGCCCTTTATTTATTCTTGCTTTGTAACACCCTTTTTGCCCAGCAAAATAAGTTAACAACCTTTGCTAGTAATAGGTTTGAAATCCAAAATTATTGCCTACAATGGGGTTCATCCTATTTGTTTTTTGGGCAACAAGGAGCGGAAATACAGGTTGGAGGAGAAGTTAATCAAGTATGGTTGCTGAAAAGTGATCAAAAATTCAATGCCTTTCAATCCCAAAAAATTGCAACACATGATACCATAGTTTATCCATGGACAGCTATTCCAATTGGCGATAAATTGTATTTATGGAGCCTTGCAAAATTGAATAATGGAAAATCATTCCCTTGTGTTTGGGTTTTAGATTCAAATTTGGATGTCATATCAGTGCGCAACTTCATGAATTGTTTACCCAGCGATAGTGCAGTTTACAAACATTTATCAGTGGTTTATTCGCCTTTAGATTCGCAATTTGTTGCCAATTGTCTTGTTATAGATAAGCAGAAAGTATCTAATGATTATGTAAATAATTATCTATTTACATTCCAACCAAATTCCAATAGTATTAAAGACCAGCGTTATGAATTAAAAGATACCATGGTGTTTGATGAATTTTTGGAAGGATCAGGAATAAATGTGTTTCAAGATTCAACTTCTGTCAAATATTTTATTGTAAAAAGAGTTGATTTTAATCCTTTGTTTTTTCCTTATCCCTTGTCAATTCAGTTTTATGATAAGGACCTAAATAAGTTAAATGAAATGGTTCCTTCTATTGCATTTAATGAATTAGGAAATTGGCAATTAAACGGTCAAATTGGAGACAATAAGGTGCTTGGAAATAATTGTTATAGCCTTGGATTTATACAACAACTAAGAAATATAACACAATTACCCGACAGCAATTTTTTCTTTATCCATCAAGTAAATTTAAAAAATGGTGATTGGCATAAATCACAATTTACGAAAAAATTTGCTGTAACTAATAGCCCTAATTTTTGGATCAATAGTAGGCCGGCAATCAATCAGTCAATAGATTTTCAACAAAATAATTTCATAGTTGGGGCTAATTTTCATTTTGATAATTTTTTGGAACAAATAGGCCAATCCGTAATTGTTATTGCAAAGTATGATACGGCATTGAATTTAGTTTGGGAAAAACATATTGAGAATAAAAATTTTTATTTGAGCGGGGTTAAAGCATTAGCTAATGGAGGATGCATTGCTTATGGAGCTTATAAGAATTCAGGGCATCCAGAACAAGAGCCGGATGCCTTTTTATATGTTTTCGATGAATTTGGAAATGCAACAGGCATAAACCCAATGGCAATGGGTTCGGAAAACGAAATGTTAATTTACCCTAATCCTGCTCAAACTAACATACATATTGAAGGCATAAATTTTGCCCAATCCTATTCAATCAAAGTTGTTAATTTAAATGGCCAATTAGTCCTTCAAAGCAGCAATTGCAATGAATTGGATATATCTGGCCTGTACCCTGGCTTTTATATCCTAAATATAGAGTCCAAGGATGCGTGTTTTCAAAAAAAGTTCTATAAGAATTAAGTACTATTTCACTTCAGGCAATTGAGCTGGAAGGAGAAATTTCATGAACTTGATGGTTCTGCCTCTGCCCCTAAAAAGTTTCTCGTAATGTGTGCTAATGTCTCTTACATAGGCATCGGCTTCTTCGGTACCATGCACATCTCTCACTACCTGAATGGGCGCAATGCCCAATTGCTTAAATAATTCTTCGGTATAATTAAACAGGCCATCGTCGTCTGTTTTAAAATTAATGAGGCCGTTTGCAGGCAAAACTTCCTGGTATACTTTTAAAAACCTTGGATGTGTTAAGCGGTGTTTTTCGTGTCGGTCTTTTGGAAAAGGATCTGGAAAAGTAATCCAAATTTCACTTACTTCCCCTTTTTCAAAATGCTCTTCTAATTTTTCAATGATGAGTCGCGCAAAGGCCGCATTCTCTTGCTTTGCAGCCAATGCCATTCTTGCACCAACCCACATACGGTTAGATTTAATATCAATGCCAATGAAGTTTTTTTCTGGAAAAGCTGCTGCCAATGCAACGGTATATTCACCTTTGCCACAAGCCAATTCCAATACAATAGGGTTATTGTTTTTAAAATATTCTTGCTTCCATTTTCCCTTTAAATGTTTAGGATAATCAAAGCAATTGGGGAAGTTTAAAAATTCTGCGAAACGTCTGAGTTTATCTTTTGCCATGCAATGCGAAAGGTTTTTTAATTTGTTGAACTTGGTTCGGCACTGCCCTTGGTTTTAATTAACCAATTCAACATTGGGCCAGCCATAATACTGGTAATAACAGCCATAATAACAATGGCAACATACAATTCTTCGCCAATTAATTTGGCTTGTAAAGCCAGGGTAGCTAAGATAATTTCCATGGCGCCTCTGGCATTCATGCCAAAGCCAATGGCCAAGGATTCTTTGTTGCTTAAGCCACCAATTTTAGCGCCAATAAAAGCACCCGAAATTTTACCAATAACTGCTACTACTAAAACCACCGCGCAAATTTGCAAATCAAAATTGGCAATGAAATTTACTTTGAAACCAATAGATACAAAAAACAAAGGCGCAAAAATATTGGTCACAAATTGGCTCACAATGTCTTTTGTTTTTTCTGTTACCAAAACAGAATCGCCCACCGCTATTCCAATAATAAATGCACCAAAAATGGCATGTAATCCAATAAATTCTGTAAAGGCTGCTCCCAAGAATGCGAGGCCCAATGAAAGGCTTAAAAAGCCGCCTGGCCAACTAAAATTTCTTTGCGCCCATGGCAGTGATTTATTAATAAAAAACCTTCCGGCGGTTAGCATCAAAATAGCGTAAGCTACGGTATACAAAAGCGTAAGTACCACACTGTGGTTGGCACTCCCTTTTAGCATTCCCATAATCATAGAAAACAAAATCCAACCAATTAAATCATTGAACATGGCTGCCGTAATAATAATAGAGCCAATCTTGGTTTTAAATAAATTTAAATCAATAAGCGTTCGGGCAATAACAGGTAGGGCAGAGATGGCCATAGAGGTTCCCATAAACAAGGCAAATACCACCTTGTCTGTGCTGTTTCTGCCATACCATTCATAAGCATAATAAGCAGTTACAAATCCTAATCCCAAGGGAATAATTAAACCAAACATGCTGGTAGAAAATGCTGCTTTTCCTTGTTGTCTAATCAAGGATAAATTGAGTTCCATGCCCGCCACAAAAAGCAACATGATAATAGAAATATTGGTAATGCCATTCAAGGCCAATGAGGCATGGTCGTTATGGGTATAAATATACTCACTTACTTTAGGGGCAAAGGCACCTAAAAGGGAAGGTCCAAGTACTACGCCGGCAATGAGTTCGCCTACTACCAAAGGCATTTTAAATTTTCTAAAAAATTCACCAAATAAGCGGGCAGAAATTAGCATGAGGCCAATGCTAAGCAGCAAACTAATGTTTTCGGTATGGCTTAAGGTTTCCATCCTTATTTAATCTGCATTTTTGGGATGAATAATTAATAAATTACATGGCAAATCTGCCAAGGCATATTCTATATCATGTGGAAAAACCCTATCCAATAAATTCATGGTTATATCAGGTGAATTTACAACCAATAAATCTGCCGATTTTTCTCTTGCAAATTTGCTAATCACATAGCCGGGCTTGCCTTCAATTCTTTCTGTATTGATGGCCAATTCGCCACAATCTGTGCAACGCAAAATTTCTTCCAACTTCTCGTCTTCTTCCTTCAATAAAGTTTCTTTGTGCTCGTCGGCTTCGTTTTCTTTAAAATCATCACTTCTTATTAAGGCCAATTTGCTGAGGTCGCTTTCTTGAATAATTGAAAGTGTATTGGATTGAAAAGCCTTTGCCAATTCTACGGCTACCGAAATGGTATTTTCTGTTTTAGGGTGGTCTGTACCCTCTACCACCAAGTGCTTAAAGCCTCCTGGGTGAATATTGGGTTCGGTAAGCATTAACATGCTGCATTTTACTTTTCTGCTCAATTGTCTGGATATGCCACCTAAGAAATATTTAAGCAAGGTTTCTTTTTCTAAAGCGCCTGCCACCAATAAATCTACATTTTGTGTCTGACAAATTTCAAGGATGGTTTCCACCGGATCGCCTTCTCTCCAAATTACTTCATTATTGGGCTGATCCAATTGAAAACGGTGGAGCAAATGCTTGAGATATTGCTCTTCTTGCATGCTTTTTTTACCTACATGAATAAAAATCATTTGGCTATGAAAGGCCTGTTGCAATTGGCGTGCCTCGGCAATTATTGCTTCACACCTGGGTGAAAAGGCAACGGCTACGGCTATTTTCTGAAAAGTTGTTACTTTACTTTGCATCGGGCAAAATTAGGCAAAAGCAGGCATACTTATGCAGCTAGCTTCAGAATTATGTTTTTGTAAAAGTTGTTTCGGTTCGAACCAAAAACTTGGCAATTGCGCACAGTTTGGGCATAAAAACCAGATGACTTTTGTGATAATTTAATTAAACTTGCATACTTCATATGGACAAAGAAATTCTTTTAGAAGCCTATGCGCACATGTGTGCAGCCCGCGCCATGGCCGAGATTTACGACGCTAATCGCCCTATTACCAAATACGTACACTCCACCAGTCGTGGCCACGAAGCCATTCAATTGGCAATGGGTATGCAGTTAACGGAAATAGATTTTGCCGCTCCTTATTACCGAGATGAGAGCATGCTATTGGGTATGGGCATGAGCCCTTATGAACTCATGTTGCAGTTATTGGCAAAAGGAGAAGATCCATTTTCTGGAGGCCGAACCTATTACTCCCATCCGAATTTAAAACGTGAAGGTTTTGTGCGCATGCTGCACTCTAGCAGTGCAACAGGTATGCAGGCAATTCCAGCAACGGGTATGGCGCATGGTGTTGCCTATTTGGAAAGTCAGGGTTTAATAGATCCCAAAGAAAGACCTGTAGTAGTTTGCAGCATTGGTGATGGTGCCATTACAGAAGGAGAAGTAGCGGAAGCTTTTCAAATGGCGGTGCTTAAAAAATTGCCTATTATTTATTTGGTTCAGGACAATGATTGGGGCATTAGCGCCAGTGGCAATGAAATGCGTGCCATGGATGCTTATGAATATGCTGGTGGTTTTAAAGGCATGCAAAGAATGCGGGTAGATGGCAGCGATTTTGCCAAATCATGGAATGCTGTTTTGCAGTGTATAGATTATGTAAGAGAATTTAGGGCACCCATTTTATTGCATGCCAAAGTGCCTTTGTTGGGTCACCATACCTCGGGCGTTAGAAAAGAATGGTACCGCACAGAAGAAGACATGGCCAAACATTTAAAAGATGATCCAGGTCCAAAATTACATGCGTATTTGCTTGGCTTAGGAATTAGTGAAGCCGAGTTAAAAGAAATAAACGATATAGAAACCGACAAGGTTGCGCAACAATTTAAATTGGCTGTGGCTTCGGCCGAACCAATTGCGGGTAGCGCAGAAGACCATGTTTATGCACCAAGCGGCGCAGCCGTAGAACAAGGAATTAGAAAGCCAGAAGGCAAGGAGCCTGTGGTAATGGTAGATGCCGCCTTACATGCCGTTGATGAGTTATTGGCCAAGCACCCAGAATGTTTGTTTTACGGACAAGATGTAGGTGCAAGATTAGGTGGTGTGTTCAGAGAAGCTGCAACTTTAGCTGTTAAATATGGCGAAGACAGGGTATTTAATACACCTATTCAAGAGGCATACATTGTAGGTTCAACAGCAGGTATGAGCGCCATTGGGGTAAAACCAATTGTAGAAATTCAGTTTGCAGATTATGTGTGGACAGCCATGAACCAATTGGTTTGTGAGATAACCAAATCGAGTTACTTAACTATGGGTAAATATCCTGTAAGCGCGGTAATAAGAATTCCAATTGGTGCTTATGGCGGGGGAGGCCCCTACCACAGTGGAAGTATAGAATCTACCTTGCTTACATTAAAAGGAATTAAGATTGCTTACCCAAGCAATGCGGCAGATATGAAGGGCTTAATGAAAGCCGCTTATTATGATGGCAACCCTTGTATTATGTTAGAGCATAAAGGATTGTATTGGAGCAAAAATCCGGGTACAGAATTGGCCCGCTGTGTAGAGCCAGATGAAGATTATATTTTACCATTTGGAAAAGCAAATACAGTTTTAGAAGCCAGTGAAGATGCCCTGGAAAATGGCGAATCTTGCGTGGTTGTAACTTATGGTATGGGTGTATATTGGGCCTTGGGTGCCGCCAAAGATTTACCCGGACAAGTAGAAGTTTTAGATTTAAGAACATTGTTGCCATTAGATGAAGAGGCAGTAATGGCAGCCGTTCGCAGGCATGGCAAATGTTTGGTATTAACAGAAGAAGCATTGAATAACAGCTTTGCAGAATCTTTGGCTGCCCGCATTATGCAACAATGTTTTACCAGCTTAGATGCACCTGTTGCCACCTTAGGTTCTAAAAACGTACCTGCAATTCCAATGAACATGGGCTTAGAAGCAGAAATTTTACCCAATACAGATAAGGTAAAAGCCAAGTTGGTGGAGTTGTTGAATGGGTAAAAGAAAAACAAACTTGAAATAAAGATGTTATTAGTGCATTAGTTCTGTAGTATGCTTGATCAAGTAGAAAAAATT
>CAIYNF010000170.1 GCA_903927505.1 uncultured Bacteroidota bacterium | reverse complement strand
TGTCCTCTTCCCCAAAATTAGTTCAATTTGAAAGTATAAAAAACATTAACTTTCACATAAACTAAAATGAAAAAAAGTAATTTCACAGAAGCTCAGATTGTTAACGCACTCAAGGAGCACGAAAACGGTCGCAAAGTAGAGGACATTGCACGAGAATTAGGAATCACACCAGGCAGTTTTTACAAATGGAAAGAGCGCTATGGAGGAATGGAGGCTTCTGATTTAAAGCGTTTAAAAGACCTACAAGAAGAAAATTCAAAGCTCAAGAGGATGTTTGCAGATTTGAGTTTAGACCATTTAGCATTAAAGGAGATTGTATCAAAAAAGGGCTGGGGCCCGACCAACGGAGGGAAATAGCAATGGAAGCAATTTCATTATATAATCTTCCTAAAAGTCGGGCCTGCGCGCTGGTAGGCATGAGCGGAAGTCAATTCCGATATAAAGCCAAGCCAAAGGATGATTCGTTAGTAATTCATGAAATTCAATCCTGCATTGAGAAGCGGCCGCATGGTTGCCCCATGATAACAAAGATGATTCGCAAGAAAGGACATAAAATCAATCATAAGCGCATTGAAAGAGTTTACAAGGAACTAATGCTAACTTTACCTAAGAAGGTTCGTAAAAGGCTGCCCGAGAGGGCTAGAAAGCTAATTCTACAGCCATTGTATGAGAACCTATGCTGGTCAATGGACTTTATGAGTGATAGCTTGATGGATGGCAGAAAAATAAGGTCTTTGAATATTATTGATGATTATAATCGTGAATGCCTCTCTCTTGAAGTAGAAACATCATTCCCTACAAAAAGAGTTATTAGAACGCTTGAAAGAATCGGAGAATATAGGGATCTGCCAAAAGAGATTAGAATAGACAATGGCCCAGAGTATATAAGCCACAAGCTAAAAAAATGGGCATTTGATAATAATATCATACTAACCTACATTCAACCTGGAAAACCAACTCAAAACAGCTTGATAGAGAGGTTTAATGGAACATGCAGAAGAGAGTTGCTGAATGCAAATCTTTTTCATTCAGTTGATCATGCCAGAGAGCTGGCATCTGAATGGATGCATGAATACAATCTTGAAAGACCTCATTCAGCTCTTGCAGATAGAACACCTATTGAGTTTAAATTATGGCGATCATCTTTAACTAACAAAATAATTAATGATACTAAACTAGCTAATAAAATGAAGCCTGCGGATGTTGGGGTAGAATTGTGTTTCTAGGCTAAACAATAATATTTAACACTGAATTAATTTAAAACAAAAATCTATACTTTTGAACTGTACTAAAAATGGGGTGAGGACACCTTCTCAAAAACACCAAAAAGACTACGAAAATTTTTTGCTAACAAAAGGGTATTTTAACAATCCGTATGAGATAAAAGCTAGGTTGAGCGCAAAAAGACACAGAGAAATTTGCGCCAAGGAAATGTGTTCTAAAGGATTATTATTGTATAAATAATAGTTTCAAAATTCAATTGTTATAATTTTGAATACTGCTACTACCCTAGTATTTGATAGTGTTGTGTCTAAAAAATATTATATAGACAAATACAGGTTCGCCTACATTTTTGGCATACCTGACTTTCCAATTTTAGGCTTGCTTGCCATGCGTAAAATGTTTTAATATTTATTTTAAGAATTTGGTAACGGTTAGAGGGTGAATATACTTAGACATTGCGCTTAATAAACCATACTCGTTCTGAGTATCAAGAAACGCCCATTGTCCATTAATATTTACTTCAAGAAAAAAATACTCATCGTTAGAGATAACAAAATCTAACCGCCCATAATCTAGATTTAGTTTCTTCATATAATTGTCTATTGAATTAGAAAGGTGTGGGTTTATTTTATGCAATTGCCATTTTTTTGTATTGGCAATTTGATCTTTCCTCCAATCAATTTGATTGAAAGTACCCTCTAATTCAAATGCATATATCTCACCATAAATGTATACTACAGTCAAATCCTTCTCTTTTTTTATATAATTTTGAAGATGCCAACATTCACTCGTATCTAGTTCATTTGTTATAACTTTGGTAGAGTAGAGTATTTTATCTATATCAATTATTGAAGATGATAAGCTTTTGGTTATGCATTCAGTAAATTGCGATTTTTGATTAAATATCATTTCCCATTCGGGAACTTTAAAGAAATTGTTAGCTGTTCGCAGTTGCAAGAGCTTTCCAATTGATGATTCTTTATGAGGATTTACTAAGATAGCTTTTCCCTTTTCAAATAAAATATTGAAAATTTGTTTTAACATTAGTTTCCTCTCAACCAGTTCATAATATTCGGTATTATTTTTAGTATTAAAAGGTTTGCGCCAATAAACTTTAGAAATTTCATTTTCATATATTTTCTTCTGAGGGGAACTAATTGAAAATGTTTTACTATTTATGTAAATTGAATAATCAGATAGTAAATCGAAGTTTAACCTAAAAATGTTTTCATGACCTACATGAGAAATTATCATATCTGAGGTTACATCATAAGAGTTTGTAATAATTAGCGTCTTCATATAAGAATCAAAATAATTGAAAATGATTAGTGAATATTATTGAAAAAGGGGGTGGCTGAAAGACACCCCCTTTTTTTAGTCATTATCAGAATCACCATCATAGCCTGGTGTTTTTTGCGACAATATTGTATTTGAAGAAGTACCAGCCATTGCCATTACTTCAGAGTTATAAACATCAAATCTGATGTCTTTATTATAGTCGTAATTGCTCTCAGGTAATTCAATAAAATCAGCTTTTACGGCAAGGTCAGAATGTTTTTTTAATTTTTGAAATTCCATTTTTTTAATTTTTTAATTTTTGTTCCTACTCTAATCGATTTTCAGAATCCTCGATGTTTTTTTAGTGGTTTTCTTTTCTCCACTTTATAGTTTGTCACTATAGGTGGTCAGCCTGCCTTTGACCGATGAGTTGTTTAATCATGCCCAACGCCATGCAACCGATATTGCCATGGTTTTTGGATAAGTGTTTTCTGAAAGTTTTTTTAACGCAGGTCTCTGAATTGATGTTCGTAAATAGTATAAGAATAAACTGATGTTTGGTAACATTTTGGACATGGTTTTGATACTATTCCACCAGTTTGACCCGTATGAGGAGACATAACATCTGGAAGACCTGTTACCTCAATTATTACGGTTCCTCCGCAATTTTTACATGATGCTGCTGTGCTTACTGTTCTTGACATATTTATTGAATTAAATTTTATTCCTACTTATCTAGCTTTTAGGATTACGCCCCGTTTTTTTGTGTGGGTTCTGGTCTCCACTTTTAAAGCTCAATAATACTATTTTTTTGTCACATTGGGTTGTCAGCCAGTTGGCTCTCGCAGCCCGTCTTTATTTTTATTTTTGTTTAAAAAATTGCACTTATTTGTTTAACTCAGCTTTTTTAAAAATGGAATAAAACTTTCATCAATCACATAACCATTTTCTGTATAAAACTGTCCAACTGCAAACAAGCCATTTGGTGATCCATGGCCCATCATCATTACCCTATCGTGCAATTTAATTAAATCAATAATAGTTTGTTTGTCAGCACCAGCTGTAATTACCGTTTTTTCGTCTTCTGGAATTAGCGCATAAATGATATCTAAAAAATCTGTTGTGCTATCTTGTGGGTGAAGGATCAGTTTTTTCATGCCACAAACTTCATTCAAACGTTTGTACTAATAGCGCTTTGTAACGTTACCATTTAAACTTAAAAAAGTTACTTCTTTTAAAATTGTTAAAATTTACAAGCTAAACCTGCAAAAGATCACCCACTCTTACCTTGTAAAAAGAGTGAATTCTTTTGTTATATATCTAGAAAATAATCAATATTATCTGGTCGTTTAGCTTACCGAAACGTGATTTTTTTGCCAATTTCTTATTGGTTTATTATCACTCTATTTTAGTTTTATCCAATAAATCATCAAACTTTGCCTTCATGGTTGGATTGTTATAGGTTAATTTTCTAATTGTTAAATCTTCTGTTTTCTCACTTGCAAGTCGCAAGTGATTTTCCGATGACAACAAGGTTACCTTGGTTTTTTCTAAATCTTTTATTGTCTTATCTATACTGTCAATTGCTTCTTTGAATTTACGACTTGACAATTCAAAATTTCTTGCCAAGCCATCTTTAAAAGTATTCATTTTATCCTCAAAATTGGTAATATCTATATTCTGGCTTCTTACCAAAGCAAGTTCTGATTTATATTGCATAGAGTTCATGGCAGCATTGCGGAGTAAAGTAATAATAGGAATAAAAAACTGTGGGCGTACCACATACATTTTGTTGTACTTGTGCGACACATCAACAATCCCTGAGTTATAAAGCTCGCTATCTGCCTCTAAAAGTGAAACCAGCACGGCATATTCACATTTCTTTTCTGTGCGGTCTTTGTCTAGTTCTTTAAAAAAATCTTCGTTTCTTTTTTTCGTTGCCGTTTCATCTCCCTCATTCTTCATTTCAAACATGATTGAGATAATTTCATTACCCGAATCATCATTTTCTTTATAAATAAAATCGCCCTTACTCCCCAACTTTGAATCATTGTCTTTTTCAAAATAGGATTTTTGAAATGCTGTAGCACGAAGTTTGTTAAACTCTATTTCACAATGTTGTTCAAGCGTTTCTCCTATCATTTTAGTAGATAGTTTGAGTTTCATATCTTTTACACGAGCTATCTCCTCATCCTTGTATTTTATAATTGCATCTTTACTTTGTAATTCTGTTGAATACTGATGCTTTAAAGAACTTTCAAGGTTTTGTTTTTCTAGTTCTTTGGTTTTTAAATCATTTGCTAAGGTGTCTCTTTCTTTTTCTATTTTTTGAACAGCTTCCGTAACTTTAAGTTTGGTTTCTAATTCAGCCTTCTCTATTTTAGATAACATTTCAGCAATTTCTGCTGTTTTTTCGGCTAACTGTAATGAAAGATCTTGTTCATTTTTAGCTTGAAGTGCTATTATTTCTTTGTCCTTTTTTACTAAATTTTCTTGCAATGAATTTCTAAGATTCGCTTCAGCCAGTTTAACAGCATTTTCTTTTTCCTTTTCAGCAAGGGCTAATCGCTGTTGTATTTCTTCTTCAAATCTATGGTCTCTAACTTGCTTTAAAATATCGGCAAAACCAGCTTCATCTACTTTAAATACTTTTTTACAATGTGGGCAAATAATTTCGTTCATATATTCAATTTATATTAAATAGTTGTATTGTGTGTTGTATTGCAGTTTGCGTGAAGGCAATCGTAGCCATGTGTTGCGCCTGCTGAATCGCAATGATACCTGCGCACTTTTAGGTGGTCTAGTTTATCCATCTATTATATTGTCCTGTAACCAGTTTTTTAGAATGTTAAAATAATTTGGACCACCTATATTAACAGCTCGCCCACTTGGG
The DNA here is from genome assembly GCA_903927505.1 of uncultured Bacteroidota bacterium. Classification (GTDB taxonomy): domain Bacteria; phylum Bacteroidota; class Bacteroidia; order UKL13-3; family UKL13-3; genus B1. Next base: position 9,564 of record CAIYNF010000170.1, on the reverse strand, counting down.
CTGTAAGATTGCGAAATGAAGTTTATATTATTCTGATTTACTATTTGATTTATGAAACCTTGAAAACCATATTCCCCAAGTCGTCTTTCTTGCCATTTTGTTGTGAAATCAATTCCGATGGTATTATTTCCCATAGTGTGAATAACTCTTTGAATGCCACCTTGTTGTATTAAATTAATGATGCTGTGATTATATGTTCGTGTAACTTTAATTTCATTATTTTCAAACATTGTCCTTGTTGTAAATAAAACTTGGTCAGAAAATTCGGTATATATTTTCTGGTTAATGAAATTATTGATTATTAATTCATTATTCCCTTGACATTCTATTTCGATAGAATCGATTACATCCATAAAACAAAATCTATACCTATGCATATACTCTAATTTTAAATCTAAATTGTTGAAGAAAATATTAGGATTTAAATTATTTAATTCAGCTAAGGCTTTCCAAAAATAATTTGTTCCCCTTCCATAGAAATAATCAGTATTATCCCCATTAATATTGTATGGATTAAACGAGCCCAAAATTAGTTTTTGAGCATTTTGTAAATTCTCATTTGTATTCCATTCATTTTCTAAAGCCACATGTCTAACTATCATATTCTTGAATTTTTAAATTTGTTCTAACTATTGGGTTTTCGTCATAAAGTTACTGTAAGCTAATAAAATTTATGTATTTAAAAAAATCATTAAAACCCCTTTTACCACAAGTTTTTACCTTTTACTTTAAATAAGTAATAATCATAATAACCTGCAAAGCTGCAATAAATCCAAAGGGGGATTGCAAGTAAACCTCCTGATATTAATACCAAAATAAAAAGAATAAATGCCTTGGCCCACATTCCTTTTATCATGTACCAAATTAATCCTAAGATTAATGCAAGTCCATTAAATTCGGCTACAAATTTTCCATTGTTAGCATCAATTTTATCAAAGGCAGCCTTTATGGCATCGTCCTCTGGAACGTAGTTTGAGGACTCCCTGGAATATTGATTGTTTAAATTATTGAAAGCTGATTGGTTTAACACCTCACCACAATGCTTACATTTAATTGCATTGTCGTTAATTTCTTCAGAGCAAAATGGACATTTCATATTTTTATAAATTGTGTTCTATCAAATATAATTCATAACCATGCCATAAATTGACAAGCGGGTTTAATTTTGATAAATACTTTTAAAACCTCATTAAACACTAGCGATTAGTGCTGTTTTGGGTAAAATCATACACTGAAAATTGATCTTTTATTTGAGGAAATGGTGCTTTAAACATGGCAACAGCACCAAATAATTCTGCCTCCTCAAGTTCTTCAACCAAATTAAAGTGTAGGTAAAACATTTCAGCATTGATTTTAATAAACTCCAATCCAAATGGTTTTAATATCCCATCTGATTCTGGCGTTTCACCTAGATTTAAACTCACTTTTTCAATGGTTGATGAGCCAGGAAATTCAAATGTGAAACCAAAACTTATTGTTCCATTTGTAAGCTCCATATTAATCTCAAAATTTTTCTGTTTGCATTGATAAGCATCACCATGATACTTAAGAATAAGCGTTCCTGTATTTTTCATTTTTTTAGTACGGTCGGGAGGACTTGAACCTCCATGCTGCTTGCGCAGCACCTATGTTTTGCATAGGCGCGACTACCACGTTGGATCAACTAGTATAGTCCAACTTTCCGCCACAACCGCATATAAGATTACCTTATTAGCGTGTAATTTAATACTTTTATCCCAACATATTTACTCATCATGAGGTTTTTTGCGTGAGACCAATCTGTTGCCTCAACGGTTTCTTTTAAAAACAAACCAGCACTTGCAGTGGTTGTAAATGTCACAATCCATTTTCTATTCATATTACTCTTATTTTTTATAGTTTTTTGTCGGTTCGAACCGTAATTTTATTAAAAACAATTTTTTAGAACCAATTTTGCCGCTGCCTTAGGCTCATTCATAAAATAGCCTAAAGAGCTCTCGAAAATTTCCTTAAGTGAGACTTCATTTAAAAATAGGCTCTCTACCTTCAATCGAGCTTGTTTATCCTTTCTGTTCCATTTTTGAACCCATTCATGGGCTTCAATTTTTGAAACGCCTGCAAGGGTTTGGTATAGTTCAACCGCCTGGCTCTTGTAAATTAGATAACCATTGGTTCTGTTGGCAATTTTTCGGTGCAGGTAAGACATAGCAGGTAGTTTATACAATAGTCCGTTTGGATCAAACCCCTTTATGCCATGCGTGGCTAAAATAAACGAAATAGCATCTTTGTCGGGGTATTGTATTTTAGCAATTTTTGAATTTAAATTGAATGCAATTGATTCTCTAAAATCTTCTGAAGAGCCTTTGCAATAAACTATAGTATCCATTTGTAAATTGTCCAAACATGCAATGTGCCAATACATAGGATGCTGAGGTAGTTCACCCCAATATTCTTCTATGAATTTTCTTTCGGCAAGACTATCATCTGCAGAGAAATATTTTTCTATTATTGTACTCTTCATCGTATATTTTTTTAGGCAGCTCGTTGATTTGTTTTATCCTCCTTAATGGTAACACGAAATGGTATGCCATTCATTTCAGGACGAAAATATTTATTAAAAATGCGTTTGGGTAGGTAGAAATCAATACAATCAAACATCAGAACGCCTAAATTCTCATAAGCCTCTTCAGGCAAATGTTCAAGCAGACCATGGCTAAGTAGCGCATTAAAAGAAATTCCTGATTTAAAAATATCCCAAGTATCCATGTTTAATTGCTTAGCTATGATGTTTAGGTAATCGGCTTTGGGGTATACAAATAGGTACGCCATCATAGCGAACAAAAATAACTCCGTATCGTTAAGGTCTTTTTTCAAAAACTTTTTTAACTTGGCCAGGTGAGGCTTGGTCTTTTTAGTGGCATTTTCTAAAGAGAATGTGTCCTTGCTTTCTGCCCAAATGGTGTGAATTAATTGAAGTGATTGTTCCATGGTAATTGTTATTATTAATTTTTTAATCATTGGAGGGATGGGAGAACTGCTATTAACAGTTAACCCAAACGTCCTCCTTTAGATGTTTATATATTTTTATTAATGAGTTGTTTTTTAGTTTTGACTTTATAATTAATTGGCATTTATGTGTCTTATCATTTATGTACTGCAAGTATAGTTTCCTAAATTGCAGGCTTTCCGCAAAATTCAAAAGCAAAGTCAAATAATTTTTAAAATGTTGATTATTAGGTTTATAAAAATAATAATGCCCAATGCTAATTTTATTTACTAGTTTTGTTTTGCAAACAAAACATAATTATCTGCAAAAATGCCAGTAGACAAGAACATCAATAAACGCCTGCAATTGCTTGAAGGTTTTTTAATATCTAGAAGGGGCTATACCATGGCCGAAATCCAAGAAAAAGTAAACGAGTCGCTTCTAAAGGATGGATATGAGGGAATAGCAATAAGATCTGTTTATGAAGACATAAAAAGGATTGAAGAATTAGGAATAGAAATTGAAAAATTGAAGGGAGCCAAAAGGCGTTATAAATATGAAGACGACACCATTTGGAAAACAACCCTATTAGATGAAGAAAAAAAGCTTTTAGAAATGGCCGTGAATACTTTTTCGGTGTTTAAAGGATCTAGTATTTATCAAAAATTCAATGATGTTATCACCAGAATTATGGCTGGCAGTATGCTAAGAAGCCTAAATGCCGACAATAGCAAAATCCTTCAGGTAGGTGAATCTAGTAATAATAGCGGCCATGAATGGCTTGAAACCATATACCAGGCAATTACTAATAAGCAAGCCCTCACAATGACTTATAAATCTTATGGCAAGGAAGAATCAACAAGAACCATTTCACCCTACCTATTAAAGGAATATAGAAATGAATGGCACATGTTGGCTTATTCTACTGCCAACAGGCCAAATGCAGGTACCAATGTTTTCAAGCTTTGTAGAATTCAAAAATTAACAGAAACAAAGGAGGCCTTTTTCGTTGACACCAATTTTAATGCAGACGAGTATTTTAAATACAGCTTAGGAATTTATCATCAACATAATCAGGCGCCCGTGGAAGTTAAGTTGCTGGTAAAAAAGGATAAAATTGCACAATTCCAAGAAACGCCCATTCATCCTACCCAAGAAATTATTAGTAAAAGTGAAACTGAGATGATAATTACATTTAAGGTATACCACACTGCTGAATTAATAAGCACCCTACTTGGGTTTGGAAGGGATGTTGCGCTTATTTCACCAAAAGACATAAAGGATGAAATCATTAATAATTTAAAGCATAGCTTAAAGAATTATGAATAGCCCCATCAAATATTTTCTCTCCTCACCTTCATATTGATACATTGACCTAAATCAAGCTGACCGTTTGAGGTTGATTCTAAAATTAGGTTAAACTTCCATACCTGTTTGTTGTTGCGCTGGGTGTTGACTGAAACTGTAATTCCCTTGCTTCCATAACTACACATTTTGCCATTACAAACGCCATTGAGTATTTGCACAATTATATTACCATGCTTGCGCTCCAATGTTTTGCAATAGCCTAAGTAGTTTTTAATAAAAGTTTTTTTGTCTTTCAATACACTTGAAACCATTTGATCTGTAATCAAAAATTCTAATGCGGCCTTATCTCTATTTTGCAATGCCAAACTCAATTGCTCTGTGCTATCAAAACGCAAAACGGGCAATGCCACAGCGGGTGCTTTGATTATTTTTTCACTGCTTTCATGTTGTATAAATAAATCAAGTGTTTGGGCTTGTATGGAGGCAAGTTTATTTGTTTTCATAATTCAAATTTCTAAAGGCTTATAATAATTATTGCCGAACACAATCCGCATACAGCAAAGGTTTTTCAAATATAATTGTTTATTCTACCACAAAATGACAAGCAGTTTAAGAGGTAGCTTTTAGTTGTTAAATACTGGCTTCTGGCGAACTTGCTTAGAGGTTTGTTGATGCCTATTGTTTTGAAATATTATTGGAACGGTTTGCGTGCAGGCGAAGGTGGCGAATTTCACCACAAATGTTGATGCGGAGAACCAAATTTTGATTACCCACAAATGTGTCTGCGGAGCACTGAACCGCCACTTTTGGGTAGGTGCTGTTATAGGCTTGCATTATTGTATTTCGCGGGTTTAAACCATTTTCATGGCGATCGTTTGTGCCATTTGTCGACTGCTTTTTTTCTAGTTTGGATATCACTTGTTTTATTTTATTTTGAAACGTTGGAATCAAAGACGTAGTTATTGTTTTTCCCATAATAAACTAAGAAAAGAATGAGTTCTCTAAATTAGATTTAGTTTCGAGCAAATTTATAAATTCATCTGTTGTTAAATTTTTCATAATTTTTTTATTACTCTCCCATTCAAGAAACTCTGCATATCTTTTTACTCTATCTGACAATCTTGGGGCGATAAAAAAACTTTTTGCTTCTTTAGCTTTTTGCTCTATCAAAATATCTAAATGCTCTTCAATTGCAAAACATTCTCTGTTTTGCTCTGATTTTGAAGTGCCTCTAGAAGGTTCTACGATAAAATTCATGTTGGTTTCATAACATTCAATGTCAGCCCCAGTATTTGTGCCTTTTTGTCCGCTAGCAAAGCCTATAGGCCAACCAAAAGAGTCTGTTCGACAATTAGCGTTCGTAGATGTTTCTGTAAATTTCTTTGTGAGTGCTACACTGCAGATGAATTCATACCTTAGAGCTAATTGTAACCCAATTAAGTCTTCTATTTTACTACTTTCTCCATCAGATGAATCTTTTAGTTCTTGTTTAATCTGTTCCCATGTTAGATAGGCTGCAATTTTTAGTAATTGTTCATTTGTCGCAAATATGGTGTTTTGTTTATATTTAATTATTTCATTATCAATTGAAGACATATAATTGAAATAATCCCTTTCATTGTTATAATTATTTATTGGAAGATAATTTTCAATTAAATATTTAGTTAAGGATTCACGAGTTTTATCTAAGTATATAGTATAACCCTTTCTTAAAAATAACCCTGTAGCTTTGAGCCGTCTCCAATATGCATCAATTGCACTCTTACCACTGGCAACATTAGCCCACAATGAATTAATGTTTAATTTTTTCTTAACATATTTTTCAATTTCCTCTTGGGTGCCGTTTCCTATTTTATTTTTTCTAAATTCAGTAATAAAATCAATGAAAGCTTTTGAATCATTATTTGGCCAAACCAGAGTTATCAGCACTTCTTTTAAACTTAATGAAGCATTTAAATTTGAAGATTTGTCCATTTGTAGCAATGAATCTAACAATAATGGGAAGGGTGAATTATTAAATGAACATCGTCTAAAAGGGTTAGATGATTTGTGTTTTGCCATTATGTGACAAAATATAATTTGCTCTTCGACAGTTGTATTTTCGATGGCACCATGGTCTCTATGAGCAATTTCTCCGTCAGGAATTGAATTAATAAGGAATTTACCTAGTTTTGTTATAAAAAAAGGCTTAGCGAACTTATTTGAATCTTCATCCTTTCCCGGCGGCATAAAATCAATTAACCCGTAAACCTGACACTCTCTGTAGTATGTTACCCATCGAGCAGCCCAGTGGGGATCTTTTTTAGAACCACGAAAACCAGCTTCTCCATGATCAGGTTTCCAAGCATCAATAAGAACTTGCGCATCCGAATCTGACAACGGATCAACATTATTCCACTTTTCAGCAATTTTAATATTAGGGTATAATCTTTCAGCCATTTTAATAGAACTATCAGGTTTAAACCATTGATATTTGATTAGATCTCTAATTATTATTTCACATAACTCATTTGTTAGTTTTTGTCCTTCATAAGGCAGAGCAATTTTTAGTAGATGCCTTAATCTATATGGATTTCTTGTCGTAGTATCGAAGTATAGATAATTCTTTGTTTTGTTTTCCATGTTTTAAAATGATTTAAGTTGATTTGATATATTCTAATCTTAATAATTTACTACCAAGACTTCTTTAAAAGTTTTAATTGAATTATCGTGATAACTAATGTAATTACTCTTGATTGGAAGAACGTTATATTTTTTTGACCAATCATTGAATGATTTGTTTTCTTTTTCTTTGTAATGAGTGACATTTGAAACTGCAAATCTTACTCCCGATTTATTAAGTTTATCAAGATTTGTTATTAAATCAATTTCATTCTTTTCATTCCATAGTTTATTGTATTCACTAAACGTAATTAAATAGGGTGGGTCGAAGTACAAAAAGTCTTTTTTTGTTGGTTTTACTTTTTTTAGAAAATCTAAATAATCAAGATTATTGATTTCAATATTTGCTTTTTTTACATTTCCAAAATAACTGTTTAGAGCATCAACAACATTACGATTAAAATCTACATTACCTACGGGTAAGTTATAATTACCAGAACGATTAAATCTAATCATTCGGTTAAAACCATAAATCAAAAGAACATAAAATTTATATAAATTATCTTGTTCCGAATTATTAAAATCTGATTTTAAATTGTTGAAATTATCCTTGTTGAATTTTGCATAGTAGGTTTTCTTATGCTTCAATTTTAATTCAGCAGGAACAATATCTTCTTTAAATGAACGTGATAAATTGTATTCCAAAATTATCCGTTCAACTTCTTTGAAAAACGTATCAGGTTTTTTTGAATGATCCATTAAAAACTTGTGTAACTGACACACGTTTTTATCAATGTCATTTAGTAAATGTTTTTTCGCCTCTACATTTAGAAATACAGAACCTCCACCAGTAAATGGTTCAATAAATCTATCTACATCTTTCGGAAAATATGGTAGGATTTCGTTTAAAAGTTTGTATTTATCGCCAACATAAAATAAAGGCGAACGATTAAGTTTATTTGCCATTTACTTTAGTTATGAATAATAATTCTTTGTGGTTGTCAAATTCTGTTTTGCCTGTATTAAAAAAACGATGAGAACATTCAAAGACTTTTGTTTTACCCTTTTTATTCATTATTTCCTCAATTGTTTCAAGTTTTATTTTGTTCTCTGAGGAATTACTTTTTGAGTTATAAGTGTTATTGTAAGAAACTGCGATGTATTTTACATCTAAGTTTTCTATTAAGTCACGAAAAGCTACCTTAGCATTTACTGTACAATAGACACTCATATTTTCTGGTTCGGGCTTCAACGCTACTCCAAAAAGAGCTGGTTTATTCCATTGAATTAGATTATCATATACGTGATAAAATCTGCTGTACTGTCGGGAGTTGTATGGCGGGTCTATATATGCAATATCAGCTTGTATTTTTCTAGCAAGCAAATTCGCATTTTCTTGATGTATTTCAACATCCTGAATTTCGACAGGCTTAATCAGTCTAAGAGTTAGCACTTTGTATTTAATTGGTTTTTTAATGTAAGCATCAAAATGTCCAACGGTATTAGCAATTTTATCGATATTGTAAATTAGTGTTGCTAATAATATTGAGTATTCTTTTTCGTTTAACTGCTCTTTTCGTTTTTCAATATCCTCTCTCAAATACCCTATTTTCTTTGCGTTTAAATGGTCAAAAAACTTGTCTCCAAAATTTTCGGAAAAATAATTTTCGTCTAATGTACTTGGGTCTATAGAATTGTATTCGTCAATAATTTCTTCAATTTTATCTTTATCCCAATAATTGTCTTTAAAAAATGCTTTATAAATAATATTGTTAGCGTGTAAAATATCGTTAATAATTATTTTAGGAAAATGAGTAGAAGCTGCTTTTGCAACACTTGCTGTTCCTGCAAAAATATCAATCAACGAATTGGCATTCTTTGTCTCTTTTAGAAGCGTTTCAATAATCCAGTTAGTTAATTTTGCTTTACTACCGATGTATCGTCTGCTTTCAAGATTTATATAGTTTTCGTTTTTAAATTCGGGAAATAATGTGATAGATTTCCCATAAAGAACTTTTTCTTCTGCAACTTGAAGTGCCTCAAGTCCAAAGTCTTCATATTTTATTTCAGAAACAACCTTGTCGCTTAACCAATGAACAAGTACTTTATGTTTGTCACAATTATAAAGTTGTGCTAGTTGCAATAATTGGGGTTTCGTAGGCATTCGTTTGTCATTTTCAATTCTGCTTAAAATTGACAAACCAATCTTGGTTTTAGATTGGACATCCTGCAATTGCATTTCGAGATTTTCTCTTTTTTCTTTAAGAAATTTGCCTATTGAATTCATAATTTTAAATTTGACATTGTTTGACAAAAGTAAAAAGAATATTCAATATAGACAATAGTGCAACGGATAAAAGTGGCTCTTTTGGTTTTGCCGAAGGGTAGGCTTTGTGTGTCGGGGCAAAACCAAATGTGCCACTTGTGCGGCTGGCTAAAATTATTTTTAAAAAATGCGGGTCGGCAAAGAAAATAAAACACGAAGCGTTGGGCTGTCGTGTCGGAAAAAAGTCCGCTGTAAAGTTTATATGTCGTCCAGTTGTTTCGATAATTTCTGTCAGTTTAATGGTTGTTGTGTCGGTGTTTACGCTTGCCTATAACGGTTTCGGGCTTGGCGAAGGTGGCGATTTTCACCACAAATGTTGATGCGGAGAACCAAACTTTGATTAACCACAAATGTGTCTGCGGAG
>CAIYNF010000169.1 GCA_903927505.1 uncultured Bacteroidota bacterium | reverse complement strand
TGAGGTGGGCACCGCTGCGCATAAATTGAAGCATGTGGTCTCTGCTTTCCCAAGCGCTAATGGTACATTGGTAGCCATTGATTTTTTTGACAGCACTGTGTAAATTACCCTTTGTTTTTTGTGCTTGTCCAAAGGAAGGAATTGCCAAAGTCCAAAATCTGATATAACTCAAAAACCCTTTGGGTTTTAATCCGGTGAGTGAAATGTACATGGAGCGGTATTTTTCAATAAAAATGAATGTGCCAAAAATAAAATTTGCGAATGAATTTATTTAGTGGCTATTGTTTTTTTGACAACTGATTGAAGTGACTTTTGAAATTGGTTTTGGTATTTCTTTTTTACCAAATCAATATCATATTTAGATTGCAGTTTCATCCAAAGTTCGGCGTTAATACCAAGGGTGGTTTCTAATTTAACAGCAATCATAGGCGTAATGTTTCTATGGCCATTAATTATTAAACTTAGCTCCGACTTACTTATTTGCAAGGCATCTACAAGCTCCTGTTGGCTCATTCCCCTGGCAGTAAGTTCGTCTTTTAAATGTTCACCTGGATGAAATACATTACCAGGAACTAACTCATTTGCAAATTTTCTAATACGTTTATTCATAATGCTTTGATATTTCTATTATTAATAAAATCTGAATAGTCCCTTCAAAAGATGTTACAAAAACCAATCTATATTGATCGTTTAAACGGATAGAAGATTGACCCAAACGATTGCCTTTTAAATATTCAAAATTCAAACCTTTAAAAGGCTTTAGATCCTCTAAGGCCTTTATTGCAATTAGCAATTCAATTTTCTTTTTGAATTGTTTAATAACTGCCAAAGGATATTTCTGTTTTCCTTTTAAATCTGCTAAAGGAGTTTCAAATAATTTGACCAAGGCATCATCTTCAAAAGCAACTACCATCGATTTCCATTACAAAATTAATAAAAATAGTTTACAAAACTATAAACTTTAAATTTCCTCCTATTTCCAATCCGATTTATTTGGGAACCAATTAAGAAAACAAATCTGGCAAACAAGATTTAATTGCCGAACCCATTTATTTGTAATGAATAAACATACTATTCTAAACATTTAAACCTAATACAAAATCTTAAAAAGGTATTTAAACCTGCTTGTTTCAAAGGATTTTACTTGAATTTACTTTTAAAATTCTAAAAGCAAAAACGCATATAGACAAAATAATTTTCGGTTCGAAGCATTTGAGCAAATAGTAAAAGATAGGAAATTCGACATCTTGTATACTTAAGAAAGCCCACCCAGATGGTAGTTTAAGCATGAACCGGTAGATGCAACAATTGATGGTGGAATTCTATTATAAGCGGCTGCAGGTGTGGCTTATGGGAAAAAGAAGTTGCGTAAGAAATAAGATTTATGGCGTTAATAATTATAATTCATCAATTCAACCACAATTTCATTGCGTCTATTGATAACTTGGTATGGAGGGTTATATCCCAGGAAAGTAAATTTATCTATATACTCTATTTTTTCTTTGGCCAATTCCGCTTTTAAAATTGAGGTGTATTTTTCAATCTTTTCATCATCTGCCCATCCATCAAAGCGAATGGCGGCAATGATTTTTTCTTCCTGTTTTTCGAAAACTATTTTACGGTTAGTAGGATTTGGCAAATTATTCAAGTTGTAATTTTTAGGGACCATAAACATCATTTTTGAGGAATCTCCTAATTCCATCATTACAGGTGAGGTCATGGCTATTTTTTCGTTAGCGGCATTATCTCCAAAAATATACCCCGCCAATATACCAAAGCCTTCGCTTGAGCTTGCTTTGTAGCCTTTTTTGCTCAGCCTTACACTCGAATACAAGGCCGAGTCGTATTTTCTTATCTCAAACTGGTCAAACTTCTTAATTACCTTGTAAGTGCGTTGTTCGGTTTGCTGTGTGCTTCTAGAAATAGAAACTTGTGCTATGGCTACCAATAACAAAATTGAAATAATAATAATTACTGCCTTCATGTGGATTTGAATAATATAACTAGTTAAACATCTTTTATTCAATTAATGTTTTTTGTTTAAGAATTTACTTCCAGCAATGATTGGAAATTATCTTTTAGTTTTTGAGCCCCTACCTCCCAAATAGCCGCTACTGAATACACTTTTATTGATTAAATTTTGGGCATAAAAAAAGGCCGCGACTGCGGCCTTTTAAAAAACTTTGGCATTCATAACTCACACTCCAACCCAATTCTGCCTCCGCTCCCCTTATTGACCCAAATTACAACCCACAACCCTTCACAGATTACATAATTATCTACAAAACAAATAGATAAGAATTTGTAGGGAGTGTTTAGTTTGCTGGGCGGGTGAGATTAGGGGATTACTTTGATGTTTGTGAAATCTTAGAAAAGGTTCGTAAGTTAGACTTGTATGAAACAACCTTTTTAGGTGTTGATGCTTGCTTTCTATTTGGTCAGCATTTCGTTTGAATGTTTATTTTAGAATAACATCACTTAACTTTTCCTGATGCATCACAGTTGTCACAATACCTATAATATCGTTCACCCATTCCACTGCAGCTTCCACATTCAGTTTTACCGTTTCCTTTACATTCTTTGCAAATCTCGCCATTGCTATCATAATACCAACCTGTGTTTCCAAGTTTGCAATTGTTTCTGCATCTATAGTATCCATTGTTACATTTTCCCCAAAAAGGCATCCCTGAACATCCAGTAACTACTTTCCCTGTTCCATTACATAAACTGCACATTTTCGAATCGGGGTCAACGATATCGCCGCCTGAGTTTGTGCTTTCGTCCTCTTCCTTTATTGCCTCAATTTGTTTGTTCTGCCATTGATGGTATTCTTTCAAACTCATTCCCAAACCTATTGCCTTACTTTTGCAATCTTTATTGTGTATAGAGCAAATAGATTTATTCTTTCCTGTCCCTGAATGGCTTTGTCTGCCCTTTTTGTTGTCGCAGTTTCCAAATGATAACATCAAGGTAACCAATAATACAAGACCTAAGGCTCTGATTGAAATATTATTTATTAAAAGTTTCATATTTGCAATTATAACAAATTGTAAGTTGAATTAATAAGAGCAATTTTCTTTTGTAGCACTTGGTTAAGTGATAAATAATTAAACATTGACTAATAAGTTTTTACTTATTCTAAAAAATAAGTTTCAGTCACTATGAGGGTTTAATTGGAATATATTCTATGATATGTCCATATTAAACAATCCTTTTCGCACTTTTTCGATATTTCTCTTGCTTCTACCTCAAAGGGGTTTTGGTCGTATCCAACCTCTTTTTGATATTTCCTATATAGCTTATCAAAGTTTTTATTCTTCTGTAATGCATGCACAAACTCATGTATTACTGTATTGGCTACTTGTTGAATATTGTCGTGACTATTTATGTATATCACACATTCGTGAGTGCTTGAGAAATAAACTCCACTTCGGCTTTTGTGTGAGTAATATTTAATAATTAGGCTTGGTTTGATGCTCTTGGGTAAGGAAAGATTTATATCACACCATTCCATAACAAGTTCGCAAAAGTATTTCTTACTAATTGGTAATTGGGATATTGTCAAGTTTGAGATTTTTTGATATAGAAACCACTCCTTTGCCCCAATTACCGTTGCAATTAGAATGACAATTCCACAACCAATCATAAGGAATATGAGTATGTATTCAATCATTGTATTTCATTTAAATTCGCTCTCTTGTAAGGAAATCCTAATTGTTTGTACTTAAACAGAAATAACTCTATATCTTACAACATTCCAAACGATACAATAATAATTGTTTATAATTGAATTTGCTTCTGCCCCAAGAGGGTGTTTCTCAAATCTATCTTCGTCCATCAATGAATCATAGTTGTCAATGCCTTGAATATAATGAACATATTCGAGTAGAAATGTTTTAATTATAAATCCTATTTTCTCACACCTGTTCTTTTGTATAATAATTATGTTTGAGTAGATGTCATAACCACTATATGTTGGTTTGGAGAAAAAGAATTGATTTTTAGTATGAATCCTCAGCCATCCAAGATTAGCATTGGTTCCAAGGTTACCCTCACAACAATGGTTTGTTAATTCAACAATTCTGTAAAGGGTGGAATCATCAATAACAAGAGTGGGAGTATTAACCCCAAGAAGCTTAATGTAAGGTATTCAATCATCAGCAACAATTGAATAGGGTTAATGGTTAATTAACCTCCTCACTATCCCTGGCGAAAACAAACAGTCCTTTAATGTCCTGTTTCCATTCTCATTGAGAAGTTTTGATACTTCTGAGAGGTTCATATACCCGTTCTTCATTTGGAAGTGCATTATTATGAAGTTATCTTTCATTGAAAATACAACCTTTTGTATTTGCTTTAATATTTATTATTTACAAGGGTCTACAGAGGTTGTAAATAAAAAAATCTACTCGGACATGAGTGGATTTTCGTTGTGCTCCCCAAGCTGGTCTATTCTCGAACCAATTTTGGGATGAATTGAGGGTTTATAGGAATTTGAAATGCCAAATTTTATTATTCCTCGATGTTTTTGTTTTAATTCTTATTTGAGACTTTCCCCCAATTTTTCAATTTTTTCGAGCCATTTATTTCGTTTAGAAAGTTCCATATTTTTTAATGGCCCTACATAAGTTACTTTTACTGG
>CAIYNF010000168.1 GCA_903927505.1 uncultured Bacteroidota bacterium | reverse complement strand
CAAGTTGTGGTAGCACAAGGTAGAATTGAAGCAGCTGTACCGCCCTCCATTTGTGATAAACGCATTCTTGAAACACCAAGCGTTGCTCCTGGAGGAACTGTAAATGTAAAGGTATGTGTACTTGGAAAAACACTTGGTCCTGCAACCAAATTACAAACCAACTCAGTTGTCATGTCAAAGGTAAAATCCCTGTTCCAATCAATCCACACATTACAAGAGTTACCATAAAACGTTGCTAAACATTGGGTAAGGGTTACCGAAATGGTGTAAGAATTTCCAGGAATTAGGGAAACACCTGGCAATGTAGAAGTGAAATCTACATACTGCGGTACCGTAGCATAACAGGTGGTTGAATTGTTAATTTGTGTTCCAAAAGAACCAACCAATGTAACATTTGCGATGTCTTCATCACCCGTGGAACTAGCACCAACAGTAGTACAATACTGGCCGTAAACATTGCTAAATCCTAGGAAAAGGAGCATTGCAAACAACAACTTAAAGTGTATTTGTTTTTTCATTTGATAATAATTATTCAATTTGAATTCGTAAAAAAAGAGGATTCATTACGAAATTATATGAATCAAATATAAGATATCTCAGAAAAAAAGCAAACAATTAAGGAAGTTTTAAGGATTTTTCTGAAACAAAATCAGAATCGTTCAATGAAAGTAAAAAATTCAGTAAATCGAGCTTGTCTTGAGGGGTTAAATTGAGTCCGCCTTTAGGGAAATTTTTGCTGATAAAAGGATCTACAGTAGGCGAATTTTGCGTACCCGAATTATAAAATTCTATCACTTCCATGAGCGTCTTAAACCTGCCATCATGCATATAAGGCGCAGTAAATGAAATATTTCTTAAAGAAGGGGTTTTAAAATTTCCAAAATCGCTCGGCACACCGGTAATTCTAAATAAACCACTATCAGTAGGGGTAGCATCTAAGCCATTGTTGTGAAAGCCAAAATCTGTAAAATAGGGCGAGTTGAGGTTACCATGACAATGAAAACAATCCCCTTTTTCGGTACTAAAAATAATCATCCCATTAATTTCACTTTGTGTTCTGAGCCTTTGCCTGCGCTCGGCTTTATCCCAATTAGAATTGCCAGAAATAAGTGTTCTTTCATATTGGGTAAGCGCTTTTGCCAATTTTAATGTTGTAATACTATCCGAACCAAAAGCTTTTCTAAATAATTGCGGGTAAAGCGGATGCGCTTGTAAGCGTGACACCACATCAAACAAACTCTTATTGGCCATTTCAATTGGGTTCAAAATAGGCCCAATGGCTTGTCGTTCTAAATCGTTGGCACCACCATCCCAAAAGAAACGGTGATTGGTATTGTTGTATTTTTCTGCCCAAGCCAAATTAAACAGGGGCGGCGCATTGCGTTGTCCAATATCGCCAAAAGCGCCGCTGCTATACCTATTTGTATCTGCGTAGGCATGTGCTTGCATGTGACAAGAACCACAACTTTGGACATTGTTTGCAGAAAGTATGGGGTCGAAAAAGAGCTTTTTGCCAAGTTCCACGCCTGCTTGCGTAATGGGATTATCTGCAGGAATAGGGAATGTAGACCAACCTAAATTGGTAGGTATGGCAAGTGCGAATGGTTCTGGGTTATAGGCATAGGAATCGCCCAATACAGGCTCTTTTTTACAAGCACCCAAAAGGAATAAAAGAAAGAAGAAATAATACCCGTTTTTTATCATTTAAAATTATGGCAATAGTGTAAGTATTTGAACCATGTCTTTCATGTTGTCTGCCAATTTTTTGCCTGCTGGATCAATATTGCTATGAATGATATATCCATCTGTTTTAAAGCTAAATAGGTTTGGATTTTGGAACATTTCATTTACATCCATTGCCAAGGCTAATTTAGCATTTACCGCTTTCAATTTATAGGCTTTCAAATCCAAAGAAACGTCTGGCAAGTTTTCGTCGCCACCCAAATCAAAGGAGTAGTTCTGACCAGCATTCGTTCCGCCATTGATGCGGTAAAAAATATAGCCTGTACTCCAAGTCCAAAACATGCCATAAGCAGGATCCAAAGCACCTTCTTGCAAGCCACCATGGTTCTTAGCACTATCAACAGCCAAAAGGAAAGAAAGTTTTGTATAATTTCCTGCTGGAATATTTTTTAGGGTAAAAGTTTGACTGCCTGGCACCTTGGCATCTAATAAATTATAATTCCCCAAATTAAGCGTTTCCCCGTCTGCTTTGGTAAGAATAACATTGGTTAAATAATGTTTCAATTCGTTAATGGTAAAGGTGTCGTTTGCAGCATTGCTGTATTTTTTCGAACCAAAAACGATTGCCTCACCTTTGTAATTATAACTCATATTAAAGGCAATAGATCCGCCATCTGTAGGGATAATTAAACCTTGATAGTTGGTAACAGTATCCCATGGATTGATGCTAACTGCAGGGAAGTTTTCTTCTGGTTCACATCCTTGGGCAAAAAGAACAAACATACCAAAAGTAAAAGCGACTAATTTTAATTGAAATTGGTTCGTCATAATAAAAAAATAAATGATGCAATTAAGTAATTTCTATATTTGCTTTTGCAATTTAATGCAAGAAGCCAATTTATTTTAGTCAAATTTTACTTAAAGACATGCCAAGTTTTGATATTGTTAACAAAATGGATCTTCAGAAGATCGACAATGCGGTAAATACCGCCAAAAAAGAACTATTGAACAGATATGATTTAAAAGATGACATGTGTTCTATTGAATTGGATAAAAAAGGGAATTTAATAAAGTTGGAAGCCCGCCAGGAAATGGCTTTGCAAACATTAATTGATATTATTTTAGGAAAGTTTAGCAAGCAACAATTAGATGTTCGCCTATTGGATTTAAGCACCGAACCAAGGCCAAGTGGCAGGTTGATGTTACAAGACATGAAAATAAAAGAGGGCATTGAAAAAGAAGTAGCCAAAAAAATTACCAATTATATAAAAGGTAAAAACCCAAAATTACAGGCAGCCATTAATGATGACCAAGTGCGTGTAAATGGTAAAAATATTGACGATTTACAGGAGATGATTGCGCATTTGCGTGGCGAAGATTTTGATGTGCCCTTGCAATTTGAGAATTTTAGAAGTTAGGCCTACTCCCCTATTGTGAGCATTTCTTTGGTAAATTGCTCATTGAGTTTATCAATAATTTCTTCGGCCAATAAGCCTTCCTCTATTTTACCCTCTTTGATATAACTGATAGCTCCCTTTTCTTCACTTACTACCAAACAAACGGCATCCGTTTGCTCTGTGATACCAATGCCAGAAAGGTGGCGCAGTCCGTATTTATTAATAATGGTAGGATTTTCACTCACAGGCAATACGCAATTGGCCGCTTTAATTTTTCCTCCCGATATAATAACAGCACCATCATGCAAAGGACTTGTTTTATTGAAAATAGCCAATAGCAAGCGTTTGGAAATAATAGAATCCATAGGCTCTCCGCTGGCAGCAATAAATTTCATTTCTGAAGTGATGGGAAATACAATAATAGCACCTGCATTTTGCGCGGCTAATTCTCTACAAGCCTCTACAATTTCATCAAAAGGCGTATGAAAGGTTTCTTGAATTTTCCATCTCCAGGGGAAAATATTCCACCATTTTTTCTTTTCTCCTAATAGGGAACTATTGCCTATAACCAACAAAAACTTTCTAATTTCTTGCTGAAAAACAATGAGCACCGCAATAATTCCAACTTTAGCAAATTCTCCCAAAACGCCCGACATTAAAGGCATTTCAAAATAGCGAACCGCTAACCAAAACATATAAATGGTAATTAAACCAATTAAAATATTGAAGGCCAAACTCCCTTTTAAAAGTTTAAAAAGTTGAAAGCACAAGAAAACCACCAATAAAATATCTATGACATTGATGGGCGTTATTTTATAAGAAAATAATTCAAAGTGGGAATTGAACATGATACGATTTTAACTAAAAAAAACGGAAAAGCCAATTGAAATTAGCTTAGAGAAGGAATGAGAGTGGCATTTACGCAAAAGTTGCTTGGTATAATTTAACACATTCCATGGCTTCTTTTACATCATGAACACGCAAAATTTTTGCCCCTTTCACTAATGCCATTGTATGCAAAACAGAAGTTCCATTGAGGGCCTCGGCAGCATCAACTTGCAAAAGCTTTTGAATCATCGACTTCCTTGAAACACCCACTAATATTGGCAATTCGAAGATTTTAAAATGATCCAATTTGTTTAATAATTCATAATTATGTGCCAAGGTTTTACCAAATCCAAAACCCGGATCGAGGATGATATCTGGAATTCCTAAAGCATTTAATTCTGCCAATTTTCTTGAAAAGTAGGCAGCAATTTCTAAAACAATATTTTCATATGCTGGCGCATGTTGCATGTTTTGAGGATTGCCTTTTTTGTGCATCATGATATAGGGAACCTTTAATTCAGCTAGCGTAGCAAACATAGTTGGGTCCTTATCGCCCGCAGCAATATCATTTACCATAGCTGCCCCACTTTCAATGGCCGCTTTGGCAACCGAGGCATAATAGGTATCAATTGAGATAAGCGCCTCAGGGAATTGTTTGCTTATTTGCTGAATTGCAGGTAAAACCCTAGAAAGTTCCTCCTCCTGCCCCACTTCTATGGCGCCCGGACGAGTAGATTGACCACCAATATCAATAAAAGTAGCACCTGCTAAAAGCATCTGTTCTACTTTTAACAAAATTTTATTTTCATCCTTAAAACGACTCCCCTCATAAAAGCTATCGGGCGTTATATTAAGTATCCCCATCACTTTTGGTTCATCAAAAGAAATTAAGTTTCCCTTACAATTTATTGAATTTTTACTTAATAATGTTTGCAATTGCAGCTCCTCCCTTATTTTTGCGTTTGAACAAAGTAAATACAATCACCTTGATTAATCAAACCAGCACCCAATACGATGCCATTATTGCCCATTGCAGGGCCATCTTTGAGAAGAAGAACCAAGATTATGGTCCAAGCTGGCGCATTATGCGTGTATCTAGTTTGATAGACCAAATATATATTAAGGCAACCCGAATTAGAACCATTGAAGAAAATGGCCACCAAAAAATAGATGAAGGCGTTGAATCTGAATGGATGGGCATTATTAACTATTGCATCATGGGACTTATTCAGTTAGAGGAAACTTTGAAAAACAAAGAACTTGGCGCTTCAGATCTGTTGCAAGTTTATGATAAACAGGTTGCGCTTACTAAAAGTTTGATGGAACAGAAAAACCACGATTACGGAGAGATTTGGCGCGATATGCTGGTTAGTACATTTACAGATATGCTATTGATGCGCGTAAACCGCATGCACCAAATAATTGACAATGATGGAAAAACTTTGGCAAGCGAAGGCGTAGATAGTAATTTAATGGACATGATTAATTATTCGATTTTTGCGATGATTAAAATTGGCGAAAAAACAGGGAAATAAATTTAACAAATGATGAAATGGATTAGCAATATTAGCCGATTATTGGTTGGCGTATTATTTATAATTTCTGGTTTAATAAAAGCCAATGACACTTTAGGATTTAGTTATAAATTACTGGAGTATTTTGAAATATTTCATGTTGGATTTTTAAATTCTTATGCGGTAACTTTTAGCATGCTTATTTGTATTTTTGAAATTGCAAGTGGGGCAGCATTATTATTAGGAGTTTACAGTAAAATTAACGCTTGGCTATTGCTAATTTTAATTGTCTTCTTTACACTATTAACAGGCTATAGCGACATTACCCATAAGGTTACAGATTGCGGTTGTTTTGGCGACGCCTTAAAGCTCACACCTTTCACAAGTTTTATGAAA
Source organism: uncultured Bacteroidota bacterium (assembly GCA_903927505.1). Lineage (GTDB taxonomy): Bacteria > Bacteroidota > Bacteroidia > UKL13-3 > UKL13-3 > B1. The sequence goes on along the minus strand of CAIYNF010000168.1, from coordinate 28,516 downwards.
GATGTTGTTTTATTACTGCTTATTTTAATTGTATTTTTTAATACAAAATACTTGCATCCACTGTTCAATAAAGTAATTATGAATATTAGCTTATTTGTGATTTTATTGGTGTCGTGTTTTTTTACATTTTACACTTTTATGTTTATGCCGGTAAAAGATTTTTTACCCTATAAAATTGGCAACAATATTCAGGCGCTTACTTTGATTCCTGAAGATGCAGAAAAAGACGTTTTTGAAATGGTATTTGTATATGAAAAAGCCGGACAAACATTTGAGTTTTTAGCCGACAGTTTACCAGAGGATTTAGATGCCTATAATTTTATTGCGCGCAAAGACAAACTCATTAAAGAAGGGTTTAAGCCTCCTATTCATGATTTTAAATTGTATGACGCAAATGCCATTGAGTATACAGACAGCATGTTTGCAGCTGAAGGGTATCAATTAATTTTGGTTCAAACTAAAATAGAAGACAGCCGCAAAGGCATTGAGACTGCAATGGGAAACACTGCCAAGGAATGGATGGAAAGTGGCAAAAAGGTTTGGGCATTAACTGCAAGTAATTTAAGCGACGCAAATGCTTATGCCAGTAAAAACAATCTGCCATTTACCTATTACAATATGGATGCTATTCCACTAAAATCTATGGTGAGAAGTAATCCGGGTATGTTATTACTAAAAAACAATGTGGTAATAAAAAAATGGGGGGCTTATAATTTGCCTACCTATAAGACCCTGCAAAAATACATGAACTAATATTATTGGATTGTGGCTATTGAACGAATTTATTTGATTGGCATGCCAGGGGTTGGAAAATCATCCCTTGGGAAAAGGCTTGCCCAAAAACTTCAATGGCAATGGATTGATTTGGATGAACAGATTGAAGAAAAAGCTGGTCAAAATGTCTCAAGCCTATTTAACGAACACGGAGAAGCTTTTTTTAGAAACTTGGAGCAAACTGTTTTAAAAGAAAGTTTTGCGCAAACAGCATGCGTTATTTCATGCGGAGGGGGTACTATTTCTTATTCCAATAACATGCAATTGATAAATGAGAACGGTTTTAGCATCTATTTAAGTGCCTCGCTAGCGTTTATAAAACAGCGAGTTTTGCAAGGAAAAGAGCTAAGACCCCTATTTAAAGGGCTAGATGAAAAAGAAATTATAGAAAAAATTAAAGTTTTACTGGCGCAAAGAGACCCCTTTTATAGGCAAGCCAAGCTAGAAATTAGCATTCCACAAAAAGACGCAAACGCCTTATTTAACAAGGCTTTAGAGCTTATTCAACGGGCCTAAATTGGTTCGAACCAAGCCCTAGCGCCTAGAAATGTTGAAAAGGTGTGAAATAAAAAAATGATTTTTTTTTCTCAAAACCCTTGAAAGTGCTTGACATTTCAATTCTCTTTATTAAGTTTGTTATGCAAAACCAATAATTATCTATTTAAAATGAACAAACAAGATTTAATCGACTCAATGGCAAAAGCTGCCGGAGTTACTAAAGTTCAAGCTCAAGCTGCATTAGATGCATTCATGAGTTCAACTCAATCTGCTTTGAAAAAAGGCGACAAAGTAATCCTAGTAGGTTTCGGTACTTTCTCAGTTACTAAACGTGCTGCACGTAAAGGTCGTAACCCACAAACTGGTAAAGAAATTAGCATCCCAGCAAAAAAGGTTGTTAAATTCAAAGCTGGTTCTGGCTTACAAGCTAAAATCAAATAATTTGATTCAAGCAAATAAAAAATCCCCCGTTCGTTTACCGAGCGGGGGATTTTTTTTGCAATTTCTGCAACAAAATTCTTTATAAAAGACTAACGCTAATTTTTCCTGATTTCATATTTACCGACACATGTTCTTGCAAAGTAGTTTGAAGAGATAGGCCAATATAATCTGCCGCCACTGGGTAACTCTTGTGGTTTCTATCTACCAGCACTGCAATTTGCACGGCAGCAACATTTTCTTGTAAGAAGGCTTGCATGCCATATACCAGAGTACGGCCAGTATTTAAAACATCATCAAATAGCACTAGGGTTTTATTTTGAAGCTTGCTGTTAGCTGGCGTTAAAGTGGCGCCATTAAACACAGGTGCTTTTTTATTTATTTCAAGTTCAATGAGGCTTATTTTAATTTTAGAAATTTCTTGCAGGGCGCTTTGAACCAATTTCGCCACTTCCATTCCTTGTCCTTTGATGGCGGCAAAGACCAATTCTTTTTGGTCGAAATTCTTCTCATAAATCTGATAAGCCATTCTTTTTAAGATCTTTTGAACTTGCTGGTGATCTAAAATTTGTGTTTTCATGTGCGTTTTAATTAAAAAGCTTTGGTTCCACCCAAATTATTTAGCTACAAATATAAGTTTCGCAGACAAAATAAAAGATATGTGGTTAAAGTGCTTATATTTGTGAGGAAACAGGACAAAAGAAAAAAAAATGTTCATAAATTTTGTTTATGAATAAAATTGCATATTTTTGCCCTCCTAAATTTTGATAAGAAGATGAAAGAAGGTATCCACCCAAAAAGCTATAGAAAAGTGGTTTTCAAAGACATGTCTAACGACCACATGTTTATCTGTCAGAGCACAGTAGACACCAAAGAGACCATCAAATGGGAAGATGGTACTGATTATCCATTATTTAAATTGGATATATCCTACAAATCCCACCCGTTTTTCACAGGACAATCTATGTTCGTGGATACAGCTGGTCGTATTGACAAGTTTAAAAGACGTTATCAGAAAAAAGCTGATTAATTATACCAAAAAGCCTCCGCTAAACCGCGGGGGCTTTTTTTTTATACCCATCCCTCGTAATTTAGTGCGCTCAAAGTAATCCCTACTTCATGCATTATCTTTTTTTCGACCCCGAAATTACGCGTATCAATTTATTGCCATTTACCTATACCAGGCCGGTTGCTAACCTCCGTATTGGCATAATGACCATTGATGAAAAATGGCGAAAATATTTGAAAGAGGGCGAATTTGGCTATAAAACCCAAGCCTATTTGCAAGAGAAATTCCCCTTAAATAGCGGAACAGCCAATATTTTAATAAATGGCAGTATTTGCCCCAATGAGCTTTTAGTTTCAGAAATATTACAACTCAAACAAAATGGACAAGCACTGGTTTGTGGAAATGAACTGCTTGCTGTCTATTTAGATGCAGCCCAGTTGGATTCTTTTACAGAAGACATCACTCAATACCAAAACACTGAAACCAAGGCCAATAATTTGCTCCAAATAAATTATACCTACGATTTATTTTCAAAAAATGGGGAGGCCATAGAGCAAGATTTTGATTTCCTTACCAAAGGCAGGGAATCACAAGCCATTCCAGCAGGCAACCAATATGTAAATCCTGAAAGAATTTTTATAGAAGAAGGCGCCAAAGTGCAATTCTCCATTTTAAATGCCAGCACAGGTGCTATTTATATTGGCAAAAATGCCGAAGTAATGGAAGGCTGCAAAGTACGCGGGCCCTTTGCCTTGTGTGAAGATGCGGGCCTAAAAATGGATGCCAAAATATACGGACCTACCACTGTTGGGCCGCATTGCAAAGTAGGTGGCGAAGTAAACAACGTAATTTTTTATGCATACAGCAATAAAGGCCATGATGGTTTTGTTGGCAATGCCGTAATTGGAGAATGGGTAAATATGGGTGCAGATACCAATAATTCTAATCTTAAAAATACCTATGATGAGGTTAAATTATGGAATTACGGCACAGAAAAATTTGAAAAGACAGGTTTAACTTTTTGTGGCTTAATGATGGCAGACCATGCCAAATGTGGCATCAATACCATGTTTAACACAGGAACCGTAGTTGGTGTGGGCGCCAATATTTTTGGTTCGGGCTTCCCAAGAAACTTTTTACCAAGTTTTAGCTGGGGTGGTGCGCAAGGGTTTGACACCTTTGTGCTCAGCAAATTTTACAAGACCGCCGAGGCCGTTTATAGGAGAAGGAATGTTCCATTTACCGAAACAGACAAGGCTATTTTAAAACATGTTTTTGAATTAAGTAAGAAATACCGCACTTGGGAAAACAATGCATCCTAAGGCAGCAAAATTATATACCATGAGAAAGAAAATTATCGCAGGAAATTGGAAAATGAACAAGACCTTAGAAGAAGGAATGGGACTTGTTTCTGAAGTAAGTAACATGCTAAAAGATGAATACCAAGGCAGTGCTAAAGTGGTGATCATCCCTCCTTTTGTTCATTTGAATGCCGTTAGCAAATTAATTGCCAACAACCCATGTTTGGCAAGTGGTGCACAGAATTGTAGCAACCATAAAAGTGGCGCTTATACTGGTGAAGTAAGTGCAGAAATGTTAGGCAGTGTTGGCTGCAAATATGTAATTATAGGGCATAGCGAACGCAGACAATATTTTGGTGAACACAATGCTTGGTTGGCACAAAAAATTGATGCCGTTTTAACGGCTGGCTTAAACCCAATTTACTGCTGTGGCGAAACCTTAGAAGAAAGAGAAAACAATTCCCACTTTGAAGTATTAGAAAAACAAATCAGCGAAGGTTTGTTTCACCTAAACGAAGACCAAATGAAGCAAGTAGTAATAGCTTACGAACCTGTTTGGGCTATAGGTACAGGTAAAACTGCAAGTACTGCCCAAGCACAAGAAATTCATGCCTTTATTCGTGGCTTACTTAGCAAACAATACAATGAAGCATTGGCACAAGAAATTACCATTCAATATGGCGGTAGCGTGAAAGCTGATAATGCGGCTGAATTATTTGCTGCTCCTGATATTGACGGTGCTTTGGTTGGAGGTGCTGCCCTGCAAAGTAGAAGTTTTGTGGACATTGTGAAAGCAATGGCGTAAAACCTAAAGTCGAAAAATTCTGCTATGTCATAATTCGTTTGTATTTTGCCCCTTCATTCAAGTATACTACTTGAATGAAGGGTAAAATATGAATAAAATACTTGCTTTCGTTTTATTGGTAATTGTTGGACTTAATCCTTCAAAGGCGCAAAGACCCAATAGTTTTTCATTTGATCCAAACGTTTTTATTGGTGAATTTGAAAATTTTGTAGGCACATCGCCCAATAGAGTGATACGCGATAATGCGGAAGAGTTTACTGGTTATTACAATGCTGGCAGATTTACCAATGTTCAGAAAAATCAGATTATTCGTTTGTGCAATGAAATGCTTAACGCTACCTGCCAAATTAGTCCAGATTTTGAGGGATATTTAAAAACCATCAATGCCTTAGTGAACAATAACCAATTGGTAAAATTTGATGGTTGGCACAAAACTTTATCGGCGGCACTGAAACGTTCGAAGGAAGATTTTCAAAAATTCTTATTGGTATCAAGTAATGTTTTTGCAGAAAACAAACTGCTCACACTAGGCGGTTTTACTTGGGTTACCAGCACCTCTGATGCAGATTTAATTGTTGAAGGAGAGCCATTATTTTTATTTAAAAAACTTGATTTAGTTTGCTATACACCCGGCGATACTTTTGAATTGTATAATACCTCTGGGAAATTTTATCCAAGCAAAAACCTATGGGTAGGAAAAGGCGGGAAAATAGATTGGACCAGGGTTGGTTTAGATTCAAATAAGGTTTATGCCATTATAAAAAATTATAAAATAAATTTGAATGATGGCGAAATGGTAGCCGATTCGAGCAACTTTTACAATTTAGATTTATCTGCAAAGCCTATGATGGGTAAAGTGACAGACCGGCCAATGGGAAAATCGCAGGGAGATAAAAGTACTTACCCCCAATTTGAAGGCTATTTTTCTACGTTTACTGGGGCAAGCTATGGCCGAGCCAAATTTAAGGGAGGATTTGGTATGCGCGGAGCTTTGGTGATTGGAAAAGGCAATTCTGAACAAAAAGCAGAGCTTTGGTTCAGCTTTAAAAACAAACCTTTTATGCGCATACAATCGCCAGAATTTTTTGTACGTGAGAATAAAATTTCTGTGGAAAAAGCTGAGGTAACCATTTTTCTTGATAAGGATTCTATTTATCATCCGCAATTGGCTTTCAATTATTTGATTGATAAGGATAAGGTTTCACTTTACAGAGATAATAAAATGGGCATTTCATCTGCTCCCTTTATGGACAATTACCACAATATTGAATTCTATGTAGATGAAATTAAATGGGATTTAAATAGTCCAAAAATTGAATTGGATAATTTATCGGGCGATGCACCAGCAAAGTTTGAATCCAATAATTACTTTAGGGATATTAATTATGAAAAAATTGGAGGGGTACTTTCCTACAATCCACTGCAAAGAATAAAAAAATACTGTGAAGACAATAAGGTAAACAGCTTTAGGGTAGAATCCTATGCGGCAATATTTAGAAGCAATATCAGTGATATACGCATACAAATGATTGACTTAAACGACAAAGGTTATGTGAATTTTGATGGTCCTAAAAATATGGTTTATGTGAAGCGTAAATTAATAGATTATGTAAATGCGCACAATGGCCGAACCGATTACGATGCTATTTCATTTAACTCTATCATTAGTACACTTCCAAATGCCCATATCAGTTTAATTAATTATGATTTGGTGGTACAAGGTGTGCCTAAATTTTACTTTAGCGATTCGCAAAATGTTTACATTATTCCTAAAGACCAAATAGTAACATTGAAGAAAAACCGCAGCATGGATTTTAGCGGAAAATTAAGAGCTGGTATGGCCGATTTTTATGGAAATAATTTCGCCTTTGACTACAATGGTTTTAAAATTAGGTTGAACAATGTTGATTCCTTGAAATTCTTGTATCCAGATGATTCTGTAGGCATGATGAGACATGTAAAGAGTGTGATTCAAAATATTTATGGAACGCTTGAAATAGATTATCCTTATAACAAATCTGGAAGAAAACGTTATCCTAAATATCCAATATTTACCTCTGAGGTTGGCTCAAAAGTTTTTTATGATTATCCAACAACAATGAAGGGGTCTTACGATAGAAGCCGTTTCTATTTTGATGTAGATCCATTTACCTTGGATAGTTTGGCCGATTTAAATTTATATACACTTGCCTTGGCAGGTAATTTTGTTTCGGGAGGCATATTACCAGAAATGCGACAGGCAATTTATTTGCAGCCAGATAAAAGTTTGGGATTTTATATTCCATTAGACAGCACCAAATATAATTTATACGATAATAGAGGGAACGCTAAAATGGATTTGCGTTTGAGTAATGATGGTTTGGTTGGCGATGGAACGCTTACTTACTTGGCCTCACGCACATCTTCCCATCGTTTTGAATTTATGTTGGATTCAATGAATTCTAATAGTCATATTTTTGAAAACGATAGAACTTCTTTGTTTCCTACTGTGATAAAATCTCCAAATGTTTTTACACATTGGATACCCTATCAAGATACCATGTTTATTACCAATAAAGGCGAACCAATGAAGATAGCCTATGATGGTGCCAAATTATATGGAACTATTATTTTAACGCCAAAGGCCATGAAGGCCCGCGGTAATATGGATATTGAAGGAGGAAAACTAGAAGCCAATATTTTTGAATTAAAGCCTGTAGAGATCCTTTCTGATGATGCTGTTTTTAAACAAATGGATCCAAAAGACTCTACAAAAGTTGCCTTTGCTACAGGTAAAGTGAAAGCTTATGTAAACCTGGAATTAAAATATGCAGAGTTTACTTACAAAGACTTTCCAGGCCTGAACAATACTTTTATGTTAAACAATTATTCAGGCTCATTTGAAAAACTGAAATGGGATATGATTCCTAAAACATTAGAATTTACTGGTCCTGTGAAGCCAGCAAATATGGAAGCCGGCAGTTATTTGCTCAGCAATAAACCCAGTCAAGAGCAGCTTAAATATTCAGCGGGTTCAGCATTTTTAACACTCAACGATTATGTGATGAAAGTGGGTAAAATTCCTTTTATTATTATTGCAGATAGCAAGGTATTTCCAGATAGTGGCAAAGCTGTTTTAAGACAAAATGCAGAAATGGATATGTTGGTAAATGCAAAAATTAAATCAGATACCATAAACCAATACCATGATATAGAAAGGGTAGGAATTAAAATTAATGGCCGCACCGATTGCATTGGCGCAGGTACCTATACCTACTTTGACCACAATAAGAAACCACAGAAATTTTATTTAGACCAAATTTATGTAGTAGAGAAAAAATTCTTAGAAGGAAAAACTTTAATTCCTGATACCATTAATTTTATGGTAGGACCAAAAATTGGATTTAGGGGAAATACCATTTTACATTCGTTCAATAAAAACTTAGAATACAGTGGATTTTTCAAGGGCATGCACAAACAGTTTATCCCTAAAACAGATTGGTTCAGAGCCGCTGCAACCATAAATCCAGATTCTGTTTATATAAATTTAACGCCACCCTTAACCAATTTAAACAGACAAGCTTTAACCAATGGATTCTTTGTTAGCAGTGATTCTACGCACGTTTATCCGGCTTTGTTTTCAAGAAAACGCAATACAAGCGACCAAGAATTGCTAAAATGTGAAGGGACTTTTACCTACAATGAAAAATTTGATGAATTTAGGTTAGGCAGTTATGGCAAAGTGTTTAGAGATGATAAACGTGGCAATTTTATGGCCATGAGCGAACAAAAGAAAAGTGTGTATGGCGAAGGGAAGTTTAATTTTGGATTCAATACACAAGGTTTTAATATTAACAGTGCAGGCTATGCAACGTTTAATTTAGCAGATACCACTTTTGGCCTAAAACTAACCATGCTGGTTGACATGATTTTGCCATCTGCTGCAATTAAAATGATGGTAGACTCTTTAACAGAACAATCAATTGCAGCTTCGGCAGATTTTTATGATAGCAGGGTTATTAAAATTAGTATTCCAGAATTGGTGGAAGAAAAAACCTTCAAGAAATTGGGTGACATTATGGAAGAAGAATTGAGCACTAAGAATATGGAAGATTTGCTTAAAACTTTCTTTTTTACAGATGTTACATTGGTTTGGAATACTGCCACACGTTCCTTTGGAAGTACAGGTGAATTGGGACTTAGGAGCATTGATAAAAATTTAATTGAACGACGCGTGAAGGGGAAAATTGAAATCACCAAAAAGAGAGGCGGCGATGATTTGGTAATCTATCTTCAACAGCCGCAAGGCTCTTGGTATTTCTTTAAATACCAAAAAGGTGTAATGGCAGTAATTAGTTCCGACATTTTATTTAATGAAATTATAAAAGCGAATATTGATAAAGTTTCAAAAGAAAAAGAAGATTATAAAATTAGGCAAGCCAATATTTCGGACCGAAATAAATTTGTGCGGGCGCAAAAAAGATAAAATATGAATCAAACATTTTTAGCTATGGCAGCATTGGCTGCGTATTTACTAGGATCTATTCCTTCAGCTGTTTGGATCGGCAAATGGTTTTTTAATATTGATGTGCGCGCGCATGGAAGTGGCAATGCGGGTGCATCCAATACACTCCGTATTTTGGGAAAAAAAGCAGGAATTACTGTTTTATTTTTAGACTTCTTAAAAGGTTTAGCGGCTAGTAGCCTAGTATTGTTGCAGCCTGATATCTTGGATACAGATGCCAGCTACAAAAGCTACCAAATGCTTTTTGGTGTTTTGGCCGTAATAGGACATGTATTTCCAATTTTTGCTGGCTTTAAAGGAGGAAAAGGAATTGCAACCTTGTTAGGAATGACGGTAGGAATTAGCGGACCAGTTTCTTTGTTATGCGCCTTAACCTTTATTCTGGTTGTTTGGATTAGCAAGTATATTTCCCTTGGCTCAATGATAGGAACTCTTTTAAGCCCACTTTTTGTTATTATGGTGTATGGCCCCAATGAACCAATTTTCATGTATTTTTGTGCCGCATTGGCATTAATGGTAATTTATACCCATAGAAGCAATGTTCAAAGATTGAGGGCAGGAACAGAAAGCAAATTTGCATTTAATAAAAAGCCCGAAATTGAAAATGCAAAATAGCATGGTGAAAGAAGTAAGCAAACCAGAGGAATCGGTAGATGTATTGGAGCATGTTGGTGAGCAATACCAAGTTGTATTGTACAATGATGATGTAAATACATTTGACCATGTGATTGATTGCCTAATGGATATTTGCGAGCACGATCAAATTCAGGCTGAACAATGCGCCTTATTGGTTCATTATAAAGGCAAGGCATCTGTTAAAAAAGGAGAATTAGAAAAAATGCAAGCCATTTGCCAAGCTTTATGCGATTGTGATTTATCGGCGGTAGTTGAATAATAAAAAACGATATGTTAAAGAAAGTAGTAAACAATGCAGCAGAAGCAATTGAAGGCATTGCGTCTGGCGCAGTAATTATGTTGGGCGGTTTTGGCTTGTGTGGTATTCCAGAAAATTGCATCCAAGCATTGGTTCAAAAAGGTGTAAAAGACCTTACCTGTATTTCTAACAATGCGGGGGTAGACGATTTTGGAATAGGTCTTTTATTACAAACCAAACAAGTGAAGAAAATGGTTTCTTCTTATGTAGGTGAAAATGCAGAATTTGAACGCCAATTGTTAAGTGGAGAACTAGAGGTAGAATTAATTCCTCAAGGAACTTTGGCCACACGTTGCATGGCAACTGGATACGGAATGCCTGCTGTTTTTACACCTGCTGGGGTTGGAACCGAGGTTGCCATTGGAAAAGAAACAAGAGAATTTAATGGGAAAACCTATTTATTGGAACATGCCTTTGATTCTGATTTTGCCATTGTAAAAGCCTGGAAAGGTGATGCGCATGGCAATTTGGTTTTTAGAGCTACCTCTAGAAATTTTAATCCATTAATGGCAATGGCCGGAAAAATTACCATTGCAGAGGTAGAAGAATTGGTGCCAGTTGGAACTTTGGAACCCGACCATATTCATACACCAGGAATTTATGTAAATAGAATTTTTCAAGGAAGCAATTACCAAAAGAGAATTGAGCAGGTAACTACCAGCAAGCGATAAGCTGGCTAAATTAATTTGCAAACAATTCCCATGCGAAAAATAAAATTTCTTTTAATAGGGCTGAGCGTTGTTTCATTATGCGCATGGGAGTTTGTTGGAGCAAGCAATAAAACCTCCCTTAAAACGCTTCAAAACAAGCCTGGCGAAAAGATTAACAGCATAGAACAACTGGGAAATACAATTGCTATCCCCTATTTAGAAATACCATTTACCCCGCACAAAGAAAATATTGTTACGCATGTTGGGTACTCTTTGCTCTATAACGAGGCATACGAACAAGCATCTTGGGTAGCCTATGAAATGGATGCCACTGAAACACATAAAGTTTTTGAACGCAGCAATAGATTTTATCCCGATCCAAAAGTAAAAACGGGAACCTCTACCACAGAAGATTATACGCATTCTGGCTACGACCGTGGACATTTGGCTCCTGCAGCAGATATGGAATGGTCGGCAACAGCGGTAGCAGAATCTTTTTACTATAGCAATATGAGTCCGCAATTGGCAAGTTTTAACCGCGGCATTTGGAAACATTTAGAAGAGTTGGTTCGAACATGGGCTGTTGAAAATGAAGATATATACATAGTAACAGGACCCATTTTAACTTCAGATTTGCCACGTATAGGGATACACAGGGTGGCAGTACCAAAATATTTTTATAAAGTTATTTTAGATTACAGACTACCCAATGTAAAAGCAATTGGTTTTATTTTACCCAATGAAGGTTCGAACCAAAACTTGCAAGACTTTGCCGTAAGCATTGATAAAGTGGAAGAAGTTACAGGACTCAATTTCTTTCCATTGCTGCCAGACAAAGACGAAAATGAATTAGAAGCAAATGTTTGTATTCCTTGCTGGAATTGGACTGCAATGCATCACCAAACGCATGGTGGCAATGGACCAAAGAAAAATATAGCCACGCAATGTATAGGAATAACTAAAGCTGGAAACAGGTGCAAAAGAATGACTACCAATCCAAGTGGCAGGTGTTACCAGCATTTGAATTAATTTCGATTCATTAGTTGAAAAATTAAAAATGGAGCAACAAGAACCAAAACCAACAAGACGTGTGCGTTATGCGGGAACGCATCCAAAGGCTTTTAAAGAGAAATACAAAGAATTAGATCCAGAAAAATACAGTGAAGATGTAGAAAAAGTTATGCAAAAAGGGAAGACACCTGCAGGTATGCACCGTTCTATTTGCGTAGATGAAATTCTAGATTTTTTAAAAGTAAAACCTGGCCAAACCGGATTAGACGCCACCTTGGGCTATGGCGGACATAGTTTAGAATTGCTCAAAAAATTAAAACACAAAGGAAAATTGGTTGCCTTGGATGTAGATCCTTTTGAATTGCCAAAGACCAAAGAACGTTTAAATAATTTGGGTTATGGAGATGCCGATTTATTGGTTAAAAAAATGAATTTTTCTGGCATAGATATTTTGGAAGATGAGGTAGGCCTATTTGATTTTGTTTTGGCAGATTTAGGTGTATCATCCATGCAAATTGATAATCCAGACCGAGGTTTTTCTTTAAAACTGGATGGCCCATTGGATTTGCGCTTAAACCCTAACAGTGGAAAATCTGCTGCTGCCTTATTAAAGAAAATTTCTCGCAATGATTTAGAGCGCCTTTTTATTGAAAATTCTGATGAGGCCTATGCCGGGAAAATTGCAGATGCAATTGTAACAAGAGTTCAAAGAGGTATGGATATTTCTACCACAGGACAATTGAAGGAAATTATAAAAGAGACATTAGATTTTATCCCAAAAAGCAGCAGACAAGAAATGGTAAAGAAAACTTGTCAGCGTTGTTTTCAAGCTTTGCGTATTGAGGTAAACAATGAGTTTGGCGTATTAGATAAATTTTTAGAAAAACTCCCCTATGCCTTAAAACCAGGCGCACGTGTAGCCATTTTAACTTTTCATTCTGGCGAAGACCGCAGGGTAAAGAAGGCATTTCAAGCTTTGTATAGAGCTGGGGTATACAGTGAAATTGCGCTCGAACCAATTAGGCCCAGTGTGGAAGAAATTGCCAGTAACCCTAGGGCAAGATCTACTAAATTTAGGTGGGCAATTAAAGCCTAATTAAATTCTTGAACCTACATGTTTTACATTTTGACAAATGCCGGGCATGTATTATTTTTCCTTTTTTAAACACACACTTAAAACAAATTTTATGAATTCAAAAACAAAAAACATTTTCAACTGGGTATTAACTGGCTTAGTAGCACTGGTATTTTTAGGAAGTGCAATGGGGAAATTGTCTGCCAATGAAGAAGCTGTAGCTATGGCAAAAAGCTTTGGAGCTAGCCTTGAAGATTTGAAAATTTTAGCAATTATAGAAATCGCTTCGGTACTATTATTTGTAATTCCACGTACTGGTTTATTAGGCACTTTGCTTCTAAGCGCATACATGGGAGGCGCTATTTCTGCGCATTTCACACACCAATTATCAATAGCAGCACCAGCCATAATTCTTGCCTTTATTTGGATTATTGCTGTGGTTCGTTTTCCAGAATTATTACAAAGAATTGCTGCAAAGAAGTAAATGAAAAAATTGCTCAGTTATTTGTTTCCAATTTCTATAAAAAGAATTCCAAGTAAAATACATGGAATGTTAGAAGTAAATCTTCAAAATGGAAAATTGGTTTTAGATACAGAAAGCAGCAATTATTCTTATGGTACATTGCAGGAAATTCTTCATAGAGGTCTAAAAGAAATTGGCTTCGGTTCGAACCAAAAGAATGTTTTGGTATTAGGCATGGGCGCTGGTTCTATAGTTGCTACTATTAGAGAAAAATTTAAATCAAATGCATTTATTGAATTGGTGGAAATAGACCCACTGATTATTGAAATTGCACGAACAACATTTCATTTAGATACTTTTGAAAATACAAGCATTATAGAAGCAGATGCCTTGCTTTATATGGAAAAAAGACAGCGCAAATTTGATTTAATAATTGTTGATTTATTTATTAAAGACAAAGTACCTGCAGCATTTACGCAAACAGATTTTCTTAAAAAATTAGGAGAAGGATTAAATGCAAACGGCCAGATTATTTATAATACCATGCGTAAAACTATGCCTAATAACGAGCATTTATTAATTGAAGCAGGATTTAAATCACAAGGCTTGGAAGTTAAAGTAATAGCGCGCGTTTGCGGAAGTAATAATTTAATTTTAGCGCACAAAATACATTAAATCGTATTTCTTGTCCAAAGCATTTGCCCTTTATGAACTTGCACTTTAATGATATTATAAGAACGCAATTCATTTAAGGCAGCTAATACTTTTTCTTCAGGCCAATCTGTCAAGTAAACCACTTCATAGGTTGTTAAGCTAGGGAAAGTTGCAAACAAGGCACGCGGCTCTTTGGCGTAAATATTTTTAACCACACCTGGCACAAGGGTGGTTAATGCCCTTTCTAGGTCTTCATAATTTTGATACGATTTCAAACGAATTTTGGTTTCGTCATCTATATAAAAAATAAAGGTAGGCAGCACTTGGATGTCTTTCTCTTTGGCAAATTGTAAATCTAATTCAAATGCAGTTTGCGCTTCCTTATTCATTTGTTCAAGTAGCAAAGGCACATTTAAATCACATTGTTCGGCAGCTTCCAAAAAGCGCGCTTGTTCAGAAATATTTACGCGTTCAAAAAACACCATTTCACTAATTCTTCTTAAGAACAATGCTGCCTTATTCTTGTCTTGCAATTGCGCTGCCTTCATGGCCAAAGAAGGTGGAAAGGAAGAGTTAATTGGATTCACTTCCCATACATCAGAAAAAATGGGCATGCGCTTTTCTAAGGACAATTCTGACCAATAGGCTGCAGCATCTTTTGCATTCTTTATTTTACCTTTATTGTATTCTTCCCATGAAGGGAGGAGGCCACCCATGCGGTATTCAAAGTCTAAATTAGCACCATATTCCAACATCAATTTTCTAAATTGTGGTTGAATAATCCAACAGGTAGAACAAATTGGATCGGTAAAATAAATAAGTTTTATTTTCTGAGATAATGCGGCTGTCACTCTTGTAGAACCTGTATCTTTTATTAATGGAATATGCAAATTTTCATCATCCATTTTGCGCGATAAGAAATTTACTTTGCTATTTCTTCCAAATTCTAAATGCTTGTTTACAATGGGTGCACGCAATTGGTAATAGGCTAAAAAAACTTCCTCTAAATTAGCATCTGGAACCAAATATTTTGCAATTGAAATAGCATCTAAAAAAGCATTTGTGGTGCCTGCGCTGGTAAATGGTAAAGCAAGATGGGCAGCGTCGCCAATGAGCACTACATTGTTTTTATGAAAACTTGGCAACATGTCAAAATCTGTTCCATGCCATACAAACGACTTGGTAAAATCGTGCTGTGAAATTAGGGTATTCAATTCCTCAGGAAAATCTTTCAGCGATTCCAAAACAAAGGCTTTAATATCTTCTGGTGAATCTGAATAATTGCCTTGCAATACAGTATGATATTGCATAAACCAGACCCATTCATGAGAAGCTATTGGAATAATACCAAAAGCCATTGACCTATTTTTACAAATATACTTTCTAAATAAATGAGGCGTATTTGCGGACGATTCTTTACTCTTAAAAACACCCACAATCTCTTTTACTTCAACAGGTGTATAATGTGTTTCTCCAAATAACGCGTGCCTAACAGCTGATTTTGCGCCATCTGCACCTACAAAAACATCACCATATTCTATGTCTCCATTTTTAAAAACTGCCGCAATTACTTTTTCACCTTCATATAAAAAATGAGAAAAAACACGCTCGTATTTAATGAAATTACTATCAATATAATTTTTTATAAAATCAACCAAATCGCTGCGTTTCATTCCATGCCATGAACCCAATTTCTTGTGCGCAATTTCTTTCCCACTGCTGTATTGTAATACCAAATCATTTACAATATTTCCAGGGAATTTAGGTTTTGGAAATTTTGGCAAAAACTCTTCCACCAAGGCTATTGCATCTTCATGTACCAAAAATGCCAGGCCTCTTGTGAACCCAATTGGATCACGTTCACAAACTACAAAGGGTATGCCCCTAGATTGTAACAATACACCCAATGAAAATCCTGCTAAGCCTCCTCCAATAATTACTACTTTCATATGAGCACAACTTTTTGCATTCTAAACAAAGCCTCCTCAATGGTTTCTTTTGATGTGGCAAAACTTAATCGAAGGTGACCAGATGCTCTATCGCCAAACCATTGCGGCAAACCGGGCACAACGGCCACTTTAGCTTTTTCTAAAAAAAGCTGATGCCACTCAGAAGCGTTTTTCCCGCTGGCACTAATAGATGGAAATGCCAAATAACAAGCTTGTGGCAACTCACAATGAAACCCAGGAAATGTGTTAAGCCCATCAACCAAAAGAGAACGCATTTGTGTGAGATGCTTTATAAATTCAAATAACCAATCCTCACAATCATTTAAAGCTGTAGCAACTGCAACTTGACCCAATACATTGCAACCATGAATAGTTGATGGCTGTTCTGCAGCTTGTAGTATTTGTTGAAAATGTGATTCGTTAGGTGCAATTACCGCACCCACACGCAATCCTGCTAAACCATAAGATTTACTATAACCAGTAACAGTTATAGTATGCGCTTGAATGTTGGAATTTAGGGAAGCTATGCTTACAAACTGATTGGGTTCAAAAACAATATCACTCCAAATTTCATCCGATAAAATAAGCAAATTATGTTTGATGGCTAAATTCCCTAAAACCATTAACTCAGCAGCTGAAAATAGCTTTCCAGTAGGGTTTAAGGGATTGCACAAACAAATTAATTTGGTTCGATCTGTGATTAAATTCTCCAGTAAATTAAAATCTATTCCTTCATTTGGATGAAGTGGAACAGGAAAAGAAATGGCATTCCCTCCTACTGCTTCTACTGAATATTTAAATAAAAAATCAACTGGATTAAAAACAATGGCCTCATCTCCTTTTTGCAAATACGCTTTGCAAACCGCATGGATTCCATGCGCAGCACTATCAGTTGGAAACACCAATGAAGGCTGAGTAAGTACATTTCGCTTTTCAATAAAAAATTTTGCTACTGCTTCTTTAAAAAAAGCATAACCCTCAGCTGGCGCATAACTAAAATAACGGTCTTTGCTGTATTTAATAATTGCCTCAGAAATTTGTGGCGCACATGGAAAGTCAGGATCTGCAGCGGTCAAAGGTATTACACCATCTGGCAAAGCAGCCCAGCGCAAATTGAATGCACGCTGGCGTAATAGGGGTAAATTAATTTCTGAATGGGTAAACATACTTAGGGTAGAAGCGGTAAAATTAGATAAATTATTATTTCATCCAAAATTATTCCACTTTTAAGGGAAAAATGACATCCATATCGCTTGTGCCATTCTCTAAACTCAATGCCTTAGGTGATTCTGGCGTATAATGGCGTAATAAAACTTTTAAAGTGCCATTTATGTTGCCATCACTATTGGTTTGCGCCAAAAAATGCAAACCCAATTCAATGGG
The DNA here is from genome assembly GCA_903927505.1 of uncultured Bacteroidota bacterium. GTDB lineage: Bacteria > Bacteroidota > Bacteroidia > UKL13-3 > UKL13-3 > B1. Next base: position 11,068 of record CAIYNF010000168.1, on the reverse strand, counting down.
TGGAACATGGAAATCACTATCGGTATTGCTCACTTGCAAGCGCGTGGTGCTGGAAATATATTTAAACAAATGTGCATTTGCTTCCACTTTAATTTCATCGCTTACCACAAAAACGGGTGATTTGGTTTCGTCTAAAATTTCAATATATCCCAAGTAAGAAATAGTTGGTTTGAGTGAAACAGAATCAACAGCAATGGCTGTACCTGGACCGCCCATTTGTTGCCAAGTAAATTGAAGTGTATCGTTGGTGGCAGTATCAATAAAATTAAGCCTCACAGTGCTTATTAGCTCATTCTCGTTTTGAGATTCATTGGTACTTGAAACCTGTTTTTTACAGGCAGTTATTTGTATAAAAGTACTTATTAATAAAAAATATACGATTGATTTTTTCATGTTAATTTTTTGAAATAGGAATTTGTAAACTAAAAATAAAATTGATTCCAGGATCATTGGTAAAGTACCTAAACTTACTCATGTAATCGCGGTAATTTTGGTTCAATACATTTTGAACACTCAAATTAAATAACCAGACTTGGCCATTTTTAAAAGGCTGAAAAGACCCACCTGCATTGATATTTAACAATACATAGGCAGCAGGTGGAATGGTAAAATCTGCACCACTTACATACCTATTTTGCTTAGCCACCCAAATACTTTGCATTTCAATAAACGGCAATTTGAATAATTTGTTTTCACTAAAAACATAGCCCAAAGTATGCTCCATTCTATTGGCTGGCATAAAAATTAATGGCTGGTTTAAATCTATATTTTGCGCATGTAAATAATTGAATTTACTCTCCCATTGCCAGGCCCTTTTCTGCCGATAAACAAAACTTACTTCCAATCCCATTAGCCGCGCATTGTGTTGCATAAATTGAAAAGCAGGAAAAGCGCCACGTATGGTTAATATGGGTTCGGCCATAGGACTGCGGTAAATAAAATGATTGAATTGTTGCAGGTAGGCACTTGCCTCAATACTTATATTTTGATAGGCTTTGCGCAGATTAATGTCCAATAAAAAGGCGCGCTCTGGAACAAGTTTGTCTGAACCAATTTCAAAACTTGCCACACCATAATGCAAACCATAACTGTACAATTCATTCACTGCGGGTGGGCGCCAACTGCTTTGCAAACTGATGCTTGCACTTAGTTGTTTTTGAAGTCGTTTGTTATAGGTTAAGCCTGCAGAAGCGCCTCCCATTTGCGTATTGTAGTGGTAAGAATTTTGAAAGCGTTTATAATTAGGCACCTCTAGCCAACGTTTATCGTAGCGCAATCCTAGCGACAAATTTGCATCTAACCATTCTTTTTTGAGTAAGGCAAATGCACCTAAAGTAATAGATTGAAAAGTAGGAATAATAAACTGCGTACCTTGAACCGAATTGTTTTGCAATAATTCTGCTGCACCCAATTTAAAAATCCAATGCTCATGAAACTTTTGCTCGTAACTTTGCTCGCCTGTAAAGCTCTGAATCTCCAAGTCAGTAGCAGGTTTCCCCTGCAAGGCTTGGTTATAAATTCTATCTGCATCAAACTCTTGTCGCCTATTGTCTTGTTGCACATAAAGCAAACTCAGTTTTTTGTTTTTAGCTAGTTGGTAATTAAACTTAGTTGAGAATAAAACATGCTCCACCGTTTGGTAGGGTTTGCCTATAGTATAAGAAAATGGAAGAATAATGAGTGGTTTACTTGCTTGAAGGGCCTTTTTCAAATCATCTATATTTCCTAAATGAGAACCAATAAAAATGCCTTGTACCGTTGCAAACCTGCTCAAATTACTTTCCCATGTCCATTTTTTACCGCCAAAAACAAGCATGGCAGATTGGTTGTTTTCTGTAAAGCCCGTATTACTTATTTGATAGCTGGGAGCATGCGCATCACCTGCTTTTCGCATACTGCCTTGCACACGCCAAGCCATAAATTTTTCTTTCCCTTTTCTACCCTCCACCTGAAAAGAAAAGGCACCTTGGCGGTTATTGCTCAATGCTTGTAAATTAATTTTAGCGCCAATACCCTCTTGTTTTAAATAAGCAGCTGGTAAAATATGAATAACACCACCCATTGCTGCAGGACCATATTCTAAACTTGCAGCACCTTTTATTACTTCAATACCATTTGCTTGAAAGGGGTCTATTTCTGGTCCATGGTCGTCGCCCCATTGTTGCCCTTCCATGGCAGCATTTCCATTTAAAATCATTAATCGCTGCCCATGCATGCCGCGCAATACCGGTTTGGCAATACCTCCAGCAGCATTCATCAATGTAAGTCCATTGATATTTTTTAATAAATCGGAAATATTTTGCCCTTGGTGTTTTTGAATTTCCTCAGCGCTCATGATTGTTTTTGAACGAGCAGAAAAATTGTTGCCAATTGTTGCACCCGCAATGATGGTTTCATGCAAATGCCCTATTTCCGAACACAAAAAAACGCGTAATATTTTTGTGCTTGGCAAATGAATTTTTACATCTTGGTGGTGGTAACCAATATAGGAAACATGCAAGGTAATTTCGCCCAAAGGCAAAGAATCAATTTTTACCTTTCCTTGGGCATCACTGATATGGAAATGCCTGTGCTTACTAATGCTAACAGTAGCGCCAGATAAAGGTTCTAAGTTAAGGCTATCTACAATTTGAATTTCAATAATTTGATTTGCTTGGGCATTGGTTCGAAACGAAAAACAGCAAAACAATAAAATAAAAATTCCCGTAGAAATAGCCAAGGAAAATATTTTTTTCAATGGATTTTAAATAAAGAATAAACAAAAAGGAAAACACATTAAGCCAAATGTGGTGGACCTTTGTTTTCTATATTTATGAAATGTAAACCCTTAGGATAAAAATGAAAAGCGAGGAATAAATCTCTTGTTTCTAATTGCGTTTTTAAATTATGCTGGGCAACAGCAATATACCCTTTGATAAAATGAAATTGACAGGTAAAACACTTAGCAACTTGCTTTGAAACATGTTGCTGGTGTTGGCAATGTTTATTAAATTCTCCCTGACATTGGTGTGTATCTAAATCACAATGATGGGCAACTTCTTTTGAATTTAGTAAGGACGCTAAATGCTGCGATTCTTCATGCGAATGCAAGGCATTATAAGGCAATAGACTTAAGCCTATTAACCAAACAAAAACAACTGCGATATATTGTTGAACGCGCCTCAAGTTGACAAAGATAGTTTAAAAATTAAATTCCCTTGGTGTTATGCGTTGGAATAGTAAAGCCAAATTGCAAAGCAAAAGCTATTGAATAAAAGTGGTGTTCCAATCTTCCTTGGTGATCTGCACCTAATTCTGTTGAACGGTAATCTGCATAAGCCCCTTGGGTTGTTGCTTCTAAAAAGAAATAACGACACATATCGTAACGCAAACTGGTGTTCAAGCCCAAAACAAAACCTTGTGGTTTAAAATGGCCATCATCATGGTTACCCAAAACAGTAGAAATGGTATACGAATACAATACCCCAGCACCTACTTTATTTTGCCAACTTAATTCCATGTTCTGATGATGCCAAAGGGGTGTTTTCTTTACAATATTTAACATCAAATAATTGTTTCCATTGGTATGTTGAATATGCACAAAATCTGGGTCAACCAAAGTATCCTTATCAATGCTTCTACCCCGAATATCGCCTTGAACACGCATTACTTGGTTATCTGTTACCACATATTTTAAATGGTCCCAACTTAATTCTACACCTAAATTGCGCTTGTCATTAAACAAATACCCAATATGTAAATTGTATTGTGGAATGGTTAGTTCGCTCAATGGACCAATATGCTCAAAATTATTTTTATCATGCGCCTTGGCATTCATCATTTTAAAATCATAATTATCTGTTGTATGGTTATACAAATGCAAAGTGCTTTTTGAGTAGGCCTCGCGGTTATATCCCCAAGTAAGGTAAAAAGCGCCAGGCTTTTTGTCTTGGGCCGAACCAAATAAACTTAACAATTGAAAACTGCCTAAAAAAACCACTTGCAACAAAGGAAATTTCATGTAATTCATAGTATAAATCTCAAGCACGAAAATGAGATTTTCTTTTCATAAAAAAATATGACATTCCTACAAATTGGTATTCAAATATGCTAAATGCCTATAAATTAGGCGTATTCTAAGTTTTAAAGCTTTTTGCGAACAAGAAAAATAGCCCTATTTTCGCCTCAAATTATAGAACAATGAGCAGAGTAATACACGCCGCTAAAGGCAATGAATTAACATGTAAAGGTTGGGTACAAGAAGCAGCCCTGCGCATGTTGCATAATAACCTCGATCCAGATGTAGCAGAACGTCCAGAAGATTTAATAGTTTATGGCGGTATTGGCAAAGCAGCGCGTAACTGGGAAAGCTTTGAATTAATTGAAAAAGCATTGCGCGATTTAGAAGAAGATGAAACACTCTTAATACAAAGCGGCAAACCCGTTGGTATTTTGCCAACCCATAAAGATGCGCCTCGTGTTATCATTTCAAACAGTATGTTGGTTCCTAAATGGGCCAATTGGGAAACCTTTCATGAGTTAGACAAAAAAGGCCTCATGATGTACGGACAAATGACTGCCGGAAGTTGGATTTATATTGGTTCGCAAGGAATAGTGCAAGGTACTTACGAAACCTTTGCAGAAGCCGCTCGTCAGCATTTTGGGGGTAGCTTAAAAGGCACACTAACTGTTACTGCTGGTTTAGGTGGAATGGGTGGCGCCCAACCTTTGGCAGTTACCATGTGCGATGGTGTTTGTTTGGCTGCAGAAATGGTTGAATGGCGTATCAAAAAACGTTTAGAAACGCGTTACTTAGATGTAATGAGTCGTGATATAGACCAAGCAATTGATATGGCATTAAAAGCAAAAGCAGAAGGCAGAAGTCTTTCTATTGGCGTTAATTGTAATGTGATTGATTTATTGGAGCGCCTACTTGAAAGAAATATCACGCCAGATTTATTAACAGATCAAACCTCTGCCCATGATCCTTTGAATGGCTATTACCCAGAAGATATTGCAGAAGAAGTTTCGGACAGAATGCGCAAAACGGATCCGGATAAGTATACCCGTTTGAGTTTAGATACCATGGCACATCATGTAAAATTGATGTTGGAATTGCAAGCACGTGGTGCCATAACATTTGATTATGGCAACAATTTACGCGGACAAGCAAAAGACCAACGCGGTGTTGCCAATGCGTTTAATTTCCCGGGCTTTGTGCCTGCTTATATTCGTCCTTTGTTTTGTGAAGGTAAAGGTCCTTTCCGTTGGGTTGCTTTAAGCGGCGATCCAAATGATATTTATGTTACCGACCAAGTAATGAAAGATTTGTTTCCTGAAAATACCTCCTTACACCGTTGGTTAGATATGGCACGCGAGCGTATCGCTTTCCAAGGTTTGCCTGCACGTATTTGTTGGATTGGACAAGGTGATAGAGAGAAAGCAGCTTTGGCATTTAATGAGTTGGTTCGAACCGGAAAAGTAAAAGGACCAATTGTAATTGGCCGCGACCATTTAGATACAGGTTCTGTAGCTTCTCCAAATAGAGAAACAGAAGCCATGAAAGATGGCAGTGATGCTGTTGCAGATTGGCCAATTTTAAATGCTTTAATTAATACGGCTGGTGGCGCAAGTTGGGTAAGTGTGCACCATGGTGGTGGCGTAGGTATGGGTTATAGTATTCACGCTGGTATGGTAATTTTAGCAGATGGAACAGATGATGCAGCCCGCAGGTTAAAACGCGTATTGCACAATGATCCTGCCATGGGCGTAATAAGGCATGCAGATGCAGGTTACGACATTGCCATTGATACCGCACGCAAACACAGGTTGGATATCAAAGAACGATTGAAGGATAAAAAATAATTAATGAAAAACTTCTTCCTTTTTATTGGCATTGCCATCAGTTTTGTGGGTTGCTCGCTGCTGGGATTAAATATAGCACGTGAAACACCAAAAAAGCCAAGTAAACTCCCAAAGTTTACAGTGGAAGATTCATTAATTGGTTATTTAAGTGGTGATAGAGATTGCTACAAACCCTATTATTATGAACTCAGTATTGATTTTAATATTCATAAAAAATCAATTGAAGGTGTAGCAAAAATACATTTGTTGGCTACTAAAAGTTTTAAAACATTGATGCTGAACCTACATCCAAATATGCAGGTGCGCAGCATTCAGTACAATGGCGAAGAAATAAATTACCGCAGAAAATTTACTGGATTATGGCTTGATTTTAAATCGCAAATTGACAGTGGTAAACAAATTATTTTAGAGATAAAATACGGTGGAAAACCAATTGTAGCAAAACGTCCGCCATGGGAAGGTGGTTTTGTTTGGAAAAAAGACAAGAAAGGAAGACCATGGATTGGCGTGGCTTGCGAGAAAGTTGGTGCCAATATTTGGTGGCCATTAAAAGACCATTTAAGTGCCGAACCCGATAGCATGCAAATGACATTTATTGTTCCCAAAGCACTCACATGTGTGAGCAATGGTAAATTAATAAAGGAGGATTCTACTGAAACTAAAAAATCGTTTACCTATAAAGTTAGTTATCCTATTAATACCTATAACGCCACTTTTTATATAGGCCATTTTGAACATTTCAGTTCTGGTTATGCCAAAATAGACAATAAGCGTTTGCACTATTATGTATTGGATTATAATTTAGAAAAAGCCAGGGAACATTTTCAGCAAACCAGAAAAATTATTCAGGTGTATGAAAACACTTTTGGCGAATATCCATTTTGGCGCGATGAATTTAAATTGGTTGAAAGTCCCTTTGAAGGCATGGAGCACCAAACTGCCATAGCATATGGAAATGCTTACAAAAACAACGCCTACGGCATAGATTATATTATCTTACATGAGAGTGCACATGAATGGTGGGGCAATGCCATTTCTGTAAAAGATTATGCAGACATTTGGATCCACGAAGGAATGGCAACCTATAGCGAAGCATTGTTTATGGAAGAGAGCATGGGCCATGAAACCTATTTGAACTATTTAAATTTTTATGGAATGCTTGTAAAAAACAAGCAGAACATGGAAGGACCAAAAGATGTTAATTATTGGAATTACAAAGACAGTGACCCCTATATGAAAGGCGCATTAATGATGCACAGTTTAAGAACCTGTATTCATAAAGATGTTGTGTTTTTTGATATCCTAAAATCATTTTACCAAACCTATAAATACCAAACTGTTTGTACCGAAGATTTTATTCAAATGGTAAACCAAAAGACAGGACAAGATTACCATTGGTTTTTTAAACAATATTTGAATTCGAGACAAGTTCCTAAATTGGTTTATTACTTAGATATTAAAGCCAATTCAAGCGACCAGGTTTTATATTACAAATGGGAAAATGTAGCGGCTGATTTTGCAATGCCCGTATATATTACAGATGTATTTGGTAGTGCCAAAATGATTTATCCCAGCACCACAGAAAATAGCTTAAAGGCAAGCGGCTCCTACCACATGCGCATAGATACCAAGTGTGCTTATTTTGCGAGCGAAATAAGAAAAAGGCCATAAAAAAAGGGCCTGGTGCAAGCACCAGACCCTTATAAACAAAACCCTTATTTATTATCTGTTTGCAATCACTCTTACTTTTACGTTAAAGTCATCAGAGATTGCTTTGTCGCCAATACCTTCAAAAAAGCTAGCTGAACCGTATTTGATATCATATTTGGTACGGTTAACATTTAAATCTGCTTTAAAAATTACTTGCTTAGCAGTAATAACTACCATAGCAGGAAAAGTAATTTCGTTGGTAATTCCTTTGATAGTTAAATCAGCAACTACAGTGTAATTGTTGCTACCAGCTGCTGCACCTTTAATAGGAGTTACAGATTTAATTTTGATACTTGCAGTTACAAATTTTGCAGTTGAGAAGAAATCTTCGCTTTTCAAGTGACCAACTAATTTATCATGGTATTCGCCTGTTAAATCTGTTGCATCAATAGTTGACATATCTATTACAATTTCACCACCTTTTAAGTTAGTTCCAGTAGTGGTAACAATTCCACTTGCAATTTTAGCAATACCAGAATGCTCTCCCGTAACTTTGGTAGCTTTCCAATTAAAGGTAGAAGCAGCAGCATCAACCGTGTAAGGAGCATCAGCTTTCTTAGCTGGTGGATTTGCAATTGCAGATAAACCCAGACCTGCAATAGCTAACATATATATATATTTTTTCATAATTTTTTAAATGCTGTGTGAGATTTGATCCAATAAACTATTTAATGTTTCTGCATCACTGTTGGATAATTTTGCCAAACGGTGTTCAAAGTCAATAAACACTTTATCAATTTCTTTTAATAGGTTAAGTCCATCATCTGTTATAACAATATCAACTTGCCTTCTATCCTCTTTGCATTCTCTGCGTGTTAATAATTTCTTTTGCTTTAATTTTTCAATTAAACGCGAGGCATTGCTCATTTGATCTAACATGCGCTCTTGCACCAAACCCACACTTGCAGGATTAGGGTGCTGCCCTCTTAATATTCTTAAAACATTAAACTGTTGTGGAGATAGATCGTAGGCTTTAAAAAAACGCGTTTGTTCTGCATGAACCAAACCAGCCGTATAAATTAAATTTAACAACACCTTGTGCTGCGCATTATTAAATTTAGTTTGTTTGATTGCCTCTTCTAATTTCATTATAAGGGCGAATTTATATGTATATACATTAATTGCCCAAACATTATTTATCTGTAAGTCTTAATTAGCTGAAATACAATACATTAATTATTTACTGGAAGACCATCAATGAAAGTTTGTAAGGCTTTAGCAGTCCTTATTTGCTTCATATCAGCTGCTAATAAATCTATATCTAGCACTACAAAATCTGCAAAAGTACCTGGTAAAAGTGAACCCATTTCATTTTCTTGAAATGCCGCTTTTGCCGGCCATGTGGTAATACCACTTAAGGCTTGTTTTCTGCTCAAAGCTTCTTCAATTTGAAATCCGTTTTGAGGCAAACCAGCTCCATCTCGTCTGCTAACAGCTGCATAAAAAGTAAAGAAAGGAGAAACCGCTTCTACTGGAAAATCGGTACCCAAAGGCAGCCAAGCTAATTGTTTCAATAATGATTGATAGCTGTATGCATCCTGAATACGTTGTGGCCCTAATCTATTAATTGCCCAATACATATCGCTGGTGGCATGTGTTGTTTGAACGGAGGGAACAATGCCATATTTACCAAATAAATTAATGTCCTCTGAATTTACTACTTGAGCATGTTCAATGCGCCAACGTTTGTTAGGCAATTGACCAATATACCGGCCATATAATTTAAGCAATAAACGGTTGGTGGAATCGCCAATGGCATGTGTACACAATTGAAAAGGTGAGCGTGCAATTTGCTCAATATACTTTTCCATTTCGGCGGCAGGTGTAAGCAAAAATCCGCTGTGTTTAGGCTGATCCGAATAAGGCTTGAGCAAGCAAGCCCCGCGAGATCCAAGCGCTCCATCGCCATACATTTTAAAACTATTTACTTGTAAGCGTTCTGTTTTTAATGGTCCACGTTTGAGCCAAAATGCCAAATTTTCTGGTGTTAAACTTACCATAGCATTGATACGCATTTTTAACAAACCAACTTTTTGTAAGGAATCAATTAAATAAATAATATTTGTTTCTAAACCAGCATCTGTAACTGCAGTTATTCCATATTGTAAGCAAGTAGATTGAGCGTCTAACAAGGCTTTAATGTTATCTTGGGTAGTAGGTTTTGGCATTACCCTTTCTACCAAATCAACAGCATTATCAATGAGTACACCACTTAATTTTCCTTTGCTCAATAATAACTCACCACCAGCCACTTTTGATTTGGAATGCAAACCAGCCAAACGCAAAGCAAAATCATTTGCTATAGCAGCGTGTCCATCAATACGTTTGAGTAAAACAGGAATATCAGGAAAAGCATTGTTCAATGCTTCATTATTGGTTGGGTAAGCTAGGTTCGGCCATTTGTTTTGATCCCAACCCCTACCTAATAAATAATTATGTGTTTGCTTTGAGTAATAATGCAGGCAGGCATCAACAACTTCATCAAAAGATTTTGTTTGTGATAAATCTAACATTTGCAAGAACCTACCTAAACCATAAAAATGGCAATGTGCATCTATTATTCCAGGATAAATAAATTTTCCATTGAAACTCATTTGAGAGTCGACTTGGTATTTGGAAAGTAAGTCTTTGGCCGAACCAATTGCCAATATTTTTCCCGAACCAATTACCATAGCATCAGCGCTTGTATAGGCAGAATCGCACAATTGTATATGTGTATTTACAATAATTAAATCTCCTTGAATTTTGGGCTTACAGCCATAAAACAAGAGCGTTATGATTAGCGTAAAATATATAGGTGAAAAAATGGTTTTCATAAGAAGAATTTTTAGAATTTGGTTCGAACCGGAATAAAAAATTAAGCTGCTTTGCGTTTGTGTTTCCAGCGCTTATGACTCCAAAGCCATGTTTCAGGATGTGCTATAATATCTGTCTCTAAAAGATGCATGTATTTTTCGGTAATTACATTATCTGACATGCTTTGTGGATCCAAACTAATTACCTCAAATTTAACACTGTAATAACCGCGTTTATGACGATAAATAGCGCCATACAAAACTGGGTAATTAAAGCGTTTGGCTAATTTTTCGGCACCTAAAAAAACGGGGGTATCTTGGTTCAAAAAATTCATCCATAAACACCCATCAGGACCAGGAGTTTGGTCTGCAATAAATGTTATTACAGACGATTGGTTTTTACGATCCAATAATTCCCTTAAAACAGATTGCATTTTTATAGGATATAAACCAAAACGACTGCGAATATGATACATAAACCAATCGAAAAACTTGCTACTCAAGGGATGGTATAAAACATCCATTTGCACACCCGATAAATGAACACTTTGCCCTGCAACCTCCCAATTAGCCATATGTCCGCACATTAGTATCACACTTGGGTATTGCTGCATTATTTGTTCTACTTCATTTTGTTGCTCAAATTGAAATCTCCTCAAATAAAAACTACGAGATTTAGCAAACAAAGAAATAGTTTCTAAAATGGTATCTACTAAATT
>CAIYNF010000167.1 GCA_903927505.1 uncultured Bacteroidota bacterium | reverse complement strand
TTGCCGAACCCGATCCACTGCTTCCAATTATTTTGCCATTTTGAAAATCAATAGATTTTGTTTTAAACATTGACCCAGCAGGCAATGTCATGGCAGTAGCATTATTGATAATAGAATTGTCATTTACAGTTAAATAGCCATTATTATAAAACACAGGATAACTAGCACTTAAACCAATTAATTTAAGTTCCTTCTTTACCAAAAAATAGCAATTATTTGTTGTGCTTCCTTTATCAGTTTTGTGGTTATTGTTTACAGTAAACGAAGCATTATTTATAAGTGATGCTCCTTGATTTGTAGTCATATCATTTAATACCGTAAGTTCACCATTGTTGGTAAAGGAACCGGTATTGACATCCAAATCCTTCTGAAATATTACAGTACCATAATTTGAAACAGTGCCATTGCTAATAAATTTTTGGGTGATATATACATTCGCATTATTAGTAAAAATAAGGCTTGCTCCACTTGCTAATGTAATATTGCCTAAGTTTCCATTACCACAAATTCTAACTGTAGCACCATTTGCCACAATTAAGTTTCCATTGATATTTGAATTAGAAATACAAACAGTTCCAGCACTTGCAGTATAGGTTGTACCTCCGGTTAAACTATAAGTAGTATTGCATCCTGTTGAACAATCAGGTCCAGCTTCTTTGTTTAGTTTTGTTGGAGCTAATACGCTAATATTTGTTTGCACTGTATTATTTTCAATTAATACAGTTTCCATTAATTTAGATTGGTTCGGGGCAACTTTAACCAAAAACAATGATTTGATAGAATTTGCAATTGAAACATTTGCCAAAAATTCAGTGCTTAATGACAATGAACCTTCAAGCAATTTTACGCCTCCTTCGTTTGGATCGGCACTGTAAACAATTAACTTGTGCAGGCTAGATCCAAAACGTGAATCGGAACTACTTATTTTCAAACTTACATTTCTTGATGTTTCCCAATTAAATCCTGCCGGAACTTTAATTTGGCTCATTTTCTGTGCGCTTACCTCTTCAAATTTTGAATCTTGAAGTTGGTTTACCATTGATTTCTCACAGGAGGTAAGTATAAAAACCAATGAAAAAGTAGCCAATAATAATTTATTCATAATTTGAAATAATGAAAGGGCAGTGCCAATATTATTCCAAACAATCAAAGCTTTAATTGTCAATTAATTACGAATAAACAACAAAGACTTTGTATCCCATTATGAACCATAATAATCCCATTCACAAAGTTTAAAAACAAAAAAAAGGCCAAATGAAAATTCATTTGGCCTTGATAATAGCGGGAAAGTTTTAAACTAAGTCTTTGGTATTCCTTTGAATAAACTTTGTTAATGCCTCACCTTGCAATAGATTTTGAGATAAACGAGCTAAATCAAATGCTTGGTCTAATAATTGTTTTTTATCATTGCCTTCAGCCATTTTACTTAATTTAACACTTAAGGCGTGATTGGTATTAATTACTACTTGGTAAGAATCGGGCATGTTACCAAAAATATCCATTCCCATACCTTGCATCTTTTGCATTTCTTTCATTCTGCGCTCCCACTCTGGTTTTACAAGCGTTAGAAAAGAATCATCTGGTGATAGCGCTTCTGTTGCAAATTTAAATTGACCCACATTGGTATAATCCTTTTCAAAAATATCTTTCAATGCGTTTTGATCAGCTTCGCTTAGTACGCTTTCTTTTTTAACGTCTTTATCAATCAATTTATCTATGCTATCGCTATCTACACGTTTCCATGTTACACCATCAATCTTATGTTCTAAATTGCTAATAAAATGATTATCCAAAACACCATCCATTTTCATTACATCATAACCGCGCTTTTCAATGCCTTGAATAAAACTATCCTGAGCTACTAAATCATTGCTGTATAAAAATACTACTTTGTTATCCTTGTCGGTTTGGGTCGAACCAACCTTCTCTTTGTATTCTTCGATGGTAAAAAAGTCGTTTGTTTTATTTTGTAACAAACAGAATTTGGTTGCACGCTCAAAGAATTTCTCTTCGCTGATCATACCATATTTAACAAAGGTTCCAACGCTTTCCCATTTGTTATTATATTCAACTCTGTCTTGTTTAAAAATCTCTTCTAATTTATCTGCCACCTTCTTGGTGATATGGCTATTAATTTTCTTCACATTTGCATCACTTTGCAAATAACTTCTACTAACATTTAATGGAATATCTGGTGAATCAATTACACCGTGTAACAACATTAAAAATTCTGGTACAATGTCTTGAACGCTATCTGTAACAAATACTTGGTTGCTGTATAATTGAATTTTATTACGGGTTGGTTCGAACTCATTTTTTATTTTAGGGAAGTATAAAATTCCTGTTAATTTAAATGGATAATCTACATTCAAATGAATCCAGAAAAGAGGTGTTTCACTAAATGGATAAAGTTCTTTATAAAACGCCTCGTAATCTTCTTTGCTGCATTCTGAAGGCGCTTTGGTCCATAATGGAGATGGATTATTTAATACCTTTTCTTCAAATTCAATTTCAACAGGTAAAAACTTGCAATACTTTTCTAGGATACCTTTGATTTTGAAATCATCGTTGAATTCCATTGAATCTTCTGCCAAATACAAAATTACTTCAGTTCCTCTTTCAGTTTTATCTGAGGGAGAAATTTCAAATTGTGTACTTCCATCGCAGCTCCATTTTACCGCTTCTGATCCTTCTTTGTATGATTTGGTAATTAATTCTACTTTTTGAGAAACCATAAAAGCAGAATAAAATCCCAATCCAAAATGCCCAATAACCTGCGCACCTTTTTCTTTGTATTTTTCCAGGAATTCTTCGGCACTGCTAAAAGCCAATTGGTTGATATATTTTCCAACCTCCTCTTCTGTCATACCAATACCTTTATCTATAATATGTAAGGTTTTGGCTTCTTTATCTAACTTAACTGTAATTTTTAAGTCGCCCAACTCTCCTTTGGCCTCACCGCTGCTCGAAAGTGTTTTTAACTTTTGTGTTGCATCTACTGAATTACTGACCAATTCACGCAAAAATATTTCGTGATCAGAATACAGGAATTTCTTAATAATTGGAAAAATGTTCTCGGTGTGAACACTGATATTACCTTTACTTGCCATAATTTATAAATATTTTTACTTGAGCAACTCAAATCTTGTTCCATATGACTTTATATGTCAAATTGTCCAAACATTACATCAACTCCTGCAATTTTGGTCATAGAAATTTCGTTGAAAAGTATATTTTTGACAAGTTGATGAGGATAAAAATAGCTTTACTTTTTTTCATACTGAGTAAAATAACTTTTGCTCAATTAGGTGGAATGGGAACATACAGGTTTCTATATGTTTCTCCTAATGCCAGAATTGCATCTTTAGGAGGCAATGCCATTGCCACGCCAGATGCGGATTTAAATTTAGTAAGTCAAAATCCATCGTTGTTAAACAAAGCCAACCAACACCAAATTGGACTAAACTTTGTTAATTATTTTGCCGATATTAGTGTCGGAGAGGCAAATTACGCATGGCATTCGGATAGCCTGCAGACTAGTTTTGCGGCTGG
>CAIYNF010000166.1 GCA_903927505.1 uncultured Bacteroidota bacterium | reverse complement strand
GGCGACAAAGAAAAGCTGCATCCCTTTGCTATTTTGGGTTTTGTGATTTGTATTGCCGGACAATTTTTCTTGTTTAAAGACAAAATAAAACTTTTTGAAAACGACTTGTACTTCTGGGGAATTATGGCAGTATTGCTCTCTAATTTCCTTTGGGCCTTGGGAACCGTATATTCTAAAAACCATAAAACAGATGCCCACCCATTGTTTGCAAGTGCCATGCAAATGATTCCTGGCGGTTTTCTGTTGTTCATTGTTTCTTTTCTGCGTGGTGAAATTCACGATTTACATCCAGCGCCAGAAGCCATTTATGCCTTGGCCTACCTCATTGTTTTTGGATCCATCATAGCCTACGGATCATACATGTATATCCTCAAGCAATTGCCTGCAACCATTGTTTCTACTTATGCTTACATCAATACTATTGTAGCTATTTTATTGGGTTATATTGTGCTCCATGAGGCATTAGATTATACAACCGTCATTTCAGTAATTCTAACACTCATAGGCGTATTTCTCGTAAGTCAAAATTCTGCCAAAAGCCATTAGCTTTATGAATGATGAATGATGAATTATGAATGATGAATTTGAAAATATTTATTTTTTCCAAAATGACCATAAAGAGGGCAGACCGGCGTCATAAAAGTTTCGATTCTCGTCTCTCGATTCTCGTTTCTTAAAGAAAAAAACATGATTGAAAAAACAAACCTCCATCCGCGTAACGCGCATAGAAACGGATATGATTTTCCTGCATTAATTGCCAGTTTGCCTGCGCTTGCCGCATTTGTTGGGCCTAATAAATATGGTAACCAAAGCATAGATTTTGCCAATCCTAAAGCGGTAAAAACCTTAAATGCCGCGCTCTTGAAGCATTTTTACCATGTGAACGATTGGGATATTCCTGCATCCTATTTGTGCCCTCCAATTCCTGGTAGAGCAGATTATGTGCATTTCCTTGCAGATGTGCTAGCAGAATCCAACAAAGGAAAAGCACCTTCTAATATTATAGGTTTAGACATAGGCACAGGTTCCAATCTCATTTATCCACTTTTGGGTCAGGCCGTTTACAATTGGAAATTTGTAGGAACAGAAACAGATGCAGTAGCCATACAAAATGCCCAAAAAATAATTGATGCCAATACAGCCGTACAAGGCAAAATAGAATTGCGCAGGCAATACCAAAATACAGCTTATTTCAATGGAATTATTCAAGCAGATGAGCATTTTGATTTTACCATGTGTAATCCGCCCTTCCATGGAAGTGCCGAAGAGGCTATGGGTGCAGCCATTAGAAAAGTAAGTAACCTCAATAAAAAAATGGTTCAAAAGCCAGTTTTAAATTTTGGTGGAACCAATCAAGAACTATGGTGCAAGGGCGGTGAAACAAATTTTATTAAAAACATGATGGACGAAAGTGTAAAGTATGCCCGTGCTTGTTTTTGGTTTACCAGTTTGGTTTCTAAAGGAAATACCCTCGATAGTTTGGGTGCAAAAATAAAGAGCTTACCCATTCAAGAAACCCGTTTAATTGAAATGAGCCAAGGGCAAAAGCAAAGCAGGTTTATTGCATGGACATTCCTCACCAAACCCGAGCAATCGCAGTGGCGCGCTAAATTTTGGTCCTAGGTGATTTTTTGCATTAAATTTCCTATTTTCGATTAGCTTAAAAAATTGCTGTAACAATTTTTGGTTCGAACCGAGGAAAAATGGCCAAACAAAATATTATAAAAAGTTTACCTGCACTAACGCATGAGCGTTCCCTCAAAACATTGGTTGAAAACAGAACGGTTTATAACCTCGAAAATTGCGAATTAAATCTTTTTGAAACCTACCAGCGCTCTGTTCTGGTGCCCTTAAAATTTAATGATTTAGTAGTTACCAGTATGCTGCGTGGCAAAAAGGTAATGCACCTTTTTGATGATCCTGCCTTTGATTACCTGCCGGGTGAATCTGTTATTATTCCTGCCAACGAGCTCATGCGCATTGATTTTCCGGAAGCCTCCAACGATAAACCTACCCAATGTCTTGCCCTGGCAATTGACAACCATAAAATTTTGAGTACGCTAGATTTATTGAATGATAAATATCCTAAAGCCGACAAAGGAAATTTATGGAAATTGGATGAATCGAATTACTTCTTTTACAACAATGAAGAATTGGCAAATACAATTAATAAACTGATTCAAATTTGCCAAAGTACCGATATGACCAAAGATGCCCTTGCTGATTTGGCATTGCAAGAATTGCTCATTAGAATTATTCAAACCCAAACACTCAAAGGAGTGGATATGGGCAAAGTGCAAGATAAAAGTTCCTATTTAGCTGGAGTGGTAAAAGTAATTCAGCAGAACCTGTCAGAAAAATTGAATTTGAAAACCATAGCACAAAGCTCGGGTTTAAGTACGGCCTCCATGTATAGAATGTTTAAAAGGGAGCTAGGTGTTAGTCCTGTTGAATTTATTATCTTAGAACGCATTAAATTGGCCAAACAATTGCTAAACGACCAACACGTATACATTAAGAATGTTTCTTTTGAGGCGGGTTTCGACGATTGTAATTATTTTATCAGAACCTTCAAATACTATGAGGGCATGACACCAAAGCAATACCAGCAATTAAAAAATCAAAACGCTGTTATTTAATCTTCCACAAATGATAGCGGCGCTAAATCTTTTAATTCCTCTTCTGTAAATAGAGAAGAAACTGTCATAAATCTTAAACCCATTGGGATTTCCAATGAAAAACTAGAACCCCTGCCTGCACTAATATGGATCAATAGTTTGGTGAATTTCCAATATTCAAATTGGTCTTTGCTCATCCAAAATTCGCAGCCTTCAATTTCACCCAAACAAACATCACTACTGCCTACTTTAAAATCACCTTTTTCAAAACACATGGGTTGTGAACCATCACAGCAGCCTCCACTTTGGTGAAACATAAGTTCGCCAAACTTCTCTTTGAGTTGTGCAATTACTGCTGCAGCTTCCGGACTTACCTCTACGCGTTTGATCATAATGTAAAAATAAAAAAAACCGGCAAGAATTACTCCTGCCGGTTTTAATTTTATAGGCTAAAAGAAACCTAATTTGTTTTTGTTGTAAGAAATAAGCATGTTTTTGGTTTGACGGTAATGGTTCAACATCATCTTGTGTGTTTCTCTTCCAAAACCAGATTTCTTGTAGCCACCAAATGGTGCATGCGCAGGATAAGCATGGTAGCAATTTACCCAAACCCTACCAGCTTGAATAGCTCTAGGTACTTGGTATAATTCATGTGCATCACGTGTCCAAACACCAGCACCTAAGCCGTACAAGGTATCATTGGCAATTTCAATGGCTTCTTCAGTAGTTTTAAATGTGGTAACACATACAACTGGACCAAAGATTTCTTCTTGGAAAATGCGCATTTTGTTGTGCCCTTTAAACAAGGTTGGTTCAATATAATAACCTCCGGCTAAATCGCCTTCTAGTTTTTTAATACCACCTCCGCATAAAACTTCGGCGCCTTCTTCAACACCTAATTTCAAATACGATTGAATTTTTTCATATTGGTCGTTTGAAGCTTGCGCACCCATCATAGTTGAAGGATCCAATGGATTTCCCATTTTAATTGCTTTGGTGCGTTCAATTACCCTGCTCATGAACTTATCATAAATGCTTTCATGAACCAAAATTCTACTTGGGCAAGTACATACCTCACCTTGGTTTACAGCAAATAATACTGCACCTTCAATAGCTTTATCAAAAAATGCATCGTCTGCATCAGCAATAGATGGGAAGAAAATGTTTGGCGATTTACCACCTAATTCCATGGTAACTGGAATTAAGTTTTCTGAAGCATATTGCATAATCAAACGACCTGTTGTGGTTTCACCAGTAAATGAAACTTTAGAGATGCGTGGCGATTGCGCCAATGGTTTGCCTGCTTCTGGACCAAATCCTGTTACAATATTTAATACACCTGGAGGTAAAATGTCTTTAATTAATTCCATTAAACACATAATACTGGTTGGTGTTTGTTCAGCTGGTTTTACAACAGTACAACATCCTGCAGCTAAAGCGGGTGCCATTTTCCATGTTGCCATTAACAATGGAAAATTCCATGGAATAATTTGTCCAACCACACCAATTGGTTCAGACAACACAATACTAACAGTAGTATCGTCTAATTCTGAAATGGTGCTTTCTTCTGCTCTAATAACGCCGGCGAAATAACGAAAATGGTCAATACACAAAGGTAAATCTACATTAATTGTTTCGCGAATTGGCTTGCCATTGTCAATGGTTTCAACTGTTGCTAAATAATGTAAGTTAGCTTCCATTACATCGGCAATTTTATTTAAAATGCCAGAACGGTAAGTAACCGAAGTTTTACTCCAACTAGGAAATGCTTTATGAGCAGCATCCAATGCCAACTCAATGTCTTCCCTACCAGAGCGCGCAGCTTTGGTAATAACTTTTCCATCAATAGGACTAATGTTTTCAAAGTAAACTCCTCCAACAGGAGCTACAAACTCACCTCCGATAAAGTTATCGTAGTGTGGTTTGAAATTTGGTTTTTGGTTTGACATAAATATTGTTTTTTATTTTTGTTGAACAATTTTAGTGCTAAATAAAAATGGGCTATAGCACAAATCAATCAAATGATAGCATTTTTCAATCATTTGCTTTCTGCGCAATTTTTTCTGAACCATTTGAAGCCTTTTATTAAATTAAATTAAAAATTAAATTAGGGCTATATGGAAGAAAATGAAAAAGCCCGCAACAAGGAAACGGGGCGACTAGGAGAAGATTTAGCCACGCAATTTTTAGCGCGTTCGGGCTATCAAATTATTGAAAGAAATTATGTAGCAGGGAAAGTTGAAATTGACTTAATCTGTAAGAAAGACAAGCTTTTGGTCTTTGTTGAAGTGAAGTCGAGATTTAATGCTTTGGTGCAACCAGAACAAGCCGTAGATTTTGCCAAACAGAAAAATATGGCCCGCGCTGCCAGCGTCTATTTATATAAAAATGCCATTGTCGATCCTATCCGTTTTGATATCATTGCCATCAATTTTTTTCATGGAAAAGTGGATATAGCCCACTTCGAAGATGCATTTTATCCGGTTTTCTATAAATAATATTTCTGCAAAATTATTTCCTTTGATTATGCACGAACCAATTGCAGTGAAACCCTTTGCCATGACAGTTATCTACAAAATTTGTTTGAAAGAACCCGCGCCAAAAAGTACTAGCCCAATTAGCAAAAATTAAAGTGCAATAGCAGGTGTCTTAATAATTTCTTTAATCTCTCCAATAGTTCTCTCTTCAAATAAACAGCTGCAAGTTTTTAATTATTATTGCTTCTATGAGAAAATTTCTTTACAGCAAAACAGTTTGCTTGTTGTTTTTTGTTTTGCTATTTGTTAGTCATTCATTGCATGCACAAAAGCCTATTTTATTGAAAATAGGAGTTGCAGATTCTGCTTTACTCGATTATAAAACCATTGGCGATACTTGTTTTTTTAAAGTGAAACAAGGTGGCTTTTTTCAGCTATGGAAAACAGATGGAACTACCGCTGGAACGGTGCTTGTGAAGGATTCTTTTGTGAGCGAAATTGGCAATTTTGTTTCCATAAATAATACACTTTATTTCTTTGGTCCGAACCGATTTGGCAAACCTGCCTTATATAAATCTAATGGTACAAAATTAGGTACGGTAGTGGTTCGTAACTTCTCTGCCGATTCATCTATTTTGTTAGGATTAAGCGTAATAAACAATGTAGGCTATTTTAGTTATATGCATGGCAATCCTCAATACGAAGGCATTTGGAAAACCTATGGCGATTCTGCAGGAACCACCGAAATAAAAGCGGGGATTCTAGTTAAAAAAACATTTCAGAACAAAGCGTTTTTTAAAGCTGGAACCACACCAATTATTTTTATGGTTAACAATCCTGGAAATAGCTATGCTGCCATATGGAAAACAGATGGAACACTTGCAGGAACCATGAAATTAAAAGACAGTGCTTTTTTGTATAGCATTAGTAAAATTGGAGGATTGGTGCAAACCACAACTTGCACCATCTTTACTGATTATGCTGGCGCGTCAAATTTATGGCGCAGCGATGGCTCTGTTGCAGGCACCTATGTTCTTCGCGGCGGGAGTATCAATAATTTAACATTGTACAACGATAATGCCTATTTTTTATCGGGTGCAGTTTATAAAGCCTTGAACAAAACTGATGGCACTTCAACAGGTGCCGTGCTTGGTTTAAGTAATGTGGGCAATAGTCTTGGCGTATTGGGGAATAAATTGTTTTTGGGAGGAAAAGACAACAACGATTGGGAACCATATGCCGGAGATGGCACGCCTGCTAATACCAATTTGTTAAGAGATATTCATTTGGGAGCAGATGCGGGTGGTTCAGATCCAAGATATTATACAGCATTAAATAATACGATGTTTTTTATTGCCAACAACAATGTGCATGGCGATCAAATATACCGCAGCAATGCCACTATTGCTGGAACTACACTGGCCTACGCCTTAGCAGATACCATTCCTAATTTTAATACAAAAGGCTTAAGTGCAAGTGGTTCTTATCTCTTATTTGTTTCAAACAACAATGCATTGTATGTGTTGCGTCCTACAGCAAATCCAGCAGGTTTATTCGGTTCGAACCAAATGCCGATGCTGAAAGTATTTCCCAACCCAACAAATTCAATACTCTATATTGATTACCCTGCTTCCCAAAATACCTTTATTCAATTGCATTCATACCTTGGACAAGAAATTTTAGCAGTAACCTTCACCAATAAATTAGATTTATCAGCCCTCAGCAAAGGAATTTACTTCCTCACTATAACAGACAAGGATAAAAAATATACGCAAAAAATTATAGTTGATTAGTCGTTAGTAGTTTGTTTTTAAAACCAAAAACAAGCAACCAAAGAAAAAAGCCAGAAGCCAGCTGCCAGAAACCAGAGAAAAAAGCCAGAAGCCAGAAGCCAGCTGCCAGAAGCTAGCTGCTAATACCCATACTTCTCTTTCCACCTTGCTTTCAAAAACGCACGCTGTTCATTTTCTCTGGCATTGTTTCCAGGTTCGTAAAATTTTTGTCCAGCTATGTTATCGGGTAAAAATTCTTGTTCCACAAAATTGTTTTCGTATGCATGCGCATAGCCATAATTCTTACCATAGTTTAATTCTTTCATCAACTTAGTTGGTGCATTTCTTAAATGCAAAGGAATCTCTAAGTTGCCTGTTTTTTCAACTGTTTCCATGGCTTGGTTAATGGCCATATAAGAGGCATTGCTCTTTGGCGATGTGGCCAAATAAACGGCACATTGCGATAAAATTATCCGCGATTCTGGCATCCCAATTTTATGCACGGCATCAAAACAATTGCTCGCAATTAAAAGGGCATTGGGATTTGCATTTCCAATATCTTCACTCGATAAAACCAACAAACGTCTGGCAATAAATTCTACCGATTCACCTCCCGCCAACATCCTTGCCAACCAATACACTGCGGCATTTGGATCGCTGCCCCTTATAGATTTTATAAAGGCCGAAATAACATTGTAATGTTCTTCGCCACCTTTATCGTATTTGGTAGTTTTCTTTTGCAATATTTTTCCAACCCATTCATTGGTTAAAATAATTTCTTCTTGGTCTGGCACTTGGCTTACCAATAATTCCAAGAGGTTTAAGAGTTTTCTGCCATCACCTTCGCTGTGTTGCAACAAGAGCTCATTCTCTTTTAAAATAATTTTATGTTGTTTTAAATAGTCGTCTTTTTCTATGGCTTGGTGTAGTAAGTCAATGAGTTCGTCTTTGCTTAATTCATTTAAAACATATACCTGCGACCTACTCAATAACGCATTGTTTACTTCAAAGCTTGGATTTTCTGTTGTGGCGCCAATTAAAATAATAGTACCATTTTCAACAGCACCCAACAAGGCATCCTGCTGACTTTTATTAAACCGATGTATCTCATCTAGAAACAACAATACTTTGCCTATTTTTTTTGCTTCCTCAATTACCTTTCTTACTTCTGCAACGCCTGCTTGAATGGCACTTAAATAATAAAAATGTAAGCCTAATTCATTGCCAATTATTTTTGCAAGCGTTGTTTTTCCAACACCTGGAGGTCCCCAAAATATCATCGATGGGATATTTTTGTTTTGAATTGCTTGGTACAAAGGAGCACCTGGAGCAATTAAATGTTGCTGCCCAATCATGTCCTCAATGCGCAATGGTCTAACACGCTCAGCAAGTGGTTTTAATGGCGTAGAAACTGTCATAAAATTACCTCAATTTAGAAATGCTTATATTTGCCAAAGTAATGCAAAAAATATTTCTACTTCTTTATTTTTTATGCGCATGGTTTGGTTCGAACCAATTGTATGCCCAAACTGTAGTTCCTATGGATTCCACAAATAGTGTGGAAGTTGGAACATATTTTGAAGGAAAGGCAAGTTATTATGCCAATAGCCTCCATGGAAGAAGAACCGCAAGCGGCCAAAAATACAATAGAAACAAACTCACCGCCGCCCATCGCACTTTGCCTTTAGGAACGCGCTTAAAAGTTACCAATAAACAAAATGGTAAATGGGTTATTGTG
>CAIYNF010000165.1 GCA_903927505.1 uncultured Bacteroidota bacterium | reverse complement strand
GTTAGGTCTTCTTGAATCGGTTCTAATTACAAGCTTTAATTTTGCCATATTCAAATATAATTTTTAATTCTTGCGTACAAGAATGCGTACAATATTTTCTTCTTTTCCTTTCCGACGATTTCATATTGAAAAATCATAAAGCATTATAAATCAATGCTAAAAGTCGGAAAACAACAGAAACGTAATGAATTGATAGTCAATAAAATAGGTCCTCTTGGGTGCACTTGATGACCAATACCGGCCCTTTTGAATGACGAAATAAAAATCAAGCCCGGAGGGTTTGAATTTTTATGCAGGAATTCAAAAGCGGTGCGATAGCAACGCGGGATTGGTTCCCTTCACGGCTAAAGAGGATCATGGAATAATCCTCTACATCTCACTTGATGACCAATACCGGCCCTTTTGAATGACGGAGGAGAGTCCAGAATCCAGATATTTTTCAAGAAACGAGAAGCGAGAAGCGAGTCCACCTACGCTGAAGTTTCGGCGGATGAGATTTTCTGGCGCTGCTTTACTGCGTTCGTCATGCTGAGCTTGCCGAAGCATTTTTCTCTTTTAGGTAAATCTGCCTCAGGAGAAAACCCTTCGACCTTGCTCAGGGACCGGGTCCATGTTGTAATGGGGCCAAAGAGGTCAAATGGGCGCAAGCGC
Source organism: uncultured Bacteroidota bacterium (assembly GCA_903927505.1). Taxonomy (GTDB): domain Bacteria; phylum Bacteroidota; class Bacteroidia; order UKL13-3; family UKL13-3; genus B1. Next base: position 4,567 of record CAIYNF010000165.1, on the reverse strand, counting down.
CCATTTGACCTCTTTGGCAAATTTTGAATAAGTAGAACCGGTCCCTGAGCGGAGTCGAAGGGTGGCTCTATTTTAGTAGAAATTAAATTATGAATAATTACACCTCCAGCACAAAACATAACCATGGACAATGGTCTATGGACCATGGACAAAAAACATCTTAAATACACCAAACAATCAACTTAGAAAAACTCTGCCAGTGTCACTGCTAGAAGCTAGAAGCCAGCTGCCAAAAAGCTACCTAAACACCGCATCGTCAATTCCTTTGTTAATGGAATAATTGCTGAGCAGAATGTAAATGGTGCCCGTTTTGGGAACTACCTGATTGGGATTACTTTGGCGTTGGATATCGGTGGTTAATCCTTTGGGAATTTTGAACTTTTTTACATCCATGGTAAATACCATGCGGTCTGGTAAGCCATAGGCTGCTTGTAAGCCGTATTCGTATGTTGCTGTAAGCGTTCCGCTGCTGCGGGTGGTCATTTGTGATTTTACAATATTGAGGTTTGGGTCGACCCAAATTTTTAACAATACCACATCTGAAGTATCACTCAATGGCAAAATACTGATGATGGTAATGGGCGTTTTGTTTTGCATTTCATTGCCGGTTACAAATGCCGTGTATGTTCCTTTTTGTCGGATGATTTTTGTTAAATCTGTAAAGCCTTGTTTGGGCAATATGGCAATGCCTTTTGAAACCATTTTAAACTGGTCTTTTTGCTTGTAATACAAAGTTGCATTAACTGGCAAAATTTTAATCATGGGTATATCCGATTTAATGTTGGCTCGAACCGAATAATCTTTTACCTTACTCATGCGCAATGTTATGGCGTCCATTATTTTATTGGCATCTTGCGCATGCGAAAACAAGGGTAGGATCGACCCAAGCCATAAAACAAAAAATATTTTTCTCATGAGGTAATGTCTTTTCTTTTGAATTGAAAAATAGCCACACTCACAAAAATTAAATTGTGAAAGAGCAAAATGAAAATGGACTGATAGATGGCGGCTTTGGGCAATGGCTCTTCAAAAAAACTGCGCCAGGCGGCCATGTGCGTAGTAAATAAATAAGGTTTTATTTGATCAAAAATCTTTACGTCTAAGGTGCCAATAATGGTAAATAAAATAATAATGGCCATGGTGCTCACAATAGGACCAATAGAATTTTCGCTGAAGCACGACAAACAAATAGACAAAGAGGCAACGGTGAGCAAGGCCAAATAAGCCACCGCAAAGCCTCCCAAATAGCGCCATGCAATATCATCCACTTGCAGTATAACCAAACCATCACTGTTGAGCACTATTAAATCGCCAATACCAAACATCCATTTTCCAACGATAAGGGCCATAAACCCGAGCCAAACAATAACGCCAAAAGTATAAATGCCACCTGCAATAAATTTAGACAATAACAATTGCACGCGCGTAATTGGTTTAGTGGCCAACATGCGAATGGTACCCATGGCAGCCTCTCCTGAGATTAAATCGCCTGTAACCAATGCAACCAACAAGGGCACATGAATAATGAGCATTTGCAATACAATAAAGGCTACCAAATTTCCATTTAATACCGAACCCTCAAAACTCAAAGTTTGCTCAAAACTGGCGGTAACAAAGGAAATAAAGGATTGTCCATCGGCATGTAAAGCAAATAATATGACAGCTACTAAAATAGTGATGGCAGCTAAACCTAAATAACTGCGCGGCTTGGCAGCTATTTTGATGCATTCGTTTATGACACTTTTATATAACATTATGCTTGTATCATTTTAATGAAATAATCTTCTAATTTTCGTTTGGATTCAATTCCAAAAACCTGGATGCCTTGCAGCACAAAATGTTTGTTAAGTTGCGCAACGCGTTCTTTGGTAATGTTCAAGGATAATTGTCCTTGCATGTCAATATATGCTTCCACATCTTGGAAAGATTCTTTCAAAATGCGCATGGCCAGTTCAACATTGTCAAGCTCCATGAGCACCACCAAATCGTTGCTATTGAGCAGCTCTTTTACCTCCCCTTCTACAATAGATTTTCCTTGGTTAATAATAACCATGCGGTTAGAAATAATTTCAATTTCTGAAAGGTTGTGCGACGACAATAACACCGTTTTATTGTGCTCACTTTTCAATTGCAAAATGAGGTTTCTAATTTCTATAATCCCTTGCGGATCTAGGCCTGTGGTAGGTTCGTCTAATATTATTAAATCGGGTTTATGCAACAGTGTTTGTGCAATGCCCAAGCGTTGTTTCATGCCATGCGAAAAGCCTGCAACTTTGTCTTTTTCTCTCCCACGCAAGCCCACAAAATCGAGCATTTCGTAAATCTCATTTTTGGTAGAATTTGCACCAGAAATTCTGGCAAACAATTCTAAGTTTTTATAAGCAGATAGGTATTTGTAGAAATCTGGTTTTTCAATAATGCTTCCGGTTCGAGCCAAAATATTTTCTCTGTTCCGATCCAAACTTTTTCCAAATATTTCTATGCTTCCGGCATCTGGTTTGATAAGGGAAAGCATACAACGTATGCTGGTACTTTTGCCCGCACCATTAGGACCTAAAAAGCCAAACACATCGCCTTTATTTACCTCAAAGCTTACGTCTTTAACGGCTTCAAAGGAACCAAATTTTTTGGCCAGGTGTTGTACGCTGATAATTTTTTCTTGCATGGGATATATACCATTAACATATTATTTCTTTTTTAGTTTTAAAATTAGTGGGAGAGTTAAGAATTCAGAGTTAAGAGTTAAGAGTTAAGAATTCAGAGTAAAGAGTTTTTTAGAAGCGAGAGACGAGTCCACCTGCGCTGAAGCTTCGGCGGATGAGATTTGATGGCGCGCTGCTTAACTGCGTTCGTCATGCTGCGCTTTTTGGGTCGTCATGCTGAGCTTGCCGAAGCATTTTTCTCTTTTAGGTAAATTTTCTAAAAGAGTAAGAAGCGAGAGACGAGAAGCGAGAAGCGAGTTTTTTCTACTGTTAAATTATAAGTCCTTCATAATTCAACATTCATAATTCATAATTCCAATTCTGCCTTAAAAATAAAGGTGCTTCGGCAAGCTCAGCATGCCGTCTCTACGTAATTTGTGGAAGGAGTAAGAAGCGAGAGACGAGAAGCGAGAAGCGAGTTTTTTTTCGCTGGTCGCTGATTTCTTTTTAAGCGTCCGTCATGCTGAGCTTGCCGGAGCATTTTTCTCTTTAAAGTAAAGGAATTATGAATGATGAATTATAAATGATGAAATAGCTTTTTTTAATGTCGCTGCTTAACTGCGGTCGTCATGCTGAGTTTTTTGGGTCGTCATGCTGAGCTTGCCGAAGCATTTTTCTCTTTTAGGTAAATCTGCCTCAGTAGAAATCCCTTCGACTTCGCTCAGGGACCGGATTCCATGTGGTATTGGGGCCAAAGAGGTTAAAAGGGCGCAAGCGCCCTTTTAACCTCTTTGGCAAGTTTTAAATAAGTAGACCCGGTCCCTGAGCGGAGCCGAAGGGTGGCTCTATTTTAGTAGAAATTAAATAATGAATAATTAAACCTCCACAACAAAACAAAACCATGGACAATGGTCTATGGACCAAAACCATGTTAATCCGTCAAATAAAAAATGATAGAAATTCCTGCTAGATAATTGTTGCTACAGAGCATTTGAAGAGGAAACAGAACGACAATTATTAAACTTTGAGTTTATTTGGGCTTTGCCGATTTGAAAAAAATGAAATTATTTGAACGGCATCATCCATTATCCTATAATACAAGGTATTATTTTTTGCCACTACCACTCTATGGATATGCTTTTTTATTTCTGATTTCGGAAATAAATTTGGATTATGGGAAATCAAATTAAGTGTTTTTTCGATTTCGGTAGCCAATTTTCTTAATTCCCGCTCAGTCCAATTTTGCCTCAGGTATTCAATGGTATCATCTAATTCTCCTAAAGCAAAATCTGTCCAAACAATTTTATAACCACTGGTCATAAAGCTTTTTGGCTTTAGCGTGGGCATTTAATTTTCCGGCCTCTGCATCTTGCAACCCTTTTTCAATTGATTGCTTTTCATTATTGGAAATCATATTCCACCAATCAATATTTTCTTGCTTTTTTAAATCAAAGATTTTATTGAGCACAGATAAATCCTCAATGGTTGCTAGCCATTGGATTAATTCCAACTTTTTGCTTTCTAAATTCAAATCAGCTTTCATAATAAATAGATTACTTATTCAAAAGTACATAATAATTTCAAAAATCAGCATCCAAAAAGATTGAAAATTGAGTGGATATGAGTACAGATTTTCTGGCGCGCTGCTTTACTGCGTTCGTCATGCTGAGCTTGCCGAAGCATTTATCTTTTAAAGGCAAATCTACCTGAAGAGAAATCCCTTCGACTTCGCTCAGGGACCGGATTCCATGTGGTATTGGGGCCAAAAGAGGTTAAAAGGGCGCTTGAGCCCTTTTAACCTCTTTGGCAAGTTTTGAATAAGTAGACCCGGTCCCTGAGCGGAGCCGAAGGGCTGTTCTATTTTAGTAGAAATTAAATAATGAATAATTAAACCTCCACAACAAAACAAAACCATGGACAATGGT
>CAIYNF010000164.1 GCA_903927505.1 uncultured Bacteroidota bacterium | reverse complement strand
TCTCTTACTCCAGTTTCTGGTCCGGCGTAGGCAAGACTTTGAAAACCGAAGGCTGTTTTGTAAAAATGAGCAGCTTGTTTGGCATTGCCCACATAAAGTTCAATGTAATCGGTTCCGTTTAAAGGCAAAAAGTCTGCTGCCCCAGTTTCATTCGTTTCATTCATGTGACAAATATAATTCAGAAATTGGAAATCGAAATTCTTAATTAAGAATTATTCTACCCACGACTTGTAATAACTTGGATCTTCACAATCCATTGCTGCTTGGGTAATTTCAAGCGGATGGAAAGGGTCAATCATTACAGCCAATTCTTTGGTTTCTGTTTTGCCGATAGATTTTTCTACTGATCCAGGGTGAGGTCCGTGAGGAATTCCTTTAGGATGTAAACTAATCATACCACGTTCTACATGTTTACGGCTCATAAAATCGCCATCTACATAATATAGAATTTCGTCGCTGTCTACATTGCTGTGGTTGTATGGGGCAGGAATGGATAGCGGATGGTAATCATATAACCTTGGAACGAAAGAACAAATCACGAAATTATGTCCTTCAAAGGTTTGGTGTATTGGAGGTGGCATGTGCAGACGACCTGTTATTGGTTCGTAATTATGGATACTAAAACCATAAGGGTATTGGTAGCCATCCCAACCAATGGCGTCGAAAGGATGGGTTGCGTAAGTGTATGGATATAGGAGGTCTTGTTTTTTGATATACACCTTGAAATCGCCTACTTCATCATGTGTTTGGAGGTTTTCAGGCAATTTGATATCACGTTCGCAATAAGGCGAATGTTCCAAAAATTGCCCAAATTGATTCATGTAGCGCTTAGGTGGTTTAACAGGCGAGAAACTTTCGATGATAAACAATCGGTTGTTTTCATCGTTGAATTCCATTTGGTAAATAATTCCACGAGGTATTACCAAATAATCTCCGTAGGCAAATTTGATTTGACCGTATAATGTTTTTAATGTCCCACTGCCTTCATGCACAAAGATTACTTCATCTGCGTCTGCATTTTTATAGAAATAATCCGTCATACTTTTTTTAGGAGCAGCAACGCTTAGGTAGCAATCGCGGTTAAAAAGCATAACAACCCTCGATTCTAAATAGTCATCTACAGGTTTGGTTTTAAAAGTAAGGAAGCTTCTGTTTTGTAGGTTCTTAGAAAGCGCAGCAACTGGGCTAAGGTCTTTTGCAGTTTCAATGTCTTTTACCAAAGTAGGTGGATGGCAATGATAAACTAAAGAGTATAAACTACTGAATCCCTCTGTAGAAATGAGTTCTTCGGCATATAGGCTACCATCTGGTTTTCTAAATTGGGTATGACGTTTTTCAGGAAGTTTACCTACGCGGTGATAAAAAGGCATATATTTATATTAGTTATTTTAAATTTGTGTTCAACCCAAAGCAATATTTGTTTGACTAATAGGCAAACACTTTCTTTGTTTGAATTTATGGCCAACAAAAATATAAAAATGCACCTTATACTTTCTTATAAAAATCTGATTTTTATCAGCCTCTTGTTTTTTTACATTAGTTGCAAGCCCAATACGGGTAAAAATAAATTGCCCGATCCAACCGACAGTATTGCCAATACGCTTGTTGTAAAGGAGCTCAGTATTGAAATTGAAAAGAACCCTGAGGATGCAGAATTGCTCTATAGAAGGGCGCAAATTTATTCAAATACAAAATATTTGAACAGGGCAGAGGATGATTATTTGGCGGCCATTGTTTTAGATTCTATCAATCCTTTGTACCATTATCAGTTGGGTCGAACCTTATATGCCATGAACCAAACACAAAGGGCCGCAAAAGAGTTTGAGAAGGCTATTCTTTTAAAACCAGACTATTTTGAAGCATCTATGAAATTGGCAAATTTGTATTTTTTGGTAAAGGAACATGCAAAGTCGGTGGCCATATTGAATAAATGCTTGCAGCAAGACAAAGCTAATCCAGAAACTTTCCATATGTTGGGGATGAACTACAAGGAGATGGGCGATACGGGTAGGGCTATCTATCATTTTCAAACAGCCATAGAAAATGATCCAACAGACTTTGAATCGAACCTATATATAGCCAATTTATATGCTGCTAGGAAAAAGGTAATTGCTATGGATTATTTTGCAGCGGCTATTAAATTAAGGCCTCGCGCAGCAGATGCCTGGTTTGGGAGAGCTGTTTTTGAGCAAAGTATGGGTTTGTATAAGAGTGCCTTAAAAGATTATAGAAAAGTAATAGATATAGACCCAGAGCATTATTTAAGTTATTACAATGTTGGGTACTTGAATTTTGATTTGGGCATGATGGACGAGGCATTGCGCAACTGGAATTATTGTACTCAAATGAATCCAGGGTATGCAAAGGCGTTTTATATGAAGGGACTTTTATTTGAGGAAAAAGGTAAAAAACAAGATGCCCGTTTAAATTATAAAGTAGCCTTAGAGCTGGAACCCGAGAATGAATTGTACTTAGCTGGAATGCAAAGGCTAAGATAAATTTTTGTTACCACATTGCGAATGCTAGAAAAAATGAATAGACTCGCACTATTATTTAGCTAAATGAAATACACACAAATACTTGTTTTGGGTTTATTGTTAACCCTTTCCGCCTGCAGGCCTGGCGGAGCAGAATACATTGATGAATTGGATATTGTGGGCACACAATATGATAAGCAAGCAGATTTTTCTGCCAAGCATACTTATGCAAGACCTGATACCATTGTGAAAATTGCTACAAACAATTACAATGATCCAGATGGAGATGGCAAACCTTCCTATATTTCTCAAGCAGCAGCTAATTTAATTACTACCCAATTAGATGCCAATATGCAGAAATATGGTTGGACAAAAGTTAACCGTAACCAAAATCCAGATGTGATTGTGATGTTATCTACCATGGAAAATACCAATGTTTACTATTACTATGATAATTGGTATATGGGATATGGCTTTGGTTTTGGCGATCCTTATTATGGCGGAGGTTGGTATTACCCGGGGTATTTTCCACCATCCTATTCTACCACAAAAACAGGGACTTTATTAATGCAAATGGCTTCTCCCAAAGACTCTACAATTGATGGAAAAATGCCTATAGTTTGGTTGGGCGTTGTTAATGGTATGATGGAGGGTTCTAGCACATCTTTTAATTCACGTGTAAAGAAAAGCATCGATCAAGCTTATACACAATCACCCTATTTAAAGAAATAAGTCATGAAGAAAATATTATTTAGCCTTTCTATTATATGCCTTTTTGCTCCCTCAAAAAATTTGAAAGCACAGGTTGAAGATTCCTATTTCAATGTTTATTACTCAATGGGACAAGGTTTGGGTGAAACAAAAGATTTTATTTCTAAATATTCTTTTCGTGGAATTGGCATTGGTTACCAATCTGAATTGAGCGAGCATGTTATTGCTGGCGTAGGAGTAGATTGGAATGTGTTTTATCAAAAATTCCCATATGCTACGTATATTTCAGATAATAATTCAGTGAGCGGAAAGCAATACCGTTATTTAAATTTGTTTCCTATGACAGCCAAGTTGCAATATTTTAAGGATACCAATAAAGGTGTTCGCATTATGGCTGGAACTGGCATTGGAACTACGTATTTAATGCAAGATGTGGATATGGGCTCCTACCGCATTAGTACCAATACCTGGCAGTTTTTATTGGCGCCAGAGCTAGGACTTACCTATGATTTAGATGCAGGAAAAAGTTTGTTATTGTCTGTAAAGTACAATGCTAATTTTAAAAATACGGAACTCAGCAATCGATCCTATTTGAGTTTTAATATTGGGTTTTCATTTAACCAATAAAAAAAAAGCGCTCATGATTTCATGAGCGCTTTTTTTTTATTTTGTTTCTAATACCACAAAAGGTACAATCATTTCCTCGAGGCTTATACCGCCGTGTTGGAAGGAATTGTTGTACATATTTACATGGTAATTATAGTTGTTTGGATAGGCCATAAAATCTTCACCCATGGCAAAAACAAAGCTGCTGCTCATATTTTGTTTAGGCAAGTATGCATCACTTGGATTTTTAATTGAAAACAATTCTTTTTCATTGTAATTCAAATTTCTTCCTTGTTTATAGCGCAGGTTGGTACTTGTGCTTCTGTCGCCCACAATTTTAACTGGGTTGCCCACTCTTATAGAACCATGATCGGTAGTAATTACAACACGTGCCTTTTTGCTAGCTATTTTTTTAATGGCATCAAAAAGCGGTGAATGTTCGAACCAACTGGCAGTTATGCTTCTGTAGGCTGCCTCGTTTTCTGCAAGCTCTTTCATCACATTCATTTCGGTTCGGGCATGACTTAACATATCTACGAAATTGTATACTATTACGTTGAGTTTGTTGTGCCACATATTTGGAATTTGATCTACCAAATTCTTTCCAGCATTGAGGTTGGTTATTTTGGTATAAGAGAATTTATCCATGATGCCAGAGCGCTGCAATTGGCGTGCAAATAAGTCTTCCTCATGAATGTTTTTACCTTCTTCATCTTCTTCGTTTACCCATAGGTTAGGATATAACTTTTCAATTTCACTGGGCAACATACCTGCAAAAAAGCTATTACGTGCGTAATGCGTTGTGGTGGGTAAAATTGTCATGTAAACATCGTCTTGAACCAAATTAAACAATTCGTTCAATTGACTTTGTACCACTTTCCATTGGTCGTAGCGGAAATTATCTATTAGAATAAGGAAGGTTGGAATTTCATCTTTAATGAGAGGAACCAATTTTTTATTTACCGCTGTATGGCTCATCACAGGTGTTTTGGCATCTGGTTTTTTTAGAAAATTGGTGAAATTGTCTTTCACAAATTTGCTCCAACCATTGTTGGCATCACGTTTTTGCATGGCTAAAATTTCATCCATACCTGTTTCACCGCTTTTTGCCAATTCGAGTTCCCAATAGACCAATCTTCGGTACATTTCAACCCAACCATCAAAATCGCGCACATCTGACATGTCCATGCTTAATTGACGGAATTCTTGTTGGTAATTTTGTGCTGTTTTTTCTGTTACCAATTGTTTGCCATCTAAAATTCTTTTTAAGGAAAGTAAGATTTGGTTGCTATTTACCGGTTTAATGAGGTAATCGGCAATTTGGTTACCAATGGCATCTTCCATGATATGCTCTTCTTCGCTTTTGGTAATCATTACCACAGGCACATCTGGTTTAAGCACCTTTATTTGCGAAAGGGTCTCAATGCCACTAATACCAGGCATATTCTCATCTAGAAAAATAACATCATATTTATTTTCTTTTACCTTTTCAATGGCATCTGTTCCATTGGTAACCTTATCTACTTGGTAGCCTTTATTGGTTAAAAATAAAATATGTGGTTTTAACAAGTCGATTTCATCGTCGGCCCATAGGATAGTTGCGTTCATTTCAATTATTTTAATTAGTAGGTAGGAGGCAAAAATGATGCCTCTAATTTATATCTTTGCGAATTAACGTATAAATATACAAATACATTGTGGCCATCAATAAACTAAAAAATTTTAATGATCCTGTATACGGGTTTGTAAGCATTCCTTGCGACCTTGTATACGACATTATAGCGCATCCGCATTTTCAGCGTTTGCGCAGGATCAAGCAGCTTGGTTTATCCAATTATGTATATCCGGGAGCACAGCATACGCGGTTTCAGCATGTAATTGGGGCAATGAGCCTTACCCAAGATGCGGTAGCTACTTTGGAGCAAAAGGGGATTGTAATTAGTTTGCAAGAAAAGGAAGCGGTATATGCTGCAATACTTTTGCATGATATTGGGCATGGACCATTTTCGCATACGCTTGAAAATGTTTTGATAAAAGTTTTGCATCATGAAGCTATTTCTCTGCATTTGATGCATGCTATTAATAAGGATTTAGGAGGTAGATTGGATTTGGCGATCCAAATATTTACGGATTCTTATTCAAGAAGATTTTTGCATCAATTGGTAAGTAGCCAATTGGATATGGACAGGTTGGATTATTTGCGCAGGGATAGTTTTTACAGTGGCGTACAAGAAGGTGTGGTAGGGCAAGACAGGATTATCAAAATGTTGAATGTATGCAATGATGAATTGGTTGTAGATGAAAAGGGCATCTATAGTATTGAGAAATTCTTGATTGCACGCAGGTTAATGTATTGGCAAGTTTATTTGCATAAAACTGTAGTTGCGGCAGAAACTGTTTTGGTAAAAACAATTGAACGCGCTTGTGAACTCATTCTTAGGGGTGAAAAGTTATTTGCTTCACCACCATTTGCATTTTTTTTGGAACAACAATTAAATAAAGATAATTTCTTTGAAACTGCTGCTGCGGTTGAGAACTATACTCTTTTGGACGACGACGATGTAATGTCGGCAATAAAGGTTTGGTGCAATCATCCAGATAAGGTATTGAGCACTTTGGCTCTTATTTTAAAGGACCGTATTTTGCCGAAAGTGGAATTGTCTAATGAGGCATTTACGGAGGAGAAAATTATGTCTATTAAACAATGGGTAATGGCAGATAAGGGTATTAGTGAGGAGGACGCACGTTATTTTGTTTTTACTGATTCTATCAAAAATAGGGCTTATAACTTAACTCATTTCAATATAAAAATTTTGTATAAAGATGGTCAATTGCTTGATATAGCAAAGGCTTCTGACCAGTTAAATATTGAAGCGCTCACCAAATCTGTTACTAAATATTTCTTGTGTTACCCTAAATTATATACAAACGCATAGTATAATGGGTTTTTGTATGTATAGATGTGAATAAAGCATGGCAGGTCTTGCTTATTTTTTTCTATTTTTGGGCAAAACAAAATTTACAATAAGCAATACCTGTAGCATATGCAAATATCCGTTCAAGAATTGGCGCATTTACTAAGTGGAACTGTTGAGGGCGATGCTTCGGCATTGTTGAATTCGGTTTCAAAAATTGAAGAAGGAAAGACTGGCACTTTGTCTTTTTTGGCTAATCCTAAATATGAAGCACATTTGTATACTACCGGTTCAACAGCTGTATTGGTAAGCAAAACATTTACTGCTACTCAGGAAGTTTTAACTACCTTAATTCGTGTAGAAGATCCATATGCTGCCTTTACCTTTTTGTTAGAAAAGTTTAGTAATCCTGCTGCACAATTAAGTGGCATAGAAGAGATGAGTTTTGTTGATCCAAGTGCGCAAATAGGAAAGGATAGTTATGTTGGTGCTTTTGCTTATATCAGTAAAAATGTTGAGGTAGGAGAAAATGCCAAAATATTTCCGCATGTTTTTTTAGGTGCGAATGTGAAGCTTGGAAAGAATTGCACTTTATTTTCTGGCGTTAAAATTTACCATGAATGTATAATTGGCGATAACTGTATTATACATTCTGGAACGGTGGTAGGAGCAGATGGTTTTGGCTTTGCGCCATTGGCAGATAGGTCTTACAAGAAAATTCCTCAAACAGGAAATGTAATTATTGAATCAGATGTAGAAATAGGCTCAAATTGTTCAATTGACAGAGCAACTATGGGTTCGACCATTATTAGAAAAGGTGCTAAATTGGATAATTTAATTCAAGTGGCACACAATGTAGAAATTGGCGAACACAATGTTTTAGCTGGTCAGGCGGGTGTTGCGGGTTCTACCAAATTAGGGAAATATGTGGTAGTTGGAGGTCAAGTGGCAATAGCCGGACATCTTCAAATTGCAGATGGAAATCAATTTGGGGGGCAAGCAGGGGTGCAAGCGAGCATTAAAGAAGAGGATAAGAAATGGTTCGGAACGCCAGCCATGGAAGTGCGTGATTCACTTCGCGCGAGTGCTATTCATAGGCGTTTACCAGAATTGTTAAGTAGAATAGAAGCATTAGAAAAAGAATTGAAAAACCTTAAAAGCGAATAAAAGCAAAAAAAAGCGGGACAATTTGCCCGCTTTTCGTTTTTTTTGCAAGATTATTTATGAAGCAAACTACGATTAAAAAGGCTGTCAGTGTTCAAGGTGTGGGACTCCATACTGGACAAATTGTTACCATGACTTTCGTTCCTGCAGCAGAACACCATGGCATTAAGTTTCAACGTGTTGATTTACCTGGCGAACCAATGGTGGACGCAGATGTAGACAATGTGGTTGATACCTCACGTGGAACAACCATTGAACAAAATGGTGCCCGAATTGCAACTGTAGAGCATGTAATGGCCTCTTTGGCTGCTTTAGAAATTGACAATTGTGTTGTTCAAATAAATGGTGGCGAAACCCCTATTATGGATGGTAGTTCTCAGTTTTTCATGAAAGCATTGAAGGATGCCGGTATTCAAGAACAAGAGGCGCAAAGAGAATATTTTACTGTTCCGCAGAATATTTATTATACAGAAGCAGATAGAAGTGTAGAAATGATTGCTATGCCTTTAGACGATTACCGTTTAACGGTTATGGTTGATTACAATTCTCCTGTACTAGGCTCTCAACATGCCTCTTTAACCAGCATGAAAGAATTTGAGACAGACATCGCCAGTTGTCGTACTTTCTGTTTCTTACATGAATTGGAATTGCTATATAACAATGGTTTGATTCGTGGTGGCGATTTAAATAATGCCATAGTAATTGTTGACCGCGTTATTGAAGACAATGAATTGGAACATTTGGCTAAAATGTTTAACAAGCCAAAAGTGGAAGTGAAGAAAGAAGGCATTTTGAATAATGTTGATTTAAGGTTTCACAATGAACCAGCCCGACATAAACTACTTGATTTAATTGGTGATTTGGCCTTAATTGGGGTTCCTATAAAAGCACAAATTATGGCTGCTCGTCCAGGACATGCGGCTAATATTGCCTTTGGTAAAAAGATAAAAGCCTTAATTAAAAAATCACGCAGTTCTGTTCGTGTACCTAGGTACGATCCTAATAAGCCGCCTTTGTATACCTCTGAAATGATTGCAAAATTATTGCCACATCGTTTTCCGTTTTTGTTGGTAGATAAGGTAATTGAGGTTGGACAAAACCATATAATTGCCATGAAAAATGTGACTTTTAATGAGCCATTTTTTCAAGGACATTTTCCCGGAAATCCAGTAATGCCTGGTGTTTTGATTATTGAAGCCATGGCGCAATCTGGTGGCGTTTTAATTTTATCTAAAGTAGAAGATCCTGAAAACTACAATACCTATTTCATGAAAATAGACAATGCCAAATTCAAGGAAAAAGTAATTCCTGGCGATACTTTGGTATTTAGGTTGGATTTAATTGGTCCTATAAGAAGAGGCATTTGTATTATGAAAGGAAGTGCTTTTGTTGGAGATAAATTAGTGGCGGAAGCCGATTTAATGGCACAAGTTGTCAAAAGTAAATAAACATGATACAAAGTTTGTCGTATATAAACCCACAAGCACGTTTGGCTGAAAATGTAGTGGTGGATCCATTTACAGTAATTCACCATGATGTTGAAATTGGCGAAGGTACTTGGATTGGATCAAACGTAACCATTTACCCTGGAGCTAGAATTGGCAAGAATTGCAGGATTTTTCCTGGAGCAGTTATTTCTGCCATACCCCAAGATTTAAAATTTGATGGAGAAGAAACCTTGGCAATTATTGGTGATAATACCACCATTCGTGAGTGTGTAACAATTAACAGAGGAACCAAAGACAAGTTTAAGACAGAAGTTGGAGCCAATTGTTTAATTATGGCTTATACGCATTTGGCACATGATTGTATTGTTGGAGATCATGTAATTATTGCAAATGGTGTTCAGGTAGCAGGACATGTAACCATTCAAAGTGGTGCACGTATTGGAGGTTTATCTGCAATTCACCAATTTGGATTGGTAGGCAGGCATGTAATGATAGAAGGTGGAAGTATGGTGAGCAAAGATGTTCCTCCATTTATTAAAGCCGGAAGGTATCCTTTAACTTATGAGGGCATAAACGCTGTAGGCCTTCGCCGGTCAGGATTTAGTAATGAAAAGATTAATGAGATTCAAGACATTTACCGCGTTTTGTTTATACATAACCGTCATTTAGGTAAGGCTCTTGATATTGTAGAAGCAGAATTAGCGCCCTCTTTGGAACGTGATGAAATACTTGCATTTATTCGCAGTTCGGATCGTGGCGTATTAAAAGGATTTAACGGTAAATAATTTTTTAAGCACGCTATTTTGAAAATTACTTTAAATGATATTGGTAAAAAGTTTAACCGCCAATGGGTATTTAAAGGGATTAATTTTGTGTTAGAATCCAATTCTTCTTGTGCTTTAATTGGCAATAATGGTTCAGGCAAATCTACCTTATTACAGATTATAGATAATTACCAAACCTTTTCAAAGGGAAGCATTCTGTATGAATGGAAAGATACACATTTAGAAGAGGAAAACTTAGTTGGAAAAATCTCTTTGGCAGCGCCCTATTTGGAGCTTTTAGACGATTTTAGTTTGCTTGAAATGATGCGTTTTCATTTTGCAATTATGCCCTTACAAAATGGTATTAGTTTTGAGGAAATGATTGCCGGTTGTGGTTTAAGCGGACAAGAAAATAAATTAATCAAATATTTTTCATCGGGTATGAAACAAAGGCTGAAATTGGTTTTGGCCATTTATGCTGATACCCCTTTACTTTTATTAGATGAGCCTTGTTCTAATTTGGATGATCAGGGAATACAATGGTATCGGGATTTGGTTCGATCCCAATTGGGTAAGCGAACAATAGTAATTGCCAGCAACCAATTGTTTGAATACGACTTTTGTGAAAAAAGCTTATCGATTTTAGAATTTAAGCCTGTAAAAGTTTCTTAATTTCTTCTGCGGCCGCGGCACTGGCATTCTTGTCTGAAAACAATTGATTTAGCGCCTTATATTCATTTAAAACCATTTCACGCTTGTTACCTTTGATGAGAATGGATTGAAATTCTTCTTTTAATTTTTCTAGGTTAAACTCTTTTTGAATGAGTTCTTTAACTGCTTCTCTATTTAAATTTAGATTTACCAATGAGGCGTATTTCACCTTTACAAAACTTGAAGCAATGAGGTAGGTGAGGGGCTGGGCGGCATAAGCTACCACCTGTGGAATATTCATAAAAGCAGTTTCGAGTGATGCCGTGCCACTGCATACAACAGCAGCTTCACTTGCAGCCAATATACTTCTGGTTTCATTGAAAATGATTTTCACATTTTCGTTTAAATAGGGCGTATAAAATTCTTGGTTCAAACCGGGTGAACCAGCAATGATAAATTGGTAATTGGGATATGCCTTTGCCAATGCCACCATATTGGGTAACATGCGTTTAATTTCTTGTTTTCTACTACCTGGTAGCAATGCAATTATTGGTTTTTGAGATAGGCTATATTTCTCTCTAAAACCTGCATCCAATTTGAATTCTTGGGTTTGGTTATACAAAGGATTTCCAATGTATTTTGCATTTACTTTCCATTTCTTAAAATAGCTTTCTTCAAATGGGAAAATGAGTAAAAGTAAGTCGATGTATTTTTCTAATTTAAAGCCCCTGTTTTCATTCCAAGCCCATATTTTAGGTGCAATAAAATAGCATGTTTTGATTCCTTTCTCTTTTCCAAAAGCCGCTAAGCGCATATTAAATCCAGGGTAATCTATAAGGATAAGGATATCTGGCGCAAAATCCAGGACCTGCTGTTTACACCTGTTGATATTGTTTTTGATGGTGCGGATATTCATTAGAACCTCCACAAATCCCATGATGTTTATTTCCTTGTAATGTTGCAATAAGCCTGGAGCTTGGTCCTGCATGAGATTGCCACCCCAGAAATTAAATTCTGCCTCTGGGTCTTTGGCAATAATACCTTCCATTAAACTTGCGCCTAATAAGTCGCCACTGGCTTCTCCAGCAATTAAAAAATATTTCATTGTACCAACAAGGTAAGTTGCTATAAAATTATAGGGTATACAAAGCTAAAAAAATAAAGGAAAATGGGGCTACCAAAAATAATTTATTGACAGTTTCGTTGTTTAATAAACTTAATAAAAACTAATTAGGTAATTGTTTAACTTGCAAAAAAATAAAGATCATGGCTGAACCACAAAAAGAAAATCGCGGTACACTTTTATTATTGTTGATACTGCTTATTGCTTCATTGGGTGCGAATTTTTACCAATGGAAAAACCACTCTACCACTGTTATTCAATATGGAGCAGAGGTTGATAGTTTAATAACTGCGCGCATTAATGTAGAGCATGAATTAACAAGTGTTGGTATGGAATTAGAGAAATACCGGGGCATTGCAGGAAATTTAGATACCATGTTAAATGATGCCAAAGGGCAGATTGCGGAGAAGGAAGCACAGATTCGTAAGTTAATGGCCAATGAAAAAAACTTAGGTAAATTGAATAAAAAACTCAAATCAAGTATGGATGAATTGCGCAAGTTGCGTGATGAATACCTTGAAAAGATTGACGTTTTAATGGCAGAAAACCAAAAGTTGAAAGATGAAAATTCTGCCTTAAATTCAACTGTTACTAATTTAAATGAGCAAAAGAATTTATTAGAAGGAAAAGTTGCTGTAGCATCCCAATTGAAAGTTGAGTATGTAAAGGTGAATTCATTCAAAAAGCGCGGTAGTGGTAAGTTTGTAGAAAGTGTATTGGCAAAAAGAACCAATAAAATTGAATCGTGCTTTACGCTAATGGACAATAAAATTGCGGGTGCTGGAGATAAAATGGTTTACTTGGTTATTACGGCACCTGATGGCAAAGTATTAATGGGTTTTACCAAAGCGGAGTTTAAAGACGCCGATGGCAAAACGGTTGATGCTACTGCTAGTCAGAAAGTTCCTTATACAGGCGCAAAACAAGATTTATGTTTGTCGTTTGAAAACGATGAACGCATTTTGGAAGCGGGAACTTATAGCATAAGTGTTTATGCCGAAAATGTATTGGTTCATTCTAGCTCTTATTTATTGAAATAAGATAATTTAGGCACATAAAAAAAGAGCCGTTCAAATTTGAACGGCTCTTTTTTTGTTTAAAATGAATAGAAATTATTTCCCAATGTATTTTTCTTCAATGATGTTTCTGTGGTGAATTTCATGTCCACATAGGATATAAGGAATTGCCTTTACGGGTAAATGCAAGCCACTGGCCGAACCTATTTCTGCCCACATTTCTTCATCAAAGCTTTGAAATAATTCAATAGTGCTGGCTCTTAATAAAGAGTATTCTTTCACCACATTTAAGATTTTTCTTTTGTTGGCATTGCTATTAGGAGCGTAGGTGTTTTCATCAAAACCGGGGAAATTGGTTTTGTCTTTTCTTGCTATGCAAAGCGCTCTATATGCAAAAACACGTTCTGTATCCATAAGGTGAACCAAAATTTCCATGATGGTCCATTTGCCTTCTGCATAGCTGCTTGTAAGGGTTTCATCATCTAGCGAGGTTACTAAATCTATTGTATCAATTAATTGAATTTGCAGTTCGCCTAAAATATCTTTTGTATCTGGCACTGTATTTATATAATCCCATTGGTAAGGAGCAACTTCGTTTTGGTTTGGTTTGTTAATGTTCATGTGGTATTAGAAAGGAGCAAAGAAACAAAACTTTTCTTTTAAATTTTGGCTAATCAAAAAAGGCTGGCCTCAATTTTAGTCTTGGCACATTTCTTTTAAAATGCTTTGGTGTATTGGAAAAGCCACAATTAAGTCCTCTTTTTTTGCCATTTCAAAATCTTCAAAATCAAAGCCCGGCGCTACAGTACAAGAAACAAGGCTAAAACCATTTTTAACTTCACATCTTGAGCCGAACCAATTGCCCGCTTTTATGAGGATTTGGAATGATTCACCAGCTTCTAGGTTATTTCCCAATTGGTGGCAATGCAATTCGCCTTCCTGGTTTAATTCATAAATGCTTAAAGGATTTCCGGCATAAAAATGCCACAATTCATCGCTGGCAATTTTGTGAAAGGCAGAAAATTGACCTTCTTCTAATAAAAAATAAATGGCAGTGCTGGCATTTCTATTGCCCTTAAAGTTTTCGCCTATTAGTTTTTGTTCAAGTAAAATAGGACTTCTGTAGGTTTCGGCAAAGGATCCACCTTCTACATGGCGTGTTAATCCTAATTTTTGAATATAATAAGCTGCATCTTTTATCATGTTGCAAAATAAATAAGCAGCGGCAGAAATCTCTGTAATAAAATTTAGTTATGAGGCGGACGCGGTCTCATTAAAATCTTAGAAATCTCCTCTATGGTATTTTTGTAGTAAATTATTTGGTTGGGGCGGCAGAGCAGGTATATTTCTTTAAAATGGTCTAGCGTTGCCATATCTCTCATAACTCTGATGTCATTTAGCTCATTTAAATAAATAATTGCAGTGCCTTCATTTTCTGGTCCTTTTTGAACTTCAAGGAAAAGGTTTTTACGTATGTTAGCTTCAATTATTTCTATTGAATCCATTTTATTGCGGTGGCGCATTTTAAGTAATTGAAATGCTTCAATTTGTTCTTTGTCTAAATGCAAGCCTTCAATAATCAATTGATCTGGCTGTCCCGGACGAATATCTTTGTTTTGGCTTGAAAAATAAAAATAAGCAATTGTTACGGTGTTTAATATTAATAATAAGAGCACCAATAATTTCCAAACTTGTTCTTTTTTCATGATTTTATAGTTTTACAAGTTCATTGGAATCAAAGGAATATTCGTTAACATGACTTGTTATTGATGCTGCTTGTTTTGATTGTTGGTATTTGTAAATAGCAATTCCATTAAAGCTCACCAAAATAAGCGACGCAGCTACCAACCATTTTATTTGGGTAGTATTCAAATGAAATACCTTGCGGTTTTGTTGATTAATTTTGTTTTGAATTTGAGCACTGAGGTAAACTGGCGCTTCAGCCTTGCGCATTCCCTTGGTGCTATCCAAAACTTCGTTAATCCAGAATTCGTTATGCTTATTCATGTTATTGTTTTAAGACGTTAAATTATTGATTTCCCTTCGCTAGGGTTTCATATTTTGTAGTTTTTCCCTTAGCGTTTTTTTTGCCCTTTGAACCAAAGATTCAACAGCTTTTAAGGAAATAGCCATTATTTCTGAGGCTTCTTGGTAGGTGAGTTGCTCAATAAAAATGAGGATAAAGGCTGTTTTTTGATTTTCGGGCAAATGATTCAAAGCAGCAAATAGGAATTTGGATTGTTCTTTTCTTTCCAATAAAATCCCTGGATGCACAAATTCAGGTTTATCATGCATTATTTCTCCGCTTTCTTCATTCCAAATGCTACTCAGGAAGGCAAAGCGCTTTTGGCGGTTTTTAAAACGTAGGTAGTCGAGGCTTTTGTTAATGGCTATGCGGTAAACCCAAGTACTCAATAGTGCTTCTTCCTTAAATTCAGGTAGTTTCTCATAAACAATTAAAAATATGTCCTGGGTTACTTCCTCCGCTTCTTCAGGCGATTGCAAATAAGAAAGCACCGTGTTGTAAACGCGGTGCTTTAAGGTTTCATATATGGAATTAAAATCCAATAATACTAGTGCTGGTGATCTGGTCCAAATACATTGGCTTGGTGACCAAAATGATGAACGAAGTCTCTCATTTCGTCGCTCAATTCTTTGTTGCCAGTTGCTTTTTCAAAGGTATCTGCCATGGTGGCTAGTGTTTGAAACATAAACAAATTCATTTCTTCTACATTCATGTCTTGCGTCCAAAGGTCAATGCGCATGGCATTTTGCTGCAGGCCATCAAAGATGCTCAACATAATTCCTTTTGCGCTTTCCTTGCCAGAAAAATCTGCATCATCTGCATCCCATTCAATATTTATAGGTAGGTTTTCATTGTCTAAATGAACATCAATTCTAATTTGTGATGTTTTAGCGATTTCTTTTTTTTCTGCTGTCATTTTATGCTAAATTATTTTTCAATTCTAATAGGAAATTCTTGATTTCCGACAATTTTATTTTGATGCTTTCTAACTCAGGCACTTCATTTATTTTTTCCTTCATTTTGTCTTTAGCGCCAGGAATTGTGAAGCCCTCCACTTTTACCAATTGGTAGATTTGCTTGATTGTTTGAATGTCTTTTATGCTGTATTTTCTTGTACCACCGGAGGTTTTCCTTGGTTTAATTTGAGGAAATTCGGTTTCCCAAAAGCGCAAAAGTGAGACACTTACCTTTAAATCTTTGGCAACTTCACCAATAGTAAAAAACACTTTTTCAACTTCGTCTATGTTCTCTTGCATACAAAATTTTAATCGAAAGATTTGCCTTCTCTAGCGGCTATGTCGCGTATGGCTTGGTATTCGGCCTCAGTTAAATCGTTGAAGAAATAGTTAATGGGATTCACTTTCTTATTTCCTTTAATAATTTCATAATGCACATGTGGTGCGGTGGAGGTTCCTGTAGAACCAACGTAGCCAATTAATTCGCCACGTTTAATTAATTGTCCTGGGCGTGCTTTCATTCTGCTCATGTGGGCATATAAAGAGAAATAGCCAAATCCATGGTTTATAATAATATGATTTCCATATCCATTCCCATTCACGGCAGAACTAATTCTACCATTTCCTGTAGCATAAATGGGCGTACCTTGTGGCGCGGTAAAATCAATTCCTGAATGAAACTTATGTGTCCTAAATATGGGATGTATTCTATAGCCAAATCCAGAGGCAATTCGGGTGAGGTCTTTGTTGCTTATTGGTTGAATGGCAGGTATGGCGGCTAGGAATGCTTTC
Organism: uncultured Bacteroidota bacterium; assembly: GCA_903927505.1. Classification (GTDB taxonomy): domain Bacteria; phylum Bacteroidota; class Bacteroidia; order UKL13-3; family UKL13-3; genus B1. The sequence continues at coordinate 19,833 of CAIYNF010000164.1, read as the reverse complement.
TTGTTTTTTGCCATATTGCTTAATTCGTCAAAAGAAGCACTTTGTTTTCCAACTTTTGCTGCAATTTCGTCTACCTTTTTTGTTAAGGCTATAATATCTTCAGAATTATCAAACCCTTCCAGGTTTTTATATTTATCAATATTGGCAAGGCTAGTTTTATTGCTTGTAATATCTAATGGGTCTGCCTCAAAAATAGCCCTATATATATTTGCATCACGGTTTTGAAGTTCGGCCACAACACCTCCAATTTCATTTATTTTTTTATTTAAATGCCTAATTTGAAGTTTATATTGTTCGTTTTCGCGCTTTAAAATTCTTTCTTTTGGTGAGTCAATAAAACTATAAGCTAAGAAGAAAATGATGCCTCCAGCTACTGCAGATGCTGAAAGAAACCCAAATACCCTGAGCACAATGGTCCAAATACTTGTACCCACTTTCTCAAAGTCGAGTTTATGCGGATTGTAAAAGTATTTTATTTTTGCCAAGGTTTTGCTTTTTTGTGTTCCCCAAAATCATCTTCTTTGTAAGTGTTTTGTGGATCTTTCTACTTTCAACATAAAGTAAAAAAGAACACGAAAATAAGTGATTCCATAGAGAAGCGAAAATATTAATTTAACATACTGATAATCAATGTCAAAATCAAGTCAAATACGCAAGCAGTTTTTAGATTTTTTTGAAAGTAAAGGTCATAAAATTGTTCCATCGGCTCCAATTGTGGTTAAAAACGACCCTTCCTTAATGTTCACCAATGCCGGTATGAACCAATTTAAGGATTGGTTTTTGGGCAATGAGGAACCAAAATATAAAAGAGTGGCCGATACCCAAAAGTGTTTACGTGTAAGTGGTAAGCACAATGATTTGGAAGAAGTGGGCGTAGACACCTATCACCATACCATGTTTGAGATGTTGGGCAATTGGAGTTTTGGCGATTATTTTAAAAAGGAAGCCATTGAATGGGCTTGGGAATTATTAACGGAGGTTTATAAATTACCCAAAGACCGTTTGTATGTTACGGTTTTTGAAGGTGATGCAAAAGAGCAATTGGCTTTTGACCAGGAGGCCTTTGACAATTGGGCGCTTTGGATCGACCCGACCCGTATTTTGAATGGGAATAAGAAAGATAATTTTTGGGAGATGGGAGATACTGGCCCATGTGGCCCCTGTTCTGAGATTCATATTGATTTGCGTTCGGATGAAGAACGCAAAGCTGTTGATGGGTCTACTTTGGTGAATAACGACCATCCGCAAGTGATTGAAATTTGGAACAATGTGTTCATGGAATTCAATAGAAAAGCAGATGGCAGTTTAGAAAAATTGCCGGCCCAACATGTGGATACCGGAATGGGTTTTGAGCGTTTGTGCCGGGCTATAGAGGCTAAAAATTCTAATTACGATACAGATGTTTTTATGCCTTATTTAAACTTTTTAGCAGAAACTACTGGTAAGGCGTTTGGCAAAGATGAACCAACAGACATAGCCATGCGCGTATTGTCAGATCATATTAGAACTATCACCTTTGCTATTTTGGACGGACAATTGCCATCAAATACAGGTGCGGGTTATGTAATAAGAAGAATTTTGCGCAGGGCGGTTAGGTATTATTATTCTTTCTTGGATACCAAAGAGCCTATTTTATACAAAATGGTTCCGCTTGTAGGCGATTCTTTTGCAAGCATATTCCCGGAAGTAAAACAGAAACAAGATTTTATTATTCAAGTTGTAAAAGAGGAGGAGTTGGGCTTTTTAAGAACACTTGAAAATGGTATCAAACGTATTGAAAAAATAACTGGAGATATTAATGGCGAAGAAGCTTTTGAGCTTTTTGATACCTATGGTTTTCCCATAGATTTAACACAATTAATAGCACGCGAAAGAGGTTCTAAAGTTGATTTGGAAGGATTTGAAAAGAACCTGCAATTACAAAAAGAGCGCTCAAGAAAAGCTACAGCTTTGGAAACAGATGATTGGGTAGTGTTGGTTGAAAACGACCAAATAGCTTTTGTTGGTTATGACCTAATGGTGGCTCCTATTCAAATTATGCGTTACCGCAAGGTAAAAGCAAAGGGTAAGGAGCAATTTCAATTGGTATTTAACCAAACGCCTTTTTATGCTGAGAGTGGCGGACAAGTTGGTGATGCGGGTGTAATTGAAAGTGCAAATGAAAAAATTCAGGTACTAGATACCCAAAAAGAAAACAACCTTATTATACATATTGTGGCGCAATTGCCAGAGAATCCATCTGCCAATTTTATAGCTAAGGTTAATGTAGAAAATAGAAAATTAACCGAAGCCAATCACTCTGCCACGCATTTGTTGCATGCCGCATTAAGAAAGGTATTGGGTACGCATGTAGAACAAAAAGGTAGTTTGGTAAACAGTGATTATTTGCGTTTTGACTTTTCTCATTTTAAAGCCATGACCAAGGAAGAATTGGCTGAGGTGGAGCGCATAGTGAATGCAAAGATTCGTGAAAATATTAGTTTAGACGAACGCAGAAACGTTCCAATAGAAGAAGCCAAAACCATGGGAGCGATGGCTTTGTTTGGCGAGAAATATGGCGACTCGGTTCGTGTTATCACTTTTGATGAAGCATATAGCAGAGAACTTTGCGGAGGAACGCACGTGAAGGCAACAGGTGAAATTGGTTTATTTAAATTTAGTTCTGAAGGGGCGGTAGCCTCTGGTGTGCGCAGAATAGAAGCCATTACTGCTGCAGCTGCTGAAGCTTTTGTAAATGAACAAGAGGCGGTTGTTGCGCAAATAAAAGATTTATTGAAGTCCAAAGATTTGGTGAAATCTATAGAGCAATTAATAGAAGACAAAGCCGATTTGCAAAAGAAATTGGAAGTGTTTGAAAATGAAAAAACGGCCATTCTTAAAAATGAGTTGAATCAAAATTTGGTTCGAACCGAAACCGCTAGCCTATTAGTGGCAATGGTTGCTATTTCCAATGCCGATCAATTAAAGAACCTTTCTTTTCAATTAAAAAATGAAATTGAAAACTTGTTTTGTGTATTGGGATGTGAACTAAACGGCAAGCCAATGCTAAGTGTAATTATTTCTGATGCTTTGGTGACTTCACATAAATTACATGCTGGAAATATTGTAAAAGACCTTGCCAAAGAAATTCAAGGTGGAGGTGGTGGACAGCCCTTTTATGCCACAGCTGGTGGAAATAATTTAGGAGGCTTGGCAGCGGCATTAGAAAGAGCAAAGACTATTATTTAATAAAAAAGTAATAGGAGGGTTTTGAAATAAACCTTCTTGATTAAGGGGATTTTGGTATTATTATTGTAAAACGAATTAAACTAAAAACAAACATATGAAAAAAATCAGCGCCTTATTAATTGGCATTAGCTTACTGGCTGGAACAGCTTGTAAAAAAGAAAGTACCACAATTACTACAACAACTCCTACAGCAGTTGATTTGGTAACTAGATCTTTAGATGACGATGGTTCTTATATCAATCGTACCTACAATAGTAGCAATCAATTGGTGTCAAAAGTTTCTTATTCGGCTATTGATTCCTCTACTGAAAATTTTACTTATACATATAGCGGTAAAGTTGTAAATGTTACTGAGGCTTCAAGTGGTATGACTCAAAAATTCTATTTAAATAGCAAAGGGACTGCAGATAGTGGTCAAATAAGCTATCCTGGATTGATTGAAATTAGCATTGTAATTACTTACAATGCTGCAGGAGAGCCTGTAACAACATTTATGTCGGGTAGCTTTTTAGGTTCTGCATTTGAGCAAACCTATACATCCGTATTTTCAAATGGCAATATGATTCAACAAACAACTGATGATGGCACAACAACAAGTGTTTCTGATTATACCTTTTACTTAGATAAAGTTAATTCATTATTTGCTACAGATAAAGCAGAGCAATTTATGGGTGGAAACAAAAATTTAATTAAGAAAACTACTAATGATGATGGGACATTTACCAGCAATGTATATGAATATGATACCAAAGGTAGAGTTACCAAACAAACTGAAACTGATGAAACTTCAGCTTCAGTAATTACTGATTATACTTGGAAATAATTCCTAAGCTTATTTAATATTAAACGGCTTGCTAATTATTTAGCAAGCCGTTTTTTTATGTCTAATTAGATGGTGTTTTTCTACCTTAAAATGTATCCGAAAGTGAAATTGAAATTCCTGCCCATTCTTGGAATATAGCCAATATCTAAATGTTCGTGGTAGCTGGTATTGAGTATATTTTCTATGGCAATTGCAAATTGAAAGGTTTGCTTTTTCTTTGTGAATGATTTTGAGGCACGTAAATTCCACAATTGAAAGGCTGGACTTTTACGTTCGCCAAAATCTGTATTGATCCTATTTTGAGCTGTGGCAAAGGTGTGTTCTAATTGGTATTGAATGCCGCCAATGGTGCTTCTTAAAGCTTGTTGGATTTTAAAGGGTGCAACCCATGGCAATGCTTTTCCATCTGATGTTTCTGTGTAAATGTATTTGAGGTTACTTTTATAAATCCAATTGCTATTTATTTTAAAAGAAAACGAAGCCTCTGCACCCATTGAATTTGCATAGGAAATATTCTTATATGTTTTAACCCCTTTTGCCCCAATGGTCATTGGATAGTAGTCGTTTGGGTCTTTAATATAAGTATAAATATAATCTAGGGTATGGTGATAGAAGGGTTGAACGCTCCATTGAAAAGCTTTTAAATCTTGTTTTAAGATATATTCAACCTGAACACTTTTTTCTGTATTAATATCAGGATTCCCGAGGTAGTCGTAATTGTCCATTGGATTGAAAAGATAAAATCCATAGCGTTCATTGCTGCTAGGCAAACGCTCTCCATAGGCCATAATAAGCGTTTGGCTCATGCCTTTTTTCATAAGTAGGCCATGTATCCAAGAAAGACTTTTAATTGCGTTAGCTCTAATCTCATTAATGTTAAAGCCCATTCCATTCCATTGGTCCGAACCAACTCCAAGTAATGCCTGCTGTTTGAAATAATCTATACGGCCATTCCATTTCATGAAATAATTGTAGCGCAGGTCTATTTGGTATTGAAAAGCAAAGCCTATGTTTTTAATGGTGTTTTCTGGCATGCTTTGCATGTACATTTTTGGATTGCCATTGTTGGGATACATGGTCATATCGCCACGCAAAGTGTTATGGTGTGCATCTATGCGGGTTAATAATTTTTGCTTCCTTAATTTGAAGGAAGCCTCATTATAGAATCCCATGGTTTTACTCCAACTGGGCATGTCCATGTGCATGGCAATAGTTTCCCTATGCGTATCGTCCATTTGGTGAAAAATGGTATTGTAATATATTTTGGTTTCTGAAGTTAAGCCATCTTCTAATTTACTTTTATACAAATGACTTAAAGAAAAAATATGTGCATTGGCTGTTCCTACATCCATGGGTAGGGCAGGGTATCCTATGTTTCGACCCAAATCGCCTAAGTAATTTATTCTTATTTGGTTGCTTGAATCGATAACTTGTTGGAAAGAGATTGCGAAGTTTATTTTCTCATAGCCACTGTGTTTGATTAGGCTGTCTGGTGCATTGTAGTCGTTTGCTTTTCTATAGGTTCCACTTAAACGCAAGCCATTAAGTGGTCCAGATTTTTCATATGCAAAACTTGTTGAAATGGCCTGGTTGTTGGTATTATAGGATTGTATAACTTGTGTAAGTTCTTGTTTATGACAAAGGGTTGCAGGTGCTTTAAACTTTAAATTGATATTGCCGCCAATGCTGCTTCCAGTGAAGTTTCCTTGCGCGCCTTGGTTGGCGGTGATTCCTTGTAAATTTATTGGTTCAACATAAATGGAAACAGGATCCATTTTATCTGCGCAGGCGCCGTAAATGCGCATGCCATCTATACTTAAATTGATTTGGTTGGCGCTGTAATTTCTGAGGGTAGGTTCCATACCGTAAGCACCCCTTCTGATGAGGTTTACGCCTTCCATTTTGCTTAATATTTCTTCCGTACTGGCTAATTTGGAGCTTTGGTAGAAATTAAATTGTTTGTTGTTTTCCGCACCTTGAATGGTTACTTCACCTAAGATTTTGGAACGAAGTGTATCTGTTTGCGCCCATAATAAATGAGGCAGTAATAATATGCCTAGGAATGCTGAAAGTTTTAAAATTTGCTTGATCAAATTGTGTAATCAAAAATCACTTGATCTGAAATTAGAATACCATTTTTGAATAATTTCAATTGGATTTTCCAAAGGCCACTCATGGTGAAATTTGTTTTACCCATATAATGTCCGTTTTGAGTATGCACTGGACTAACATTATTTGGCGATCCATGTCCCATTGCTGGCATACTTAATACAATAACTGTAGTTAGGTTTTCGGCAGCTGTAAAACTGTAATTGCTGTTTTCTTGGTGGATAATAAATTCGGCATCATTTAATCCTACTTTTACTTTTACAGGAGGAATATAGGCAATTACGTATGATTGAGAATCAACTAGACTTTTGAAATGAAGTACCCTTGGTTCACTTGTGTTGCCAACGGAAATGTCAAGTTTGCCACTAAATGAGTTTCCTATTGATTGGTAGAAGTTGAAATTTAAATCCCAATTAAGAGTAGTTGAGCTTGCTTCATCAAAAATAAAATTGATGGGGTAAAGCAAATTTGAATCAAGCGTATTTTTTGTAATTTCTTTTGGACAAGCTTTTTCAACACTTCCGGTATGTTTAAGTGCAAGGCAATTTAAGGTTCCGTTGTTAATTCGTTTGCCAGTTGTTGAGTCGTACAAGGCTATGAATAATTGGTTATAGCCTACAAAAAGGCTGTTATAACTGTAAATATAGGCTTTTGCATTGGCGCCATTGATATAACTTGTGCCAATTTTTACCATACCTTCAGGGGTGTTTGGTTCGGCAAAAACTACTGGAGGTAATTGTGGTGGTTCCTCTGAATTCTTTTTGCAAGAAGACAATTCAAATAATGAAATTCCAAGGCAAAGGAAATAGAATATTTTTCTCATGATATTGGTTAGGAAATGATTTTGCAAATGAATTGCATTTCAAAAATAGCGAAATAGCCAAGTAATAAAAAAAAACTTCCTATTAATTTTTAACTTTATTACTGTTTCTATGCTATTTATAGGATGGTCTGTAGAAATTAATTTCTGGTATAAGTTGCGTTAATAATCCTTTTTAATGAATTTCCTGCCTGCCAATATAAGTGGTATACAAGCCCACAAGCTCAATACAATGAATATAACAATAGTACCGAGGTTCGATCCAATGATTTTTTGCATAATGGCGCCTGTTATTCCCATTAATGCGGAGATGTCCATTTTGAAAATAAACAATATCCTACATAAATCAATAGGATTGAAGAGGCTCAAAAGGATTCCGAATCTTTCAATAGGGTAATCACTCATAGCTTGAATTAAAAAAAGTAATAGGCCATCATAAATAGCTAAAAAGTAAATTCCTAAAAATATAGTAACGCCAATTCCTTTAACTTTTTCATCTATTGAATACGCAATTAGAAATGAAATTGCACTGAAAATAAAGGTTAAAAAAAGGCTATTAAGCAATACTGTAAATAGTAAAGAAGCATCTGAGAATAGAATAAAAGAAAAGGTAATGGAAAGGCTTTGGATCAAAGCCAAAACGATTGTGTAAGAGAAAAACTGGCTAAAAAATATAAATTTTCTTTTGATAGGTTGGGTCAAGAGAAGTCTAATAAAATCAGTTGATTGGTAAATTTGACTCACTGTGTAAATCATTACTACAATAGGAATAATAATTAGTAGCACATTATTGATTCCAATAATGGCTTTGTCTTGGTCGTTGCTAATTGCAAATAAACCAATACATATACTAAATAGGAGCAAGCCATATCCAATAATGAATTTACTTTTGAGGATGCTTATTGTGAGGTATTTGGTAATTTTAATCATAGCTATTGTTGTTTTTCCTTCATTATTTCAGCAATGGTTTTTCCTAATTTGTGGTGACCACTTTTTGCTTTGAGTGCTTGAATTGTTTCAAAAAAAAGCAGTTTACCATTTTGCAGAAAAATAGCGTGTGAGGCTATTTCATCTAGGTCGTTAAGTATATGTGAAGTGATAAGGATAAGCTTGTTTTCTTTTTCTTTGCTTATCTTATCCTTTAAAATTTCTGAAGCAATTGGATCTAGTCCTGCGGTTGGTTCGTCTAATATTAGAATTTCTGGTTTAAATAAAAATGCCAATGCGGCACTTACTTTCTGAGTTGTTCCACCACTTAATTGTCCCAGTAATTTTCTTTCAATTTTTTTTATTTCAAACTGTTCATAGAGTTCGTTGTCTGTTTCATTTACTTGTCTTATTTCATGCATCATTGAAAACAGTTGGGCAATACTCATGTTTTCTGGGTATTTACCAATTTGAGCCATATAGCCAATTTTTTGACGGTACTCAGGGCCAATTTGAATGGATTTGTTGTCGATGAGAATATCTCCTTTTTGGTATTGTGTTAATCCCAGAATACATTTAATGAGGGTTGTTTTGCCTGTTCCATTTTGTCCAATTAGTCCTGCAATCATGCCCTTTTCCAGTTTTAGGTTGATATCATTAAGGACCTCATGTTTATGGTAACTTTTATAAAGCTTATTTATTTCAATCATAAGATTGGTTTCATTAGGGGGTAATTGTCTCTTAGGTTTTCTGGGGTAAGAGATGGAATTACTTTTTCGAGTAAATTAAGTAAGTCTGAAAGGAAACTCTGCAATAATAAAATGGTACTTGGATATTCTTCTATGATTCCTGTTAACATATTCATAGGATGAAAAACTTGGTCGCCAATGCCATCCCTTTCCAAATCATAGCCTTGGTATTTATCCCAGTAATTAAAGTTTATTTCGTTTAATACGGTAAAACCGTTGGTTGCGTACTCGAATGTATTAGTTATAAAGTTGTTGAAATTAAAAATATTATCGTCGCAACTTGCTTGCATTCTTAAAGCATAACCATTGTTTAAAAAATTATTTTTTATAAAATGCGACCTGCTGCAACCATCCATATATATACCTACTGTATTTTTTTTGAATATATTATTTAGCACTTTACTGTCTCTAATATCCTTTAGCAGCAGTCCATAAGCAGAACTACCCCAATTTAAAACAAAGGTGTTTTTGAGCATAACTACATTTTTGCTATACATTACAGCAACACCTGCTCCATTGTTTTTGAATGTGTTTTTATAATAGGTATCAGAATCTGAAAACATAAAATGTAAGCCATAACGTTGGTTACATTCGCTAAAATTATTTGCAATGATGGAGTGTTTTACAAATTCAAAATAAATTCCATCGCGGTGTTTTTTGATTTTGTTTTTTAAAATGTAGTTATGGGTTGATTTCCAGAGATGAATGCCATTTCCAACATTATTTTGATCTCTATCTGGACCTGTAATGTTGTTGTTTTCTACTAAACAATAACTTGCATTTGTTAGGTAAATTCCGAAGAAATTATTCTCAAGTATATTATTGGATAGGATAATATTCTTATTGCCATAAATTCTTATGGCAGCCATGTCTTCTAAGTCTGAGTAGCCAGAATTAATTAGTTTTAAACCCTTAATGTTAACATTGTTTGCCTCAATGGAAATTAATTCATATTTATTTTCACCAGAAAGGCAAGGATAGTTTTTACCAATGATGGTTATTGGTTTGGTGATTTTTAAATTACCCTCAAAGTAATTTCCACTTAAAATGATGATTGTATCAAATGCTTTTGCTTGAGAGAGAGCGTTTTGAATGGGGTGTTTCTTGGAATTTGGATTAACTACTATTTGCTTTGCATTCGCATTTATAATAAGCAGAAGTAGGGTAGTAATAAATAGAAAAAATTTATTCATTTGTCAATTCTTCGAATTTCCCTTTCTTTTCGATAGCTGGGAAATTTATTTCTATATTATTTGGGTCCTTAAAAAAAGCTATTCCGCCGCCCATTGGACTGTGAATTTGTTCCCCATTTGCGAAACTTGCAAGTTTAGATTCTATTAATTCTCCCGGCTGATCGAAGCAAACTACATAGGTTGACTTTTCATTAGTAGGCAGGTCTTTTAAATAGGATTGGTAGCAATGAAAATCATCAAATTTAAAAACTTTTCCTTTAGGTGTTTTAAATGCAATACCAAATTTTTTGTCCATTATTTTCATTTTACAAAAATCGCAATCATCAGTTCCAAATGCTATGCTAGGAATATTGTTTTGACATGATTGTAGCAATGTAAATACTACTAACAATGGAGCTATGCTTGCCATTTTTTTGTTTTTTAGCCAATTGAAAATTAGCGCAACAAATGCAATTACAGCAACTGAAATAATTAGCCATCCTCCGCTGGAGGGCATTGATAATGCAGTAAAATTCAATAAGTCTTTATAGCCAATTATTGGTGGTTGATAGGCCATGCCAGGTACTTGAATGGGAGCAGTTGGGTCTAGGTTATGGCCATAATCGTATCCCCATCTGTAAAAATCTGCCAAGGCAATGATACCACCAAGCACACATGTTATGAGAAATGCTTTTAATAGTTTAACGGAACCAATTAAAGCGGTTAGGAAACCAAAACCTATGAAGGCAAGGATAAGATAAATTAACACCTTAAATTCAGGAAACATTTCTGTTTTTATATGTTTCATGCCAATGTAATGGTTTAGTCCATTGATAATATCCACATCTCCTCTTACATCATTATGCCAGATCTGAACAGATAAACCCTCTGGATATTGTGGTGCCCATAGGTATATTTCCCATATGGGTAGGTAGAGTGAATAGATAGCTAAAAGGCAAGAGGCACCTAATAAAAATCGGAAATATTTATTGAATTTCATTGTTAAAATTTAAGCCCAACAGCTTTATTTATAAAACTGTTGGGCATTATTAAATTAGTTTTTAGCTGCGGTATTTGTACCAGTAGAGAAGCTAATAGGTACTGTTGAACTTGCTGGTGATACGCGAACGTATCCTTGCATTTCTTGGTGTAAGGCAGAGCAGAAGTCTGTGCAATACATTGGAAACACACCAACTCTATCTGGCGTCCATTTTAGTGTTGCGGTTTCACCTGGCATAATTAGTAGTTCTGCATTGTTTGCACCTTTAATAGCAAATCCATGAGGAACATCCCAATCTTGTTCAAGGTTTGTGATATGGAAATAAACCACATCACCCATTTTTATTCCTTCAATATTATCTGGTGTAAAATGTGAGCGAATTGAAGTCATCCAAACATGTACTTCCTTGCCTTTTCTTTCAACTTTAGCCATTCCTTCTCCTTTAGCGGCATAGGGATGTTTGTTGTTTTCAATTTTGAACATTTTGGTGCTATTTTTTACAATTAATTCAGCAGGAATTGCTTCTGCATAATGCGGTTCACCAATGGTTGGGAAATCAAGTAATAATTTCATTTTATCTCCATCAATGCTATACAATTGAGCTGATTGTGTTAATTCAGGACCTGTTGGCAAATACCTGTCTTTGGTGATTTTGTTGTAAGCAATTACATATTTTCCCCATGGTTTGGTTGTTGGTCCACCTGGTACACATAAATGTCCAATAGAATAATAGGTAGGAACACGATCAAGAACTTCTAATTTTTCAATATTCCATTTTACTATTTCAGATGAAACGAAGAAGGAGGTATAGGCATTTCCTTTGTCGTCAAATTCTGTATGCAATGGGCCTAATCCTGGTTTTTTAACTTCCCCGTGAAGAACTGCATCATATTTTAAAACAGGAATACCTTCAAAATTGCCTTCAAATGTTTTTGCTGCTATGGCTTTTAACATTTTATCAAATGAGAATACAGGAATAATTGCAGCTAATTTTCCTGAGCCTACAATGTATTGGCCAGTTGGGTCCACATCGCAACCATGCGGTGATTTAGGACATGGCATAAAATAAACCAAACCTTCAAATTGTTTTGAATCCAACATGGTTACATCTGTTAATATTTCACTTTTTGCAGAATGTGTTTCTTCATTATATATATTATGGGCATATTTTACCTTTTTCTTGGTTCCTTTTCCTGCTTTTACAAGCTCTTCACATTTTTTCCAATTAACGGCCATAATAAAGTCTTTGTCTTTTTGTGAGGCGTTCACTTCTAATAAAGTGTTTGCTTGTTCTGTGTTATAGCAAGAGAAGAAAACCCAGTCACCTGAAGCTTTTTTACCGGCACGCGCTAAATCGAAATTAAAGCCTGGTAATAGAAGTTGAAAACCTAATCCCATTGTACCTGCTTTTGGGTCGATAGAAATAAAACTTACGGTTCCCTTAAAATTTTGTTTGTAGGTATTTATTGGAACATCAGGATTGCTATTGTCATCATCCATAGGGTAGCTAAAACGTGTACCTGCAACCACATATTCTGAATTTTGGGTAATAAATGGAGAGCTATGGTTTCCACTGCTATTTGGAATTTCAATAATTTCGGCAGTTCTAAATGTTTTCATATCAATACGTGCAATACGTGGCGTATTGTTACCATTGATAAATGTCCAACGACCATCATGTGTGCCATTTGTAAGTGACAGTGCAATATGATGTGAATCGTCCCAAGGAACAAATCCATGAGAAGTATTTAACATTGGTTTTGTTTCTTCATTAAAGCCATAACCACTTTCGGGGTTAACAGAAAAAACAGGAATTACTCTAAATAGGCGCCCTGAGGGAATGCCATAAATAGAAACTTGTCCACTGAATCCACCAGATACAATATTGTAAAACTCATCGTATTTACCTGGTTCAACATAAACTTTAGAGGCAGCATCTTTTGCGCTTCCAGATTTTGAACCTTTGTTTTTGCAACTGGTTCCTAAAATGCTAACCATTACTATAGCAATGGCAATTAGCGGTTTTATTGTAATTCTCATATAATTAAATTGGTTTATTTATCTCCGTCATTATTTCTCATAAATTCTAAAATATTTCTAGCGTCCTCATCACTTAAATTTTGATTGGGCATACGTATTAAACATTCTTCTAATAATGCCATAGCAGTGGCATCTTTTGCGAGCATTTCTTCTGCATTTGTTGCAAAATTCATGATCCATTCAGGCTTTCTTCTGCTGGTTACACCTTTCCATCCTGGGCCAACAAGTTTTTCATTTGTTAGTCTGTGGCACGAACCACATTTAACATCGTAAACTTGCTTTCCAGCATCAATCATTTTTTGATCGAGTGGATGGCTTAGTTCAACATTGGTAAATTTACCAAGACCTTTGTTGTCTTCAGTTTTGCTTTCAGCAGCATTTACTTCTGGATTACTTTGGTTAGATGTTCCTTCTTCATTTGGGTTTCCATCTCCACAAGCACCTAAAAAAATGAGCGCTAACATGGAGGCTCCGATTAATAATTTATTTTTCATTTTACTAATTTAATTCGGATGTAAAAGTCCGAATTATAGCGCCTTGTTACAAATGACAATGGTCAATATAAGGCATGATATTTATCATAAAAAGATATTAATATCTTAAATAGGATAAAGTTTAAACTGAAATAGTAAAAGGAAAAAACGTACTTATTATTTGGCTTTAAAAAGGGATTCTTGGAGATTTTCAGATAATTCGTTAAGACTTGTTTTCTGAAGCATTTTTTTAATATCGTTTCTAATCCCTTTGAAACTATTATGAAGAGGGCAAGGATTTTTTTCAGAGCATTCGTGTAAACCTAAGCCGCAAGAAGTAAAAAGTGATTCGCCATCTATTGCTGTAACAATCTCTATGAGTTTGATTTTTTGATGTTTTTCATCAATAAAAAATCCCCCGTGAGGCCCTTTATAGGATTGAATAATATTTTGTTTGCTTAAAATCTGCAAAACCTTTGCTATATATTGTTCAGGTACCCCAGCACTTATAGAAATCTCCTTAACATTGGTCTTTAAATTGGACTTGGAGTTTTTACTTATAATAATAACTGCTCTTATAGCGTATTCGCAAGATTTTGAAAACATATCCTAATTATTGATGTGCAAATTAAACATTCTATTATTTATAATAAAGTCCGACAATATTATCTTTTTTTATGACAATTGTCATTTTCGGATGTATTTGTCCGAAATATATTTGCTTTATAATTTATAATCATATGAAGAAATTAATTTTTACAACAACCGCCATTTTAGCTTTGTTTTTTTTATCGGCATGTGGAGGTGAAAACGAAGAAAAGGCTGAAACAACCGTCACTGAATCTGCTTTGTCAGGTCAATCGGGAGTGCAAGATGATGATTCCCAAAAGGACATTGTAAAGGTTGCAATTGGATCTAAAGACCATTCAACTTTGGTAACGGCTATAAAAGCAGCCGAACTAGTTGATGTTTTATCTAATGCTGGACCTTTTACAGTATTTGCTCCAGTGAATGATGCTTTTGCTGCATTGCCAGCAGGAACTGTTGAGGGCTTATTGGAACCAGAAAAGAAAGCTGATTTGCAAAATATTTTGCAATACCATGTTGCCGTAGCTGTTTATCAGCCAACGATGTTTACTGATGGACAGAAAATTGAAATGGTTAATGGAGGAATAGCCACTATTTCAATTAAAGATGGTAAAACATTTATTAACGATGCTGAGCTTTTGGGAAATGTAAAAGCTACAAATGGCATTGTATATGTAATTAATAAGGTGTTGTTACCGAAATAATTTCGAGGTTTATGTTTAGATTAAGAAAGACTGCAATTGCAGTCTTTCTTTTTTTATGCTTATACCAATTATTTATTCAAATAATCTAAATCTGTTAATGTCTTTAAGAATGCTATAAGTTGTATTTTTTCTAATGTTGTTAAATTTAATTTCCTTGTGCCATTTCGTTTGGTCATTAAAGGATCTACATATTGATTTTCTGCAACTCCTTCGCTGTAAAAATCAACTACTTCTTGTAATGTTTTAAATCTGCCATCATGCATGTATGGCGCTGTGAGTTCTATATTTCTAAGGGTTGGGGTAAAGAATTTACCTTTGTCTTCCTCTTTGTTGCTAATGTTTTGCCGGCCCAAATCAAAGCCCACATAAGTATTGCTTACACCGTTATTATGGAACTGTTGATCTGTATAAAGTGGCTCTGAATGGCAATGAAAACAATCTCCTTTTTCAGAGTAAAATATCACATAACCTTCGTATTCTAAATTGTTTAATAAGGCTTTTTTGTTTCTATATTGGTCGAATTTTGAATTGACTGATACCTTAGATCTTAAATATTGCGCAAGAGAATAAGCGATTTTTCTTTTTAATTCTTGAAAGGGTATTTTGCTTATATCAGAAATGCCAAATGCTTGGTTAAAGAGTGTTGGATAAATAGGATGAGCAGCTAGTTTTTTATACAAAATTTCAGGATTTGTATTAAAAAACTCCGGATCAAAATCGTCCATAGCCAAGGTGTCTAAACATTCTTGTGAACCTTCCCAATTGTATTGTTTTTTGAATCCTAAATTGATATGTGCAGGTACGCTAAATTTTCTGCCACTCCATGAATTGAAAATAGGCAATGAAAAAGAGTTAATTGCGAGATGGCAACTGGTGCAAGATCTTCCATTAGTTGATAATATTGAATCTGAATACAGCATTTTTCCCAGTTGAATTCCTTCAACGGTAAGTGGGTTAATGCTGGATAGTTCTGGTTTTGGAAAGCCTGGTGGTACACTCATTTCGTATGGTGTTGGGTAGGTGTTCACCTGTTTAGGAGTGTCGTTTTGCTTGCAGGCAAAAAATACACTTGTTATAAAGACAAATCCTGCAATATTTTTATTTAATGGTAAATACATCTGTTCCGTTGTTTTTTAGGAGTGTCATTAATTCTGGTATGGCCATGGTATAATTTCCGTCTACGTTAAAGTCCCATGTATGTGGATTTTGAAACCATTCATTTAAGTTCATTTGTAAGCCAATGGTATCTGGTTTGTTTTCTTCAATTACCAAAGAAATAGGTAAACTTTGGTGCACAACCAGCATGTCGTTTGTTCCTAGGTGCATTGTAAAACCTTGTTTGGTTCGAGCCGAATCTAGGTAATAGCCTTCAAATTTTAGGAAGTGGTAGCCACCACCAATAACTTCTGGCCAAGCCATGTTTAAATTGTCTACATTGTTTTCAAGAGAATTGCTTGTGTTTTGTGTTGGGTTTAATCCAATTAGGAAGCGCATACTGGTATAGTTTCCAGTTGGCATTTCTAGTAAATTTATCACATTTGAAGCATTTCTTCCATTTACATAATAGGTGCTATTGCTATTATAAGTTTCACCTTTGTTGTTTTGAAGAATGATATCAGATATGTAATAATTTAAACGTGTTACGCTGTATTTATTGCCTCCTTTATTTGCATAGTTTATACTGTCGAATAGTAGCGGAGTATTGTCTACAACATGTGATATTTCAATTCTAACATTGGTATTGGGTTTAATAGCTTCTAAGCTTACATTTTTTTTGCAAGCAGTACCAAATAATATGCTTGAAAATAGGAGTACAAAAAGTCCCTGATTTCTTGTTTTCATTATATCTCAAAGTTATGTTATGAAAAACTTTAAATAACTGACCTAGGTCATAAAAAATGCGTGTTTTCAAGGCGAAATTCGCGCTTCATGATGATAGAAAAAGAAGAGATTGTTTCACGTATTAAGCGTTTGAAGCAGGAGAAGGATGTTGTAATACTTTCTCATTATTATATGCCGGCTGAATTACAATTTGAATTGGCTGATGGTGGATTTGTTGATTTTGTTGGTGATTCCTTGGGATTGAGTGTTCAAGCGAGTAACACACATGCGCGAAATATTTTATTTTGTGGCGTTAGGTTTATGGCAGAAACAGCTTTATTGGTAAACAATGGTAAGAATGTTTTTATGCCCGATCCAAGTACAGGTTGTTCATTGGCTTCTTCCATAAGTGCTGCTGATGTAAGAACGCTTAAAGAACAATATCCTGGTGTGCCTGTAATGGGCTATATTAACACTTATGCTGAAACCAAAACCGAATTGGATATTTGTTGTACTTCTAGGAATGCCATTGCTGTAGCCGCTTCCTTAGAAGGCGATAGAATTATTTTTGTGCCCGATTTATACATGGGTCAAAACTTGCAAAAAGTAATAAAGAAAGAACTTGGTAAAGATTTAATTCTTTGGAATGGCAGTTGTGAAGTGCACGAGCAATTTAGAAATTTCTTACCGCAAATGGCCGCAGAAAACAATGCAGAAATGTTGTTTCATTGGGAAGTTCCGGAAGAGATTACCAATATGATGGATGATGGTAGAAAGGGAATTATAGGTAGTACAGGCGATATTTTAAAATATGTAAAAGAAAGTAATGCCTCCCGTTTTTATTTAGCCTCTGAATGTGATTTGTCTGTAGCCTTAAAAAAAGAAAATGCCGATAAAGAATTTATTACACCTTGTGTAAAGTGTACTTACATGAAGCAAAATTCCCTATTAAAATTACTTGAGGCGCTGGAGGCCATTGGCGGAGAAACAGAGGCTGATTATAGAATTGATTTAGATGCCGATATTATTGCAAAGGCAAAATTGCCAGTTGAGCGCATGCTAGCAGTAAAAATTTAGGTTTGTTTTGCTATTAACTTTTTGGTTCGAAATAAATGAAAAGAGTAGTTTGTATTGGCGGCGGCCTAGCGGCAATTTATTTTTCTTTGTTGTTAAGTGAAGAAGTTGAATTGTATTTAATTTTGGGTGAAGGTCCAGAGGAATCAAATAGTTATTTGGCAAAGGGAGGGATTGCCGTTTCATTAGATATAGAAGACCAAGCAGCCCATATAGCAGACACATTAGTTGCTGGTGCGGGTTTATGCAATCCGCAAATTGTTAAAGAGGTAATTGAAAATAGCAGTCGTCTTTTACAAGATTTAAAAGCGCGTGGTTTGTATTTCGATCCAAATCCGAGCAAAGAAGGAGGACATGCCATTGCGCGTATTCAGCATATTTCGGATCAGACCGGAAAGTTTTTACTTGAAAAGTTATGGGCAGATTTAAAGAAAAGAAAAAATACCCATTTTTTATATCATACTGTTGCTACCCAATTAATTATTGAAAAGGGTATTTGCAAAGGGCTTACCATTGCTAATTATTTGGAAGGTACTTGTAAGAATATTTTTGCTGATAGTGTTGTTTTGGCAAGTGGAGGTTGTGGTAATTTATATGCACAACATACCAATGGCATAGGGGCAAATGGCGAGGGTGCTGGTATGGCAAAGCGCGCTGGTATTGCTTTGCAGGATATGGCTTTTATTCAGTTTCACCCCACTAAGATGTTTTTAGAAAATAAATCTGAGAATATTTTGGTAACTGAGGCCTTTAGAGGGGCTGGTGCTATATTACGCGATAACAATGGCTATGAATTTATGAAAGACTTGCATCCATTGGCAAGTTTAGCGCCACGAGATATAGTTTCTTTAGGAATGTTTTTAAAGATGGAAGAAACGCAAGCGAAACACGTTTACTTAGATTTTTCGAAAGTGGATACGCAACATTTTATGCGCTCTTTTCCATTTTTGTTTGATGCAGTGAAGCGGGGAGGTTTTTTATCGCATGAGAAAATTCCTGTCACACCAGCTGCTCATTACCAATGTGGAGGAGTTGATGTAGATGGAAATTCTGCCACAGCTATTCCTGGCTTATTTGCTATTGGGGAGGTGGCTCGAACCGGTTTGCATGGCGCCAATAGATTGGCAAGTAATTCCTTATTAGAGTTGTTTCATTTTGCAGCTAAACTTGCAAGTAGTGAAATTATTCAGACAAATAATTATGGTGCAGGTGAAGATGATTTAAAGCCTTTAATTGTTGAAATACCTTCTGAACTTTTGCAGATGGAAAATGCCATTAAAGAATTAATGTGGCATTCATTTGGTATTTGCCGGAATGCGGGACAGATGGAAAAAGCACTTGGTGAATTGGAAGTGTTCCATGCTACAATTGAATATTTTGAAGCAACTTATTTATTTGCGAAACGTTTAGGAAATAGAATTGAAACAGCCAAAGCAATTGCCAATGCTGCCATTCAAAGAAAAGAAAGCATTGGCTGTCACCAACTCATTCATTAGTTTTGGTCTGGTTTCCAATCTGCAAAGGATGATTCGGTTTCATACAAACGCAGGCTTTTTAACACAATACCTTCAGGGAATTTTGTTTGAATTAATGCTGCAATAGTATCTAATAAATTCTCCGCTGTTGGTTCGCCATTGAGCCAATATTTCTTGCCTTCATAAGCAGCCATTGCGCTTATTCCTGGATTGTTTTTATTGAGCATTAATGCGTGGTCTACAAGGTTTAAAAAATGCTCTTCAACTACTTTTTTAATAATTTTAAAATCTAACACCATTTGTGTTTCGGGATCTTTTTTTCCTGAGATACAAACATGGAGGACATAACTATGGCCATGAATATTTTTACACAAACCATCATAATTTAAAATGGCATGCGCTGCTTCAAAGCGAAATTGTTTGGTAATACTTAACATGAGCGAAATTTAATTGCTAGAATTTATGGGTTTGGCAAATTGTGCTTTGAGTAATTGAAATAGCACGCCACTTATTGAAATGCCTAATGTAATACCACTTATAAAGAATAGGATGAACCAAGGTTTTAAGTTTAGCATCATATCTCCAAAAGCATTTTTATTTGCGTCTAATTGCCAAAATCCTTTTTGAATACCAGCAGAAATAAGAGAAAGCCAAAATACCAATAAGCTAATTTGCATGGTCCAAAAGAAACGACGAAGCCAAATTTTTTCTTTTAAGTCGCGCGGATTGTTTTTTTCATACGCAAAAAATGCCATAGCAAAAATGATCATTGTATTAATACCTATGGTGGTTCCCATAGAATGTGCCACTGTTACATGGGTGCCGTGTGT
>CAIYNF010000163.1 GCA_903927505.1 uncultured Bacteroidota bacterium | reverse complement strand
TCGATTTTTGGTTCAAACTGCTGTTTTTATTGGCATTTTGAAGCGTTTGAAAGATATTCATCTTGTTTGGTTTATAGCCATTCTTGATCTTGTTTATTTGATATATATATTCATTTTTGGAACCATTGGTTTAGTTTCAAAGCAAAAGAAAATTTGGTAATTGGAAATCATTAAAAAATATTTTCCCAATTTGTTGCCTCAACAAATTGAACAGTTTGCTGCACTGCAGGAATTGTATGCGGATTGGAATTCCAAGATAAATGTTATTTCACGCAAGGATATTGAATCTTTATACGAAAAACATGTATTGCATAGTTTGGCTATTGCTAAATTTATTCAATTTAAAAAAGGTTCACGTGTTTTGGATATTGGTACAGGTGGCGGTTTTCCTGGCGTTCCATTAGCTATTATGTTTCCAGAAAGCACTTTCACTATGGTAGATTCCATTGCAAAAAAAATTAAAGTTGCCGAAGGTGTTTCAGAAGCCATTCAATTACAAAATACAGATTTTGCCATTGGTAGGGTAGAGCAATTAAAAGAAAGTTTTCATTTTATTACGGCTCGTGCCGTTGCGCCCACAGATCAACTCTATCGTTGGACACAGCATTATGTTGATTCAAAAGAAGAATTTAACTCAAAAATAAATGGCTATATTTTCTTAAAAGGTGGCGACCTAAAGGAAGAGTATAAAGCGCTCAAACAAATCAATAAAAAATTAGTAGTTGAAGAAATTGAGCTTTCAACTTGGTTTGATGAACCCTTTTTTGAAAATAAAAAATTGGTTTATATCTTTTAGTTTTTCCCTAGCCACAACAACTTTTCCACCTGCATGGCACCTTTACCATTGCTAAATTCTAACAGGTAAACTCCTTTGGCCAAATTGGGTAAATGCAATTTTTCTTCAAAATTATTGAGTTGGTATTCGCCCAATAATTGTCCGTTTTGTTGAATTAATTTAACCTTGGTGTTTGTTTCTAAACTTTGAATCAATAGCGCTTCTTCTTGCAGTAAATAGGAGAAATGCACCATTTTTCGTTCATTTAATTCTTTGTCAATTCTAATAATATTTGAATAGGTAATTTTACCATTAAAATCTTCTTGCGCAATTCTGTAATACAAATTGTCTTGTACCGCTTCCATGTCTGCATACTGATAGTTTTGGCTAGTATTTGAATTGCCAATTCCTTTCATAAATTGTATTTGTTCAAAATGAAAGCCATCACTGCTTCTTTCTAATTGAAAGCCTTTGTTGTTTTTTTCGCTGGCAGTTTGCCATTTTAATAAAACAGAATTTTCATTTAAACGCTTGCCATAAAAATTAATTAAATCTACAGGTAAGGAGGCATTTGTTGGTCCTGCAATTTCAAAATCATCAATAGCAAGGCCAATATCAGTAAGGCCTGCGTCTGATTTAAATACAATTCTAAAACACACTTTACTATTACCAGCCAAAGTACTTATGTTATATTGCATTTGGGTATAGGCCGCATGTGTTGCATTAAAATAGGGTTCGTTTTGAGGAAATGCTGTTGCCGCAGCTGTATTGGCAAAATCATACCAATTGGCCAAAACGGAAGTACCCAATTTTGTCCACGTATTTCCTAAGTTTAAACTGTATTCCACTATAAAACCATCATAAGCAATTTCAAATTTGTTTTTAATTTTAAATTTGAGTGTATAGGTTCCAGCTGCCGTGCAATTAAAATTGGGTGAATACAACCTTACATCTGAATTATCTGCATAGTTTGCTGTTATTCCTGTTACCCATGCAAAGCTTCCACTAGCAGTTCCATTTTTGCCAGCAACCGCTGAATTGCCTCTTTCAAATGGCAAACCGGAAACCGTTTCTGGTCCAAAATCATTTGCATTTATATCAAAATTACCACCTAAAGCTAGGGTATACGGTATAGGTCTATAGGGAAGAATTTGAATAAATGAATTAACTATTTTGGTATATAAACCGCCATTGATGGTAAGTCTTACATTAAAAACACCATCTGTTAAATATTGCTTACTTGGATTTTGTAAGATACTCGTGGTGCCATCACCAAAATCCCATAGGTAAGAAATTGCGCCATTAGAAGTGCTGGTGAAATTTACAAATGCACTTACATAACTTATTTTTTTATTGGCAACAAAATCTGCAAAGGGTGGTGCAAAAGCATTGCTTGTAAATAAGCCCCTACCATGCGTTGCAGCAACCACTTGTTTATCCGATGACCTCATTTTTAACATGTCGGTTCGTACATTTGAAAAACCTGTATTACTTGGCTGCCAATTGGTAGCTGCACCCTGTAAACTGTCTGTAGTCCATACGCCCAATTCTGTTGCAATCATTGCTTGCCAGTTTTTATTGGGATTAAACAATGCCCATCTTACAGGCATATCTGGTAAATTACCTTCACAATTGGTCCAGGTAAAGCCACCATTTTTTGTTTCCCAAACACTTACTACACCATAATTGGAATAGGTAGCTAATATGTGGTTGTCGTTTCCTGTTTCAACTTCAATACAAGATACACTTCCTGTTGGCATGCCTTTCCCATTGTTAATACAAGAATCTAAACTTGCTGTAATATGCGCATTGTCTACCTGTACAATTCTACCATTGTTTAAGCCAAAATACACGCGGTTACTGGTATTAGGAGATACCTTTACATGTGTTATTTTACCGCCGTTAAATAGCAGGGTGGTATCGTAAACAATTGTTGAACCTGTTTGTGGGTTATCCCAGCGCACATAGGTGCCATTATTGCCGCACATGTACATTTTATTGGCTACATCATCGTAATCGGTAGGACTAATAAAGCTGCCCACCGTTGCACTTGTATTTAAAACATTTGAAAAGCTAGCGCCATTATTGGTTGATCTATAATAACTGGTATACACATAAGAAGTAAACCAATAGCTTGGTTGGTCTTGGTCTATATGGCAAAAGGCGCCATCGCCTCCTGTTACTTCTGTTGTGCTGTTTATTCCTGCAGTAGAAAATCCATGAGAACCATTGTCTTGTGCTCCAGCAATATATTGGTTCGAACCGGCACCTGGATGAATATCACATGCATAAAATTGAAGCGTATTGTAGTTGTTTCCTTTGCTAATAATTGTTGGCATTGTAGCCGTAAAATTTGTTGAACGGTATACGCCTCCGTCATTAGAAAAATAAGTTACGTTAGAGTTTCCTGGTTCAAAATAAGCGTAATGTTGGTCGGCATGCACATCTTGAAAACCAAAACCACCATACCAATGAGATAGTTGACTCCAGCTTGTACCTCCTGTTGTTGATTTAAATAAATCTACCCCTCCCACAATTACAACATTTGCATTGTTTGGATCAACGGCTAAACTTAAATCATACCATGCCTGACCTCTGCTAAAATCTTTTATTGCAGTGCTTTTAGAAACGCCAGCATCTGCATCTATTGGATGGGCTGCAACTGTATCAAAACTTACACCTGCATTGCTTGATTTGATAATAGCTACAATGGCGCCGCTATTTTCAACCAATGCATAAATGGTATTGGTGTCATTATTTGCCACTGCAATTTCCATTTCATCTTTGCTCACATAGGCAGGAATGCTTAATGGAATGGTCCATGTGGCACCTTTATCATAAGATTTGTGAAGGGTACCTCCATTTGCCGAACCACTGCTCATGGTAACATAAAGTGTACCGTTGTTCATGCGTTCTAAATCATAAGCAATATTTCCACCAGCCGAAGAAATGCCTGTTCCTAAAACTTTTGTTAAAGCCGTTCCGCCATTTACAGAGCGGTACAAACCACTTTTGGTTAATACAAAAACTGTGTCGCCATTTCCTATAGAAACTACTTTCTGACAATAATAATAAGTTGAATTATTTGTGGCGCTTAATTGTGTCCAGGTGCCTCCTCCATTTGTTGTTTTCCAAACACCCAAACCTCTAACTGCATCTAAATTGCCATTGCCCTCTCCCGTGCAAAAATACATTACTTGTGGGTTGCTGGGCGCTTGGTCTATATGCGTAATGGCAAGGTTTTGAAAGAAATCGTTTACAGGAGTCCAATTGGGACTAATAGCTGTAATGTCTGTTGTTTTCCATAATCCACCGCCTGCGCCACCTGCCCAAACAGTTTTTTTAGTAGCGTCGTTTAAATCTACCAATACAGAACGGGTTCTTCCTCCAAAATTATTGGGGCCTCTTTCCGTCCATGTTACGCCAGGTATGGCCGCTTTTCCCAATCCGGTTCGACCCAACAATTGCTGCTGGTATTGCCAAGCTGCAAGCAGGCGTTCGCGCGGAACAATATTGAGTGCGGGGTCTTTGGTTAATTCAAATTCTTGGTCCCAGGCCAAATCCATTCTGTCTTTTAATGGAATTTTAGTGCTGGTATTAAATAGAATTCCTCTTTTATTAAACTTTATAATTTCTAATCCCATATAGGATTGAACACTAAAAAAAGCAATGCATACAACTGATAATAAATTAATAAGTGGTGTTGCTTTTTTCATAGGATTAAAATAAAGGTAAACAAATTTATAAAAAAAATGTCTTAGCTCAAAATTCCATTAGTCATCTTACTCAATGCAAATTGACAGAGGCAAGGCACTAATTTATTTTAAATTTTGTTTATTTTGCCCCTGTATGAAAAAACTATTGCTACTTTGTTTGAGCTTACTTTCTGTGCAGCTCTTTGCCCAAGATTTCTCCTACCGCAGTGAGCAAAATCCCTATTATTGGAAAAACCGCAAACCTTTTCAAGCATACTGGCAACAAGATGTAGCCTATAAAATGCGCGTGGCATTAGATGATAAAACCGATATCGTTAGCGGGGTAGAAGAGCTTACCTATTACAACAATTCACCTGATACTTTAACTTTTGTGTATTTTCATTTATACCAAAATGCCTTCCTAAAAGGTGGCTATTTAGAACAATTGAATTTGGCAAATGGGTTCAAACAGAAATTTGGTAAATACGAAGCTGCTGGCAAAGGAACAGAAATTCGCAAGGTAGAAATAGCAGGCATTGCCGTAATACCAAGCATTGATTTCTCCATAATGAAAATTCAATTGCCAAATCCTTTGTTGCCTAATTCTTCTGTAGAAATAAAGATTGATTTCAGTACTTATTTTGATGCGGGTGGCGACCAGCGCAGGCGCATGAAAATGTTTACAGACAATGCTGGAAACAAGCAATATGATGTGGTACATTGGTATCCGCGTATCTGTGTGTACGATAGAAAATTTGGTTGGGAAACCGACCAACATTTGGGTAAGGAGTTTTACGGCGATTTTGGTTCATTTGATATTGAAATAAGCCTGCCTAACCAGTATATCATGGATGGAACAGGCGAATTGCAAAATGAATTGGAAGTATTGCCAGCAGCGCTGAGAGAAAAATTAGACCTAAAGAATTTTGCAAAGAAACCATGGGAAGAAAAAGCCAGTGTTATAATTGAACCCAACGGAACTTTAAAAACTTGGAAGTATACAGCTGTAAATACGCATGATTTTGCATGGACATGCGATCCAACCTATCGTATAGGGGAAGTTGTTTTACCTTTGGCTGAAAATCCCAGAGGAAAAGTAAGGTGTATTGCTTTGGTGCAAGAGCCTCATGCCAGTGGCTGGCAAGATGCTGCAATGTTTAATTCAAAGGTAATAGCAACCTATAGCAGAGAATTTGGTGCCTATGTTTATCCAAAAATGATTTGTGCCGATGCCCGTGATGGCATGGAATATCCAATGTTAACTCTTGATGGTGGAAGCAGTCCGGGCTATTATGGTTTATTTGCGCACGAAATTGGTCATAATTGGTTTTTTGGAATGGTGGGTAACAACGAAACCTACCGCGCAAGTTTGGATGAAGGCTTTACCCAATTTTTAACACATTGGAGCATGAGCCGATTAACCAAAGAACAAACCAAAATAAAAACAAAATCGGCTTGGGTTAACAAATACTACAGACCAATGTCGTCCTTGGATCAAACTATTTACCAAGGATATATCAGAGATGCCATTAACCATAATGATATGCCGTTGAATACCCATAGTGATGATTTCAATGGCGCTTTAAACCATGGCGGAGGTTATGGTCATGTATATTATAAAACAGCAACCATGTTGTATAACCTGCAATATGTTTTGGGCGATTCGCTTTTTCAAAAAGCCATGCAACATTATTTTGATCAGTGGAAAATGGCGCATCCTTATTTTGAAGATTTTAGAAATAGCATCATTCAATTTACACATGTAGATTTAAATTGGTTTTTCGACCAATGGATGGAAACCACCAAAACCATTGACTATGGGTTAAAAGGAGCACGTAAAATTGATGGTAATAAATTGGAAATTACATTTGAGCGCAAGGGCGAAATGCAAATGCCTCTTGATTTCCAAATTGTAGGAAAAGATTCTTCCATTCAAAAATTCACTTTACCAAATACCTATTTTGCTAAAAATGCCAATAGCACCGTTCTTCCAGTTTGGCATGGTTGGGGTTCTTTAAATCCTACCCACCAAGTGGTGTTAGATTATAATAAAAAAGTAGCCAATATTCAAATTGATCCAAGCCATCGTTTGGCAGATATCAATGAATTAAACAACAGTTTAAAATGTCCTGTTCTTTTCACATTCGACCATCAAGTAAATAATCCTGCCGACCGTAAATACTATATTTTAAAGGCCAGGCCAGATGTTTGGTATAACAATTACGATGGCATAAAAATTGGTTTTCATATGAATGGAAATTACATGAACCAAAAGCATGTATTTAAATTCAGTGCTTGGTATAATACTGGGGTAATGCAAAATTATGATGCCGCCTTGTATAGCCAAAGCAGTAAAATTTATCCTGTTCATTATAACTTAAGTTACAAGCACCGCTTTGCTAAATTCACAGATGTGTTTTTTCAAAGTCGTATTTTAGATGGGATGTTTTTAAACAAAATTGGTCTCGAAAAAACCAGTGAACAAAACACGTACCGCCTATATGCAAAAAGTATGAGAAGGGTTCAGTTGTATTATTTACCGGCTTTTCAAAATACCAATATTGCTTATGGTCCTTTTGTTCCAAATTTATCTTCTTATGATGAATGGAATAATTCTCTAAATATAGAGTGGGAGCGTGGCTTTTCTTATTTAAAAGGAAATGCCAAGTTGCTCGTGGGACTTCGTTCTGCGAGTTTGTTCTCTAATTTTGATTATGCAGGAATAAATGTGTTATTAACCCAAAATCATCCTATATATAAATTGGAATTGCGCTCACGTGTTTTTGCAAGTTTGTTAACTGGAACCAATATTGCCCCAGAATCGCAAGTGTATTTAGCAGGTGCTAATCCAGAAGAAATGCTTGAAAATAAATTTGCGCGTTCTGCAGGTTTAATGCCTTCAGATTGGTTTCAATATGGGCAAACGGGCAACCACTTTCAAATGGGTGGCGGATTAAATTTGCGCGGCTATGCAGGTTATTTAGT
>CAIYNF010000162.1 GCA_903927505.1 uncultured Bacteroidota bacterium | reverse complement strand
CCTGTCCATGTTTCATACCAGTGGTAACCCACCCCCCATGCGTATTTGGCGGCTTCTGGGTCCGATAAAATTACATTGGCTCTTTGAAAAATTAAATCGCGGTTATGGTCCCACACAATAATTTTTTTGTTACCTAATTTAGATTTGGCAAGGGTAGGACCTAAGTAATATTTCAAGAAATCTCTTTCTTCTTCTGCGGTAAAAATGCAAGATTCCCACCGTTGTTTTGCCATGGGTTCGTTTTGAATACTAAGACCCCAAACAGGGATGCCGGCTTTTTCATACGATTGAATGTATTTCACAAAATAATTTGCCCAAGACTGACGGTATTGAGGCAATAATTTTCCGCCTTGTAACATGTTGTTATTGTCTTTCATAAAGGCAGGAGGGCTCCATGGTGAAACATATAATTTCATGTTGTTTTGGCTCATATTGAAGGCCAATTTTATAAGTGGAACGCGGTATTGTAAATCGTGGGCAATGCTAAAATTTTTCAATGCAGAATCGCCTTCGGGCGCATAGGTATAACTGCCACTAGAAAAATCACAGCTATTCATATTGGTACGCATAAGGGTGTATCCAATTCCACTGGTTGGGTTGTAAAAGGCTCGAACCAATTCCTCTTGCGCTTCTTTTGAAACTTTTGCAAATGTTTCTGCACTTGCATCGGTAAGGGCAGCTCCAATTCCAATCATTTCTTGAAACTTTTTACTGCTGTCTAAGAAAATGCAAATTTCTGTTTCTAAAGGCTGGGCCTGACTTCCAAAGCTAATTGTATCTGTAATTTGTAAGCGTTGGTTTAGGTCTTTACTGGTTGTATATACAACAGCTTTTCTCAATTTTACTTGTGCCTTTACCTGCTTTACATTCATAAAAATGTTGCCTGCAAAAAGTAAAATTGAAAATATATATAGGTTGATTTTTTGAGATGCCATTGCTAATTTTTTTCGCTTTTGCTTGTAATTTTTTGTTTTGGGTCTATCTAATTTACCAAGTAAAACTTACCATGGCGCCTGCCTCAATATCATAACTAAATGATTGTGCGCCTATGTTTACTTGAATTTTCTGCGTAGTACTTAAATGATTGTATGCTACCAAAACCTTTGTTCCATCTGTGTTTAAATAGGCCACTTGCGAAATTCCTTGTGAGCGGGTATCTAAGGTTTGAATGAGTTTTGCATCCTTATTTACAAATTTAGAACTGTGTCCGAGGATATAATATTCTACGTTTTTATCTATAATTTTTGTGCTTGAATTTACGCCAATTACCCCACGGCAATTACCACATCCATTGTTCTTAGGACCTCTATTTTCATCTAAAGCTAAGTTCCAAAACAACACATTTTTGGCGCCGTTTCTTGGTGCGCCAATCAATAGGTTTTCGGCATTCCACGCTAAGTTTCCACCAAAATCTGGTGCCCAATCGCCTCCACTGCATTCGGTAAAGTAAAGTCCTTTGTCTGGGTATTTATCAGTTACCATAGTCATGGCCAACACACTTCCCGCATAGCAATGAAAGGCTGTTCCAGCAATGTACTTGCGTGCATCTGCATCGCCTAAAACAGCAATAGGATAGTCTGGATGATCCCAATTATGGTCGTAAATAAGAATTTTGGTAGAAATATTATTTGCTTCAAATGCGGGGCCCAGCGCTGTTTTAATAAAATCTGCTTGTGCCGTTGCCGACATTTCCGTGCTCATATAAGGAGCAGCATATAATGGTTCGTTTTGAATGGTGATTGCATCTATTTGAATGCCGTTTGTTTGAAATGCTTTGATGTATTTTACAAAGTATTTGGCATAGGCATTGAAATAACTGTAGTTCACCGAGCCGCCATTGGTAAGACTTTTGTTGGATTTCATCCAAGCTGGCGCACTCCAAGGAGAGGCCATTATTTTGATATTGGGATTGATAGCTATAATTTCTTTAAGCACAGGAATTAACATGCTTTCTTCTGCAGCAATAGAGAAATTAAGCATGGCAGTATCGGTTTGTGTACCCGACATATCATTATAAGTGAAATTATTTAAAGAGAAATCGGAAGCGCCAATGCTTAGGCGTAAATAACTTAAACCAATACCCGTTTTTGCGTCGAACAAATCTTTCAAACAAACTGCTCTTTGTGCTGCAGAAAGATGTGTCATTAATACATATGCAGAAGAGCCAGTAAGTGCGGCACCAAAGCCATCCATGCTTTGTTTGGTTGCGCTTATATCAAAATCAATATCAACTACATTAGCTGTTATTTTAGTTTGAAACTTAAGGTTAACAGGCTTTTTGTATAAAGTAATGGTGCCATCATGGTTGGTAGTGTATACGCTGATACTTCCATCATTTGGGTAATTGGAACTTGGCGGAACCAATATTTCCTTGCCTTTACAGCTCACCTGGATGAGTGAAAATAGCAGTAGAAAGCGAATACAGATACCTTTCATTTTATTGTTTTATAATCAGTTAACAAATATGTGGCAATTTTGCTTTTTTACTTTAAAAAAAGCAATGGAAAAATAAATTCCATTGCTTTCTTAAATAAATTATAGAACCCATCCCCCTCAAACAAATCATACTAAAACTAATCCCCGAAACTTTTAAGAATTAATGAAAAAACGCTGGGATGGGATTCTATAACATCTTTTTCTTCTTTTAAGGTAAATGATTAACCTAAAGAAGAATTAAACCAGCAGTTTGTTCTGCAACAAACTGCTGGAAAATAAATTAGTCAACAATGAATCTTTGTACAGATTTGCTGTTGTTGTTAGCGATTTCTAATAAATAGATACCTTTTGCTAAACCAGCAACTTCAATAGATTTGGTAAGGTTAGCATCAGTTCTTTTCATGTTTTCTGATGATACCAATTGGCCATTGATAGAATAGATATTAAAGTTAATATCTTCTTTGTTGTTTGATTCAAATTTCACAGTGATATAATCATGTGAAGTTGTAGGATAAACTACAAAGCTAAATTGGTTGCTAACTGAAGCTACACCAGTAGTTGAAGTTAAAGTACAAGTATTGAATCTGTAGTTAGGAACACTACCTGCGCTTACAATAGTATCAATTTTGTACACACGGTTGTGGCTATTAGCATCAGCACATGGTGCATTTGGCTTCTCGTCAGAACCCCATGAATCACCGTTTAAGTATTTGTATTGCAATCTCAAGATAGAACTCAATACAACTGCATCAGCTTTGTAAACTGTACCATTGTATTTAGTTAATGGCGTAAAGCTAGGATTCCAACCGTTGAAGTTACCAGCAACGTGAACACCTTTTGCGCTAACTACTGAATCTTTCATATCTACATAGAAAGTAATAGTTTTTGTAGCTACAGTTGAAGGACAGCCACCGAACATTACAGCTGGAACAACTAAATCAGTCATTGGAGCTGTTACAATTCTGTTACCGCTGTTACCAGTAGTACAACCGCCTGTTGGTGCTTTTTCTTCTTTACCCCAAGCATTACCGTTCATAAATTTGTACTCAACATCATCAAATGGTTTTGCTGAGATTGTGCAAGAATAAATGTTGTTACCTTCAGGCAACATTACAGTTGCAGTTGGGTTCCAACCATTGAAACTACCTACAGCGTGAACGCTATCAGCAGAAACAGTTAGGCCAGTCATGTCTACCTTAATGGTAACATTAACGTTTTGCGCTTGCATAACAAATGCAAGTAACATCATAGAAAATAGTAAATTGATTTTTTTCATGTTTTTTGGTTTTTGATTGTTTAAAAATTATAAGAATTGATAGTTTAATATCCAGGGTTTTGGGTGAGTTTAGGATTGCGGTCCATCTCGTTTTGTGGAATTGGCCAGATTAAATTATTGGCATTTACATTGTAGTTTAATCCTAAGGCAGTCATCGTACTAATAGCCTTACCGGTGCGTTTTAGGTCGAACCAACGCAGTCCTTCAAAGGCCAATTCTAATCTTCTTTCTAAAGCTATGGCATCTCTCACATCTGCTTGGCTGCTTGCCGTAGTATTAGGAAGTATTGCTCTTGTTCTAACAGTGTTTAAATCTGAAATGGCACCAGCGGAATTGCCTAATTCGTTTTTGGCTTCTGCTTGCAATAAAAGGATATCTGCCAAGCGAATTAAAATATTGTTGTCGCTTCTGCCTGCACTTGCAGTTCTTTGTTTGTATGGGAAAGGCAATGTGTCGTTAGAATAATGAGAATCTTTCCAAGGAATATTTGTTTCAAATAGGATAGAAGATTTGAATCGCACCGTATCACCTGCAGCATTAAAAGCAGCTATTAAGTTATTTGAAGGTGTGTTAAATTTCTTCCAAGAACTTGGGTTCATTGAAGGTGGTAACCACAACATAGGTCCCCAATTTGCCTGGTCGCTAGAATTAATAAATTGAATTTCAAAAATTGACTCACTTGAATTTTCGTGTTTGCCATCCCACAAGAAATCATAAGTAGGTAATAATTGGTAGGCACTGTTGCTGGTAACAGCTTCTGCATATTGCAATACCATGTTCCATTCTGGGTTTGGTTTTGCGGCGTAAACCCTTGCAAGCATGGCATTACAAGCGCCTTTGGTAACTCTTTGTTTGTTTTGCGGGAATGCTACAGGTAGTTTCTCTACTGCAAATTTTAAATCGGATAGGATAGCATCATAGATGCTTGCAATAGGTACACGCGCTTGGTAAATTACAGCAGGGTCTGTTGAAGAAACTTTATGTAAAATCAATGGAACTTCACCCCAAAGGTTTACCAATTGAAAATAATGGTAAGCTCTAATAAAAGATGCTTCGGCAATAATTTCTTGTTTTCTTTGTTCTGTAATGTCTTTTGAAGGAATGTTTCCAACATTATCTATTACAGCGTTGGCTCGGCCTATGGCATCATATAAATAATTCCAATCTCTGCTCACGTTTCCGTTGAGGGCAGTAGTAGTAAATTCGTCTAATTGGAAGTTATTTGGATTATCGCCGCCTGCATAGCAGTTGTCTGAAATTACATCATTGTTAATGTAGTAATCAAATACATAATATTCAGATTGAAAATTGCTATAGGCCGCAATAATAGCAGATTCAGCATCTGCGCCTGTTTGAAAGAAGTTTCCTTCTGTTACATCTGAAATAGGTTTCTTGTCTAAGAAGTCTTTTTTGCAACTTCCAATACCCAATAGGGCCACAAAAATGAATAGGCCAAGTATCTTATTTCTCATCATGCTATTGTTGCTTGTAATAGTTTTTGCGTCTGTAATTTTCATAAAATTGATTGTTATAAGTTTCTACTAGTTGAAAATTAAAAATCAATTTTTACACCACCAATAATGGTTCTGTATTGTGGGTAGGTGCCATAGTCAATGCCTTGCGAAATGCTACTGCTTCCGTCTCTATTTACTTCTGGATCGTAACCAGAGTATTTAGATTTTAACCAAATATTTTGACCGCTTACATACACATCAAAACGCTGTACTTTAAATTTAGGAATCCATTTCAAAGGCACGTGGTAAGAAAGTGTAACATTGCGCAATCTGATGTATGAACCATCCTCCATATAACGGTCGCTAATTCTGCTATTTTTACTTGGATCGCCAAACATGGCCACTGGCATATCTGTAATATCACCAGGGTTTTTCCACCTGCGTAAGGTAGCAGCACTGGCATTCTTAACATCATTCATGCCTTCTGTTTCAATGCGCGTTGCATTTAACACTTGGTTGCCATATACGGCTTGGAACAAGAAATCTAAATCGAAATTTTTATAGGTAAGTGTATTGGTTAAACCTGCAATAAATTTAGGTGTTGCATTGCCAATTACTTTTCTATCTACATCGGTAATCTGACCATCGCCATTTAAATCTGCAAACACTACGTTACCAGTTGCAGGATCTATACCTTGGCTTACAAAGCCGTAGAATTGGCCAATTGAGCCACCTTCCTTTAGGATAACAGAATAGCCTCTATCAGGAATATCACCTGCATAAATAACTTTATCTGCGCCACCAATATTAATGATGGTGTTTTTGTTTGTAGAGATGTTGAAATTACTAATCCATGAGA
The DNA here is from genome assembly GCA_903927505.1 of uncultured Bacteroidota bacterium. Lineage (GTDB taxonomy): Bacteria > Bacteroidota > Bacteroidia > UKL13-3 > UKL13-3 > B1. The sequence goes on along the minus strand of CAIYNF010000162.1, from coordinate 411 downwards.
AGTTAGATTTAACAATGTTTTTTGTTTTGATAGCAAATTCAAAACCTCTATTATCAATCTCGCCAATGTTTTGAATACCGCTGCTAAAGCCAGTACTTCTTGGTAAATCAACATTTACCAATAAGTTGTTTGTTCTTTTGATATAATAATCTGCGGTAATGGTAATGCTGTAGTTTAAGAAACTATAGTCTAAACCTAAGTCAAATTGTTTGGTGCTTTCCCACTTCAAACTGCTGTTACCAATGGTGCTTGGTTTTGTTCCTGGGTAAATGGTTCCGTTAAAGGTATAATTGGCCCCCAAAGCATATAAGCCATAAGTAGAATAATCACCAATATTTTGGTTACCTGTAGTTCCTAAACTCATGCGTACTTTCATGTCGTCTACCCATTTGGTTTTAGGCATAAAGCTTT
>CAIYNF010000161.1 GCA_903927505.1 uncultured Bacteroidota bacterium | reverse complement strand
TTGATCTAAATCTGCCTTATACGGACTGGTATAATATTGCAAGTTGCTTGTTTGGTTGGCAAAGGCAGGTATAATACCGCTTATTTTTACTTCCGTTTGTGCCGAAATGAAATTACTAAAAATGAGTGCAATCAATAAAAGGCTAACGCGCATTTGAATTTTATAGGATGAAATAACTTTTGAAAACATGGTATGAAATTAGGTAGGTAATTTAGGTTTTAGGCTTGTTTATTTTTTCTTAATTTTCTGAATTTCTTCATTAACCCTGCTAATGGGTAAGCCCATTACATTGTAAAAGCAGCCTTCAATTTTTTCTACGGCAGTATAGCCAAACCAATCCTGAATGCCATAACTACCGGCCTTGTCAAAGGGTTGGTGGTTTTTGATATAATACCAAATTTCTTCTTCCCTGAGGTTTTTACAAGTAACTTTAGTACGTTCACTAAATGAAAATTGAGCTGCATGTGTTTTTAAACAAACACCCGTAAATACCTCGTGTGTTTGTCCGCAAATGCTAGAAAGCATTTCAAAAGATTCAGCTTCATTGGCAGGTTTATTTAAAACTTTTCCATTAATCCAAACAATGGTATCTGCCGTTAACAAAATTTCTTTTTCTGCAATTTCTTTTGGATAATGTGCCGCTTTTTTAATGGCTAGCTTTTCTGCTATCATAGCTGGTGTATCCTTCGCATCAAAGGATTCATCCACTTCGTAGGTAAATACCTCAAAAGGCAAGGCCAAACCTTTAATGAGTTCTTGCCTTCTAGGAGATTTAGAGGCTAAAATTATTTTTATATCAGTCATTATTCTACCGTATCTACCCAAATAAATTGCCCAGCACTCAATCTAAAAATGTCTTTGTCAATAACAAATTCATCGCCATCTTTAATTTTTTTCATGTCAATATCATTGGTGGCGGTATGGATAGAACCTTTTGTTTGTAGGGCAATTTTAAGGTATTGGTCGTTGATACCTTTTTTTGTCCCACACATAATTACGTGTACTGGTTTTTTGATGCGCCTTAGTAAATTCATGTCTCTTACCGGGCTATCATCTGCAACTAAAACAATATCTGAAAAATCCCTGTAATTAATAATAGAAAAAATAACCGCTTCTAAATCATTTTCAGGTTCGTCGCCGCCTTCGCCCATTTTTCTAACATCTTCCACATCCTTCTTCATTTTGCGGTAATCTTTGGCTTCAAAAGGATGGATGCCGCCGGTGCGGCCAACTACTTTTTTATCGTCGTTTAGGTTATCGCCATCATTGAATAATACATAATATTTCACCTTACCATCTTCATAGGTTTGTTTGTACCAAACCAACATTTGACCAATATATGGAAACATACTACCAGTCATGTCAACCACCATCATCACTTTACGCCAGTCTTTGTTTCTTTTAAAAACATTAAATAGGGTAGAGTCTTTAATTTTGTATTCACCGCTTAGGAACTTGTCGAATTTAAGGGTAGTTTCTTTGGTAGGACTTTCAAAAGTAACGCTTCCTTTTTTGTCGAAATGGGCGTAGGAACCAGCTAGTTCACCTTTTTCAAAAACAGCTTCCGTGGTTACAAATCCATTTTGGTCGTATTCGCGTTCGTAGCCGGTTTTCATTCCTGCCTTATATACTTCTTCTACTCTTGTGCTGCAATTTGGATAAAACATGGTACGCGGGCCTTCTAAAATCCCCTTGTGGTATGTATTGCTGTATTCTAGGCAATCTTGGTTATCAAAATAGGCAATTTCCAGACCTTCCTTCTCCCCATTTTCATAGTAGACTTCGTATTTTAAATCGCCGTTTGGCCAAAAATAACGCCAAAAGCCCAGTTTCGTTCCATTAGCCATGGTTACATTTATGGTATCGCCATTGTCAATTGTAAATGTTTGAGCCGAAGCATTCAAGCAGAACAAAAGTGGGATCAATAAAATGAAACGTAAATACATCATTGGGTCAAAGATATGAAAGCCAATTGGCGGTGGCAAATTTACCTTAAATAGGGTTGTTTAAGCGTGTAATTTCAACCAATTTTTTTCTGCAGGGTTATATTGTTTAATAACTTTAGCGGGGTTTCCAGCAACAACCGAGCAGGGTGGAACGTCTTTGGTTACAATAGATCCAGCTGCTATTACGGCGTGTTTACCAATGCAAATGCCTGCTGTAATAACGGCATTTGCCCCAATCCAACAATCGTCTTCAATGGTAATAAGTGCGGTGCTTACTGCTTGGTCTTTTATGGAAATATCAATGTTTTGGTAATTATGATTGAGTCCACTTATAACAATGTTTTGTGCTAAAAGCACATTGTTGCCAATATGAACTGGGCCAATAATTACATTAGCAATGCCAATTAGGGTATTATTTCCAATATGAACTGAACCTACGCCATTGTTTATGGTAGCAAAGTCTTCAATGGTGCTTCCTTTGCCCAATTCAAATTTGTTAAAAGGAACTACATCCATGCGCGTATGCCAATTTATTTTTCCTTTAACTTTATGAAAAAAGGGATTCAAAAACCATTTTACCCATATTCTTGGTTTGGCTTGTCCGCCAGGAATAAGCATCCAATGTGCCCATTTTTTTAATTGTGGGTATGATTTAATGGTAGTTGAAATTGACATATGAGCGGGTAGTTTTTGCAGGCTATTTTTAATAAGGCAAATTATAGATTTAAGTATTCTGTTGCAAGTTATATTTCCATCTTAAAATTCATTCAATAATTATTTTTTATTACTCGGTTCGAACCGAAATATTGAAAATGAAATGCGCTGGTGCAATGCTTTGTAAATACCATTTACGTGCCCATTTTTCTTCATTAATAAAATTTTAAGCCTTGTTGATAACATGAAAATCGAGCATTTTTTTCTAAAAAAATAGTTTGTATAGGCACTTAAAATAATTGCCAAGTCATTTAATTGTAGGCGGCTTTTAACTTAGTCGCTCTTGTTTGCACACGGCATCTCGCGAATAAAAATCCATTAAATATTTTATTGAAATTCTACTGTCAGAAAAATGGACACACTTTGAGCTAGGGTTAATAAGTGAATGCCATATAGATATAAATGTGGCTTTACTTTGTTGGTAAGAAAAATTAACTCAAGCACCATTCAATTTTGATATGAAACACATGAAGCAATTGCTCGTTTTTTTGTTGGGAATTTTGTCATTAGCACCCACTGCAAAAGCGCAGCCTGATTCTATTTTGCTTGACCCCAAAGTTAACATCGAAATGTTGTTACCAACTTTAGATTCAATGTTTGAAATTGCTAAAACGGTAAATCCAATTTTGAAACAAGAGTTGGCTGCACAGCGTGCCAATCAATGGAATGTGGCTTATACCAGATGGATTTGGGCGCAGAATATTAGTATGTTTTACAATTATTCTTTGGGTAGTTTGCCGTTTTTTGCTTACACCGATCCAACGCAACCCTTAAATACTGGATTGGTTCAAGTTAAACAAGGTTTTCGCGCTGGAGTTACTGTTTCATTATCTGTTTTTGATATTATGGGACAGCAAGGAAGAATTAATGAAGCAAAAGAAAAAGTGATACTTCAAAAGTATAAACGCGATGCAGAGGCAATGGAGTTGAAAAGGAAATTAGCACAATTCTATTCAGACATGGTTGGTTACGATAGAATTTACCGAGGAAGAAATGAAGATTACCTGATGCAATTGGTGTCATGTCAAATTGCAGAAAAAGAATACCGCGAGGGTGTGATACATATGGCAGATTATGCACGTCAGAAAAACGTCTTATCTACTGCAGAGGCTGCCTATCACGATGCATTTAGATTGTATTTAGGTTCTTTGAAACAGTTTGAAGTTGAATTAGGGGTGCCATTGCATACCATAATGATAAAACAGAAGAAAAACTAAACGAATTAAAAATGAGTTTTGTTCAATTTATACGTGTATTAAGTAAGAACCTAAAGTGGCTAATACTGTTTCCAGTATTAATAGCCGTTTTAGTATATTTTCTTACAGGGAAACTTCCAAAGGAGTACCAATCTGCAACTACCGTTTACACAGGTATTGCTTCTGGTTATGGAATTACCTCTAATGAAGATGCCCCAAGAGCAGATTATTTTTCAATTAGCAATGCTTTCGATAATTTAATAGCTACAGTAAATGCACGTCAAACAATGGAAGACGTTGCGGTTAAATTACTTGCCCAACATTTATTATTAGAAATGTCTGACCCGCTCATTTTGAGTGAAAAAAGTTTCAATGAATTAAAAACAACTATTTCAGAAGAACGCAGTTTAATGGTTGTTCCAGGTAATTTTACTGCCACTGTTGATAGAATAAAAAAGTATAAAAAGTCCTCTACAGATAATATAGTTGTAAAGTTATTGTCTGATCAAAAAAGTCATTATAGCACCGCATTAATTGCTAAAAACTTAACTGCTTCGCGCAAATTAAATTCTGATTTCCTTGATTTAACCTACAAATCGGATGATCCAGGTGTTTGTTTAAATACCTTGAAATTTATTACCGAAGTTTTTATTGATAAATATAAATCACTGAAAGGTTCTGAAACTGTTAATGTTTTAAAATGGTTTGAAGCACGTTTAAAAGATGCTGCTGGCGAATTAAACAATTCAGAAAATAAGCTAAAAGATTTTGGAATCCGTAACAAAATTATTAATTATTACGAGCAAGCTAAGGCGGTAGCAATTGAAAATGAAACCAACGAAACTGATTATTATAAGGAATTGATGAATTATGAAGCTTCTAAAAGAGCCGTAGCTCGTTTAGAGGATCAATTAGAATCCAGAGAGATTTTATTGCGCAATAACAATGAGTTAAATCGTTTGCGCAAGGAATTAGGTATAGCACATGAAGAGTATGAGCGTGCCAAAGTATATAGCAATACGCCAGAAAAAATTTCAAAATTAGCGACCAAAGTTGATGGTATAAAACAAGAAATACGCGTTTGGGTTTTACAATATTACAGTTTAAACAATTCAATGGAATCTGTGCCTCAAGCTATGGTTTTAGAAAATTGGTTGAAAGAAATACTAATAATGGATGGTTCCGAAGCTCGTTTGCAAGTATATATAGATCGCAGAAAAGAATTTGATAGGAAATACAATGAGTTCTCTCCGCTGAATATGCAAGTAAGTAGATTGGAAAGAGAAATCAGTGTGGCTGAACGTCAGTATTTGGAGATATTACATGGTTACCATTTGGCCAAATTAAGACAGCAAAATATAGAGATGTCACATAACCTGCAAGTGATGGACACTCCTGTATTCCCTACAAAAGCATTGGCTTCAAAGCAAAATTTATTGGTTATTTTATCTTTCATTGCTTCCTTTTTCTTGTTATTGGTATACTTTGTAGCCAAAGAATTATTAGATAATTCAATCAGAAATACCCAAAGAGCAGAAGAACTTACCGGTTTAAAAGTATTTAGCGCATTGCCAAATCGTTCCATTGATTATGGAAATTTGCAAATGGGCAGAGTTGAAAATACTTTGTTGGATTATGCCGTGTCTAATTTAAAAATTGAATTAGAGCAAAATCCGCAATTGGGAGCCAATAACTATTTAATTACTGTTATTAGTTCGCGCGAAATGGAAGGTAAATCTTATGCTGCTCAAAAATTGGCTGAGAAACTTTACAACCTTGATTATTCTGTTTTATATATCTCCAATGACGAAAATATGGAAGATGCTGAAACAGACGACAGGCGTTTCCGCACACTTCGCTACGATATTACATCTCGCTTGTTTTCTGCTAAAACAGAGGAAAATTTATTGCCCGAGTTCTCTCGCGTAAACAGAAGTGCTTTCAATTTTATTATTGTTGAAATACCGGCAATCAGTGTGAATGCCTTGCCTAACCAATTGATCAAAAATTCTCGTTTATCACTTCTTGTGCTTGATGCCAGAAGAAGTTGGACCGCATCCGATGAAAGTATCATGAAATTATTCAGAAAAGCAGCCGGTGAAGAGAATAAAATTATGGTATGGTTGAACCAAGTTGCTCCTGAAGATTTGGAAAATATGGTTGGTTCTGTTCCTAAAATGAATAGGTCAGCAGCTCGTCCTGCATTAAAAGAAGAAGAGGAAGAATTAATTGAATTGGATGAGGAAACCGCCTAATTGGTTTTAAAAATGCATGCAAGCACTCGCCCAAATAATCAAAAGCAAAAGTTTTTCGTCCTTAATAGGTAATGGGCTTGGTGCCATCTTTGGCGTAATTACCTTTGCATTATTAGCGCGTGTATTGCCAAAAGAGGTATTTGGTTCCTATCTTATTTTCCTGGCTATTTATGGTGTTTTTGAAACATTGCGCATAGGTATGGTAATGAATGCTTTGGTGAGAAATTTAGCGCAATGTAATTCTGAGGAAGAAGAGAATATTGTAGTTGGGTCGACCTTATTTATAACCTTTTTTCTCACACTCGTTTTCCTTGTTTTGACTGCAGCACTTTATTTTATTTTTTCATTTCTTGGCATTCTAATTCCCTATTTATATTTCTTTAAATGGTTAATTTTAATGGCACTGTTATCCGCGCCTAATAATTTTGCTACTTGGTACCTCAATGCCAAATTAAAAATTGTGGAGATGAGCGTCATTCGTATCATTACACAACTCGTTTTCATTTTTATTACTTGGTTTTATTTGCAACAAACAGAAAGTGTTCAAGCTGTTATTTTATGTTTAGCTATTTCTCATTTATTTGCAAGTTTGGTGGCTGTATTAATGGGTTGGAGCGGCATTAAATATTTGTTTTTGTATACCAAAGTAAAAGTATTAGAGGTTTTTCATTTTGGTAAATTTAGCATGGGCACGCTCATTGGTGCTAATTTATTAAGAAGTTCAGATTCATTTATTATTGGAAGTAGCTTTTTAGGTGGTGCAGGAGTTGCCTTATTTAATGTTCCGGCTCGCTTAATAGAAATTATAGAGGTACCCCTAAGGAGTTTTGCTGTAACAGCCCTCCCTCAATTTTCGAAATTATTTGTAAGTAAATCGCATATAGAATTGCGATTTGAATTTGAGAAAAAAGCGGGCTTGGTATTCTTTCTTTTATTGCCAATTTCTATATTATGTTTTGTTTTTGCCGATTGGTTTGTTTTTCTTATAGGTGGCAAAGGATATGAAGAATCAGCCATCTTACTCAGACTATTTGCTACTTATATGGCCATTTTGCCATTAGATAAATTTTCTGGCGTTTTGTTAGATACTATAAACAAACCCAATATCAATTTCTATAAAGTTTTAATCCAATTGGCGGTTAATATTATTGGTGATATTATAGGTTTATATTTCTTTGGAAACCTTCAATCTGTTGCTATTGTTAGTACCGCTACATTTGTTGCAGGTGTGTTATTTGGATATATACAATTAAATAAACATTTGGGCGTAAAGTTTTCAAATGTTTTGCGTTTGGGATGGTTTGAATTTAAAAACAAAAGTTTAAGTGTAATAAATATAAAATGAGTTTACGACCTACTGCAAGTTCTTACAATAACCAGTCAACCTCGCTTTTAGTAGCAGGTTTGTTGGTAATGACAGGTGTTACAATGGCAGGTATTTTGGCTGCTGGGAATATTGGTATTGGAAGTTTAGTAGCCTTTTTACCTGTTTTGGTGGGTTTAATAGCTCTTATAATTTCAAATCCTCATTTTGGTTTGTTGTTTTATTTGCATTATTCTTTTTTCTTTATTGGTTTAAATAGATATATCATAGGTATTCCCTTAGGCTTATCAATTGATGCGGTTTTATTTTTAACTACGCTTTCCATGTTCTTTAGGTTAAATAAAGAAAATATTAGTCGTTTAAATAATGGTTTTTTCCTAATTAGCTTACTTTGGTTAATTTATACATTTGGTGAGGCTTTTAATCCGCAAGCTGAAAACATCAAATCTTGGATTTATGCCATTCGAGCAGTTTCTTTTTATGCCATTCAAACTGTTCCCTTAACCCTTCTTTTGTTTAATAAGAAAGAGCATTTAAATCAATTCATTAAAATTTTAATTGCATGGGGTGTGGTCTCAGCTATTTGGGGTTGGAAACAAATAAATATTGGCCTCGACCCATTTGAAAATGCTTGGTTAGAAGCTGGGGGTAAAGTTACACATGTATTGGATGGGCAGCTTCGCGCATTTTCTTTCTTCTCTGATGCGGGTCAATTTGGTGTAACAATGGCCTATATAGCTTTTATTGCTCTTATTATGTCCTTTGGCCCCTATAAACGGAAGATAAAAATAGGCTATTTCATTGCCTTCTTTGTTTGTTTAATTGGTATGAGTACATCTGGTAGCAGAGGTCCTGTTTTTGTAATTTTCTTTGGTTTAATTACCTATCTCTTAATGAATAGGAAATTTAGGATACTTATCCCTGGCCTGCTTTTTATGCTGCTTACATTTGCCTTTCTAAAGTTTACTTTTATTGGCAATACCAATTACCAAGTATTTAGAATTAGAACTGCGCTCGATCCTAAAGAAGCGTCTTTATTGGTGCGCTTAAATAACCAAGAAAAAATAAAAGAATATCTTTCTGAGAGACCATTTGGAACTGGTATTGGTACTACAGACTCTTGGGCGCTAAGATTTTATCCAAAAAGTTATATGGTAGATTTACCTACAGACAGTTGGTTTGTTAAAATTTGGGTGGAAAATGGTGTTGTAGGCCTAAGTTTATATGCCTTGAGTTTAGCATTTGTATTGGTTATGGGGGTTGTTAAAATTCGTTTAATAGAAAATGCAGATACCAAACAAAAAATGCTAGCGCTTTTTGGTGGTTTTATGGGAATTGTGGTGGCTAGTTTTGGTAATCCAGTTTTTGGACAAGCTCCGCTTGGTGCAATTATGTATATTTCTATGGCCATGCTAACTACAGCAGAATCTTACGATGTAAAAACGCCAAAACCTATACCCATTAAGTAATGGCTAGTCTACCCCTTGTTAGCATTGTAACTGTAAATTTTAATGGGCTTCTTCATACAGAGGCATTACTTCATTCACTTCAAAAGATTAGCTATTCACCAATAGAAATATTTGTGGTTGACAATGCCTCTTCCGAATCTTTAAATTCTTTACAAGTTAATTTTCCTGATGTTGTATTTATTTTTAGTAATGAGAATTTAGGTTTTGCGGCAGGAAATAATTTGGCTATTCATCAAGTAAAGGGTAAATATACCCTGCTGCTAAATAATGATACAGAAGTTGAAACTGGCTTCCTTGAGCCTTTGGTTGAACTAATGGAATTGAATGAAAGAATTGGAATTGTATCTTCTAAAATACTTTATTTTCAAAATCCTACTATGATTCAGTATGCCGGCAATACGGGAATTAACAGGTATACTGGTAGGGGATTTACAATTGGATATAATGCAATTGATTCAGGTGATTATAGTTTATCCTGTCAAACACAATTGGCCCATGGAGCGGCTATGTTAATTAGCCAAAAAGTATTTGAAAATGTAGGATTAATGGCTGAATTGTTTTTTCTATATTACGAAGAAATCGACTTTTGTGAACGTGTAAAACAGGCAGGTTTTGAAATTTGGTATTGTGGCGCTTCAAAAGTTTTTCACAAAGAATCTATGAGTGTTGGAAAAGAGAGTCCCCTTAAAATGTATTACCTTACGCGAAACAGATTGGTCTTTATACGCAGAAATAGCAAAGGTATGGAACTTGTAAGCGCGCTTTTATTTTTTATGTTTATTTCTTATCCAATTGGGTTTTTACGCTTGTTGTTTAAAGGTCAATTCTCCCTGCTTTGGGCCTTTAATAAAGGCGTATTTTGGAATTTATTTCATCATGCTATTTTTGAGAATCAAGTATTAATTAAGCTATAATCCTTGGAGCAATTGTTATATATAGTAGAAGTGTTAAGCTTCATTTACCTAGCATTTAATATTGCTTATTTGCTCTTTTTTGCCCTATTGGGCTGTTTATATCAAGAAACCATTTTTAAGGATATTGAAATAAAAATAGAAAACAGGTTTGTAGTTTTGGTTCCTGCCTTCAAACACGATGCCGTTATATTACAAACAATTGAACAAAATTTAAAGCAAGATTATCCTAAAGACAAACATAATTTTATTGTCATTGCAGATTCCTTATTGCCTGCAACCATTGGAGAGCTAATCAAAAAAAACATTAAAGTTATTGAAGTTCAATTTGATGAAAGCAATAAAGCCAAATCTATAAATTTTGCATTGAACCTTTTGTCTGAAAAGGACTATGATTATTGCCTTTTACTTGATATTGACAATATAATGGAGCCTGCATTTATTTCAAAAATGAATGCGCGTTTGCAAAATCAAGAAATTGCAATTCAAGGACATCGAACAGCAAAAAATTTAAATTCTTCATTTGCAATTTTAGATGCTGTAAGCGAGGAAATTAATAACCATATTTTCAGAAAAGGACATGCGGTTTCAGGCTTAAGTGCTGCGCTCATTGGTTCGGGTCAGGTGATGGCATTTAAGACCTATAAACAATTAATGTTAAGTATTACTTCCGCCGTAGAAGATAAAGAATTAGAGTTTGCCTTAACGAAGTTATATTATAGGGTTTTATATGAGAACAATGCCCTCGTATATGACGAAAAAGTTCAGAATGCCGGTGTTTTTATAAACCAAAGAAAGCGTTGGATTGCCTCTCAGTTTTTTGACATTAAATTGGTAATATATCAAGGACTTGTTGGGTTTTTGAAGAAAGGTGATTTTAATTTTTTGGATAGGGTTTTTCAACGTCTTTTATTGCCTCGTATTTTATTGTTAGGGATTTCTTTTTTTTCAGCCTTTATAGTATTTGTTCCCTTTTTTCATTTTGGCACCTATTATTTGTATCTCTTTTTTGCTTGCTGTTTTGGCTTTTTAATTTCTATGCCTGCCGCCTTGTATAATAGTAAAACTCTTTTGGCCGCCTTACGTTTGCCTGAAGTTTTTATTTTAATGGTTCTTGCCACAATTAGAAGTAAAGGGGCCTCCAAGAAATTTATACATACTATCCACCAGCTTGGTTCCAACGATTTTGGAGCTAAGCATCCCCTTAAAAAGAAATAAGTTATGAGGATTGGAATAGAGGCACAGCGTATTTTTAGATTTAAAAAACATGGTATGGACATGGTGGCTTTGGAGCTCCTTAAAGCTCTTCAAAACCTACAAGTACCTCATGAGTTTTTTGTTTTTGTACAAGATGGTCCAGATAGAAATTGTCTCCCTGCTGCACCTAATTTTAATATAGTTGTATTGCCTTCTTCTTCCTATGCAGTTTGGGAACAATGGCATTTGCCAATTGCGCTTAAAAAGTATAAAATTGACCTTTTACATTGTACGAGTAATACTGCGCCCTTATTCACTAAAGTGCCGCTGGTTTTAACTTTACATGATATTATTTATTTGGAGGTTTTAAATTTAAAGAAAGGTTCTTCCTACCAGATATTGGGTAATATTTACCGTCGTTTATTAGTTCCAAAAGCTGTAAAAAAAGCCAAAATAATTCTAACTGTTTCCAATTTCGAACGCAATTGCATTCTCTCTTATTTTAATATGCCTTCTGAAATTGTTAGAACCGTCTACAATGGCTATGCCGCTCATTTTACTGAAATATTAGATGCTTCAGTTTTAGCAACTGCCAAGGTGAAATACAATTTACCCAACAAGTACATTTTTTATTTAGGTAATACGGATCCAAAGAAAAATGTACTTGGTGTTTTACAAGCAATATTAACATTAATAAAGGCAGGAAAAATGCCATGTAAATTGCTCATGTTAGATATAAATAAAGATTATTTATACAAACTAATTTCCGAATTGGGAGATCCGCATTTACTTGACCACATTTGTTTTGCAGCTTATGTGCCCAATACAGATTTGCCTGCAATTTATTGCCAAGCTTCTCTTTTTCTTTATCCATCTTTGCGTGAAAGTTTTGGTATTCCTTTAATAGAAGCCATGGCTTGTGGTGTTCCAATCATTACTTCCAATACCTCATCTATGCCAGAAATTGTTGGCAATGCTGCCGTTCTCTGTGATCCCTACAATACAAATAGCATAGCTGATGCCATAGAAAAAGTTATGAGTAATCCTTTACTTCAAGACGATTTGAGGATAAAAGGAAAAGAACGTGTGAAACAATTTTCTTGCTTGCAGAATGCGCAACAAACTTTGAAAGTATATGAAGAAGTATTTTCTTTGAATAAAGCCTAAAAAATCAATATGACCCTTGCCGAAATTTACTTCTGGTGTGCTTTGTTTATAGTTTTTTATAGCTATATCGGCTATGGTATATTTATGTGGCTTTTAGTGAAAATTAAAAAGGCATTTCAAACTTCATTTCGGTTCGAACCAAACTTTGAGCCAAGTGTAGCGCTTGTGGTGCCTTGCTTTAATGAGGCAGATTATATAGAGGAGAAAATAAAAAATTGTCTTGCACTAGATTATCCTAAAGAAAAAATACAATTCATTTTTGTAAGCGATGGATCTTCGGATGAAACTGAGGCTATCATAAAAAAACATCCTTCTGTAATGTCTTTGCATGAGGCTGCGCGCAAGGGTAAAGCTGCAGCAATGAATAGGGCCATAACATTTGTGAATTCTGATATTGTGGTTTTTTGTGATGCCAATACAAGCTTAAACAGCATTGCAATTAGGGAACTGGTAAAGCATTATGTTGATCCCAAAGTTGGAGCTGTAACAGGAGAAAAAAGAATTATAAGCAAGGATAAAGAAAATGCAAGTGGCGCTGGAGAAGGAATATATTGGAAATACGAAAGTTTCTTGAAGCAATTAGATTCGGATTTCCATACCATTGTTGGCGCTGCTGGTGAATTAATGAGTTATAGAACCAACTTATACTTGCCGCTAGCTGTAGATAGTTTGTTGGACGATTTAATGCAAAGTATGCAAATTGCCAATGCGGGTTATAGAGTAATTTATGAAAAGAATGCCTTGGCATCAGAAACAGCCAGTGCCGATGTAAAAGAAGAGCTGAAACGCAAGGTGCGCATAGCAGCAGGCGCTTTTCAAAGTATGGGTCGTTTATTACCTTCCTTTAATTTGTTTAGTAATTTTAAAGTAAGCTTTTTGTTTATTTCTCACCGCGTATTAAGGTGGACAATAGCGCCGCTCTCTCTCTTGTTTTTATTTGTAATGAATTTGTATTTACAGCAAAAAATAGGAGGGACGTACTCCTATTTAATGTTTGCACAAATTGTATTTTATGGCATGGCCTTATTAGGGTGGTACTTGGCCAACAAACATGTTAAAGTGAAAATACTATTTGTACCTTATTATTTTTTTATCATGAATCTCTGCATGTACCTGGGGTTTTTTAGGTACATACGCGGAAAACAAAGTGCAAATTGGGAAAGAGCTAAAAGAGCTTAAAAGCTATTCAACGGGCATTACCCAATTGTTTTGGTCAGCAATTTTTCCTGTTTGTATTTGGTAAATGGTATTGTACAACCAATTTGAAACTTTTCTGCTTTCGGCTTCAGGTAAAAAATAGTCTGTACCTTCAAATCCTATAGCCGCAATTTTTGCTATAATGGCTGCGGTTCCAGTTCCAAATGCATCTGTAAGTTTATTAGCCTTTGTTGCTTCAATAATTTCTTTAACACTAATGTCTCTTTCTTGTATTTCGTAGCCCTCTTCTTTTAAAAGATGAATGCAACTTGCTCGGGTTATTCCTTCTAAAATATTTCCGTCTATACGTGGGGTTAAAATTAATTTATCCTCCATTACAAAAAACAAATTGGTGGTGCCAGACTCTTCTACATTTTCATGGGTTCTGCCATCTGTCCAAATGATTTGATCATAGCCTTCTTTTTTGGCTTCGGCAGTTGGCAACATGCTAATGCCATAGTTTCCTGCAGCCTTAGCATAGCCAGCCATGCCAGCGCTTGCGCGCACATATTTTTTCTCTACCTTCACCTTAATTGGTTTTGGATAATAACTGTTTACAGGGCAGCAGAAAATCATGAAGGTATAATTTATACTAGAACGCACGCCTACATAATCATCTGTTGCAAACATAAAAGGGCGCACGTATAAGGCGCTACCTTCTTTGGTGGGGATCCAATCTTTATCTATGGCAACAAGTTGCTTTAGGCCTCCTAAAAAGAGTTCTTCTGGTATTTCTGGCATTCCCATCCTCACAGCAGATTTATTAAGGCGATTGATATTGTCTATGGGTCTAAACAATTGCGCCTCACCTGCTGGGTTTTTGAATGCTTTCATGCCTTCAAAAATAGATTGGCCATAATGTATGGCCGACAATGCAGGAGAAATTTCTATGGGACCGTAAGGCAAAATTTGCGGATTTTGCCATTTTCCATCTTCATAATCTACTCTAAACATGTGGTCTGAAAAGATTTTTCCAAACTCAATGTTTTCAAAATCACATAAATGAATTCTAGATTGTGATGTTTTGCTAATTTTTATTGAAATTGCCATGGTATGAGTACTGTCGATCAAATATCCGATGATTTTATTATGCCTCTTTTTGAGGAAATTTACGTGGTCAAAGAAAGAGATTTTTCAATAGAATACAATCCTCTTGGCGCGGGTAAACAAAAACTTTTATTGCTGGTTTCCAGCACTTCCGAAGAATTCTTGGAAACCACAGAGTTACAATTGCTAAATACCATCATAGAAAAGGGATTGAAAAAGGAATTAAATGATGTTTGGGTAGTAAATATAAATCGTTTTCCGAATGCGTGTATAGAATCTATTTGGTCTCATTTTGAACCTTTACAAGTGATTGTATGGGGATGTACAGATTGGCTCAAATCTCAAGATCTTACTATGGAAGTGCATAGGCAGGCATATGTAAATGGAGCAGAACTTTTAACCGCTGCAACTTTAACTACCTACCTTACAGACAATGCGGCTAAGGCTAAATTATGGGCGGGTATGCAAAGAATGTTTTTTAACTAATGTTGCAAACCAAACTTATTTTTGCATCTCATAATGTCCATAAAACAGCAGAAATTGCGAAGCTTTTACCTGGCAATTGGATTGTAAATTCATTAAGTGATATTGACTACCATTCAGAAATTGTTGAAGATGGTTTAACGCTGCAAGCCAATGCACTTATTAAAGCACAAACTATTTTTGAAGCTACTCAATTTAATTGTTTTGCAGATGATACTGGCTTGATGGTGGAAGCCCTTAATGGAAATCCAGGCGTATTTAGCGCCCGTTTTGCCGGTCCTGAAAAAGACAGTTCTAAAAACAACCATAAACTTTTAATGGATTTGGCAGGAATAGATAACAGAACCGCTTATTTTTCTACTTTTATCTGCTTAATTCTTAATGGCGAAATTCAGTATTTTGAAGGACGCATGGATGGACATATTACCCAAAGTGCTTCAGGGAGTAATGGTTTTGGGTATGATCCAATTTTTATGCCTGTCGGTTCGAACCGAACCCTTGCTGAAATGAGCATGGAAGAAAAAAACACCATTAGCCACAGGGCAAAAGCATTTGAAAAAATGAAATTGTTTTTGGAGAATTTGAAATAAGCCGCGCGCCTATTTTTTATAAGTTTCTGAATAAAGGCTTTGTTCTATTTCTTCCCTCACATCATCATCGGCCTCTATATCTGATATTTTATGGCGGTAAAAGTATATGGGTAATTGGCCTACAATTAGGGCAATTCCTCCAATAATGAGCATTACCATATAAGCTGGGTTGTCTTTAATGCCAAAGGCAATGAGAATAAAAAGCAAATTTACAAACGACAAAACCAAAGTAACCTGTAAGTGCGTTTGGCCGTTTTTAATTAACCAATGATGTAAATGGTTTTTATCTGCTTTGAATGGAGATGTTTTTTTAACAACGCGTAAAATAAATACCCTTAAGGTATCATACAAAGGCACAATTAAGATAGCCAATGCAATGCCTGGTGCCGATTTAAAATTTGAAGCCATATTAACCAAAGGCGAATGTGATTCTATAAAATGAATGGTGAATATTGAAAGCAAAAATCCTATGGTAAGTGAACCTGCATCGCCCATAAATATTTTTGCAGGACTAAAATTAAAAAACAAAAATCCGAGTATAGCTCCCGCTAAACTTAAGGCAAGTAATGTCCAAGCAGGGTCGTTTTCAATTGAAAATAAATAGCCAAAAGTAATGCTCATAATGAGCGCCAAACTCCCAGCCAATCCATCTACGCCATCAATTAAGTTTATTGAATTAGTAATAACAATAATCATAAACATACTTATGGCAATACTCGTAATCAATGGAATTTCATTTACGCCAAACACGCCATGTAAATCGTTGATGCGAATATTTGCAAAGGCAGTAACCAAGCCGGCCGCCAATAATTGCGTATAGAGCTTTTTGAGTGGCGATAAAATAATAATATCATCTTTTAAGCCACCAACAAACAAAATAATTAAACTAGCTGCAATGTATTGGGTGCCTTCAATTGCGTTAAAATCTCCAAATAACAATACAGCCATGGCAAAGGCTACAAATATGGCCAAACCGGCCAAACGCGGAATTTTCTGGGTGTGAATTTTTCTTTCCTCTGGTTTATCATAGAGGTTCTTTAATTTGGCAACGGTTATAATAGATGGTATGCCAAATACAACAATTAAAAAAGAACATACAATGGCTAAAATGGTACTTATCATTTCCAAGGGATATACTGCAATTTATTTAAAAAAAGGATATTGGCAAGATAATTACGCGTTGTAATTGTTGTTTTCTGTTAATGAGCTGTTTATGGCGCAAGTCTTGAAATGTTCCAATCCTTTATTTTTGCTTTGGTATACAAAAATCTATCATGAAGCCTGCTTGCCCTACCTTGCCAAAATTCAATGCTATTGGGCTCTAAACTATATCCTCCCCAATGAATTGGTCTGCTCATTGGGTCCGTTTCAAACCTTTTTTGCAATCGTTTGAAATTGTCTTCAATTACTTGTCTGCTTTCAATGGGTCTGCTTTGAGGGGAGGCATGTGCCCCAATTTGGCTTTCAATTGGACGCGAAAAGAAATAAGCATCAGAGGATGCTTCGTCTAATTTTTTTATTTTTCCTTCAATTCTAATTTGCCTTTGTAATTCTGGCCAAAAAAACACCAAAGCGGCAAACGGATTTTTGTTTATTTCTGTTCCTTTATGGCTTTCGTAATTGGTAAAGAAAACAAAACCATGCGCTTCAATTCCCTTCAATAAAACTATTCTTGCAGTTGGTTGGCCATTTTCCTTGCAAGTGGCTAAGGTCATAGCATTGGGTTCATTTACTTCGGCATCTATTGCCTCCTTAAACCAAGATCTAAATTGGTCAAAGGGGTTTTTTAATACATGGCTTTCATCAAATTGCTTTAGGGTATAATCCTTCCTAATGGCAGCAATGGTATCATTACTAATCATAAAGCTTATTTTTTATCAAAGCTACGCATTCCGTTTAATTCTATCTTGCTTTTACTTGGCATTTTTTATAATTATTGTCAAAATTGGCTTTCGTTCATAAATTGTATAAAAGCCAAGGTCAATATAAGGTATTTTGCTTTTGCATGGAGATCAAAAAAAAGCAATTTAATTTTAGCCCACAAAGTGGTCAACTGCTCATTAGCGAGCCGTTTTTATTGGATGAGAATTTTAGAAAAGCAGTAATCCTTTTGTGCGAGCACGAAGAGCAAGGCAGTGTAGGATTTGTTTTAAATCGTTTCCTAAATATTTATACAGATGAAATTATTCCAGGATTGTTAAATCATAATTTTAAAGTTTATGATGGTGGTCCTGTAGAACAAAATACACTTCATTTTATTCATAAATTAGGGGCGTTTATTCCAGATTCATTTCCGGTTTCTGATACCATATTTTGGGGTGGCAATATTGAAATGATCAATGACTTAATTGCTTCGGGTGCTGCTAAGCCTAATGATTTTAGGTTCTTTATGGGTTATAGTGGTTGGGGTGAAGAACAGCTTAATTTAGAAATTGAACAAAAGGCCTGGTGGTTAACCTCTCTAAAAGTCGAATTAGTTTTTAATGAAAATACAGAAGAAATCTGGCCCGCTTGCGTGCGTTCATTAGGTGCAGATTTTGCCTATTTGGCAGATTCGCCTGAGGATTATAACTGGAATTAAGCGTTTAGGTTCGAACCGAAAACACCGCGAAAATTAAGTTCTATTTGTTGGGCTAATTCAAGAATTGGAATTTGTTTGATAGCCGCAATTGTATTGTATATTCTATCTATTTTTAAGGGTGCATTGTCTGTTTCTGCCAATAAATAGGACAGGGGGATGGCGTTTAAGGTTTGTTTTGTTTTTTCGTTTTCACCCAATATGGCTGCGCCAAAACTCACATATACATTGCCGTTTTTATTGAGCTGTTCCCATTGCTGCGCATTGCCTTGGAACCCATGTAAAACTACTTTTCCTTTGTAGCTTCGAAGCAAAGGAAGAATTTCTTCGTATGCTTTTACTTGGTGAATAATTAGAGGCTTTTTAAATTTTTCTGCAATTTCTAATTGTTGTAAAAAGACAGTCATTTGTTTTTCAAAATGTGGCTTCATTTTATCTAAACCAATTTCGCCAATGGCTAAGTTTTTTGGCAGTTTCGCAAGATTTGTAAGTATGTTTTCTATTTCACTTGACGAATAATTGTTGGCAAACCAAGGGTGCAAGCCGTTGCTAATAGTGTAGTTGCAATTATTTGCAGCAGTAGTATTTAAGAAAGCATTTCTGATGCAAAATTCATTTTCACTTTGGGGCTTTCGGTGTGTATGACAGTTGTAATATGTAATTTTATTCTTCAAATTTCTTTAAAAATGTAAATGTAGAAAGATATTTTGAGATATATTATTTATCTTCGAAATCTATGACGAATCAAACGCTTGGACCAGATAGAATTGAAGTAATGAACTTCATTGGTAAAGATGTGGAAGCCATTGCTGCAGAGTACTTAAAGCCTGTAGAAACCAATTGGCAAGCATCAGAATTATTGCCGCTTACTTCGGATGCTACTTTTATTGCAGATTTAAAAACTATTCAAGAAGATGCCTCAAGCCATTCCTATGATTTAATGGTGGTACTTGTGGCAGATACTATTACAGAGGAAGCCTTGCCTACTTATGAAACATGGTTGTCTGGCCTTACGGGTGTAGATCAAGTTGAAAACAATGGTTGGATGAAATGGCTAAGAAGCTGGGCCGCAGAAGAAAATAGGCATGGGGATGTTTTGAACCGATACCTTTATTTAAGCGGTAGGGTAAATATGCGTGAATTTGAAGCAAGTACGCAATTCTTAATTGCAGATGGTTTTAATAACTTGGCCGGAAACGACCCCTACAAAAACTTTGTTTATACCAGCTTTCAAGAATTGGCCACCAATGTAAGTCACCGCCGTGTAGCAACATTGGCCAAAAAGGATGGCAATAATTTGCTTTCAAAAATATGTGGGATGGTGGCTGCAGATGAGGCGCGACATGCCAGAGCGTATCAAAATTTTGTGACCAGAATATTTGAAATGGATCCCAATGAAATGATGTTGGCCTTTGAAGATATGATGCGCAAAAAGATATTAATGCCAGCACAATGTATGCGTGAATTGGGAGGTAAACTCAATACTTTCTCCAATTTTAGTGATGCCGCAACGCGCTTAGGTGTCTATACTGCATTTGATTATATTGATATTTTACGTGAAGTAATGGCCAATTGGCAAATTGAAAATATTAGGGGCCTGCAAGAAAATGGCGAAAAAGCCAGGGACTATCTCATGGCCTTACCTGATAGACTTTCAAGAATTGCAGATAGAACGCCGGTTCCAAAAGTAGAACACAAATTTGGCTGGATATTGGCCTAAAAAAATCCCCTACCAATTGGCAGGGGATTTTTTTTGATCTAAATTTTATCAATCAATCTTATTCATGATTGTGGGCATGGTGCTTGCTATTGTGCGCTTCCATGATTTTGTAAAACTCCTCAGAACTAACCTCTTTTGTTTCAATTGTAATTGAATCTAATAAGAAAGCATTTACTTTTTCTCTCACAGCCATGTTAATCATTCTGCTTCTGAAATCGTCTTTCTTCAATTGAGGCTCTACAATACTCATAATTAATTCTTCGCTCAAACCTTGGTTGCCATAAGCGCCAAACATTTGTTGGGTATAAGCAACTGCCGCATCTCTAATTTCTGCTTCTTCAATTTTGATATTATTGGTCAGCATTATTTTTTCTTCCAAGATGTGGTTTTTTAAATAATTGGCTTCAGGAATATAAGCTTCCTCTAAATTGTCTGCGTTAAATTTATCTGCATAACGATCCATTAACCAACGTTTCAAAAATGCATCTGGCAATTCAATATTGTGTTTTGCAACCAATGAATCAAATAACTCATGTTCCATTAAGTGCTGCGCTTGTTGGTCAAAATAAGCAGATAATTCAGTGATAATTTTTTCTTTCAATTGC
>CAIYNF010000160.1 GCA_903927505.1 uncultured Bacteroidota bacterium | reverse complement strand
CCCAAATTGAGGGGCATTTTTCATTGCTTTAGCGGTAACGCACAAGAAGCAAAGGAAGTGGTAGCCGAAGGATTTTATTTGGGAATAGGCGGCGTTATTACTTTTAAAAATGGTGGTCTTGATAAAGCCATTGAAGACATAGGGATGGAGCATTTGGTTTTAGAAACAGATGCTCCTTATTTGGCGCCAGTACCGCACCGTGGCAAAAGAAACGAGAGTTTTTATATTTTAGAAATTGCCCGCAAACTAGCAGAGGTAAAGCAATTGGGCATAGCGCAGGTGGCAGAAATTACTACCCAAAATGCCAAAAAAGTTTTTGGTATTTAAAATTTAACATAATAGCTATTTTGCTTTTCTAAAAAATACTATGTTTGCTTATTAAGCATAAACCTATGAAAAAAATTATCCTATTTGTTCTTTTATTCGTTTCGATCCAAGGACTGCAAGCGCAAAATATTTCTATACTTGGTTATGGTGGTGCCTTAACAGGTTCTTATATTTATCCTTTGGCAAGTGATGTGCGCTTAAAAGGAAATTATTGCTATGGTGCAGGAGTAGAATTTGAAATGCCAGAAGGTTCAATTACACTTGCTTGGACAGGCCAACAAACCAATCTCAGCAGTCGTGCTTTTATGAGCAGCGATGTAAAATTATTGAATGTAAATGTGAATTATTTTCAGGTAGGTTTCAACAAAGATTTAATAGAAGGAGATGTGCGTCCGCATTCTATTTTCTCAATGGGCCTTGCACAGTTTTCACCAAATGGCACTTATAGTTTTAATGAAAAATGGTTTTTTGCCGCCTCTTTTGGTATAGGCTTAAAGGCAAATATTACAGATAAGGTGGCCTTGCGTTTGCAAGCAAAGGGTACCATGCCTTTAGAAATGGGTGGCATGGGTATTTTTTGCGGATTTGGTTCGGGCTGCAGCCCAGATATTTATTTCAATCCCATCTTGGTTCAAGGCGAGTTTACCGCTGGTGTATCTGTTCAATTGAACTAAAAGGTGTTTTTAACAGAAGGTTTTGTGTAATTAATTTTTGCAAGTTCTGCAAGAATTGAAAGGGTTTTCCCAAAATTTCCTATTATTGATTGATTAAAACAATACCAATTTGAAGACTTTTTTGCGGGCCTTTTTAATACTAGTTTTATTTTTCCCACTGCTGTTATCGGCGCAAACCAACCACTATATAAAGGGTGTGGTAAAAGATGCCAAGAATGGTGAAGCCCTCATTGGTGCTACCGTTTCTGTAAAAGGCACCAGCACAGGGGCATCCACAGATTTTGAGGGTGCCTTCTCTTTAAAAACCAATCAGCCATTTCCGCTCACCATTGTAATTTCTTATGTGGGCTATGTGAAATTGGAAATGCAAGTTGCCGATGCAAGTAAGCCTTTGGATATTCGTTTGAAGGAAAATCAAAAAGAACTGAAGGAGGTTGCCATTAAGGATTCGCGCATTACCATGAAGCAAAAGCAAGCACCGCTTACTATTGAAACCATGGATGCCATAGCCATTAAAGAAACGCCTGCTGCTAATTTTTATGAAGGTCTTGCCCATTTAAAAGGAGTAGACATGACCAGCGCAAGTATTGGTTTTAAAATTATCAATACCCGTGGTTTTAATAGTACCTCTCCTGTTAGGAGTTTGCAGTTAATTGATGGGGTAGACAACCAATCGCCTGGATTGAATTTCTCTTTGGGAAATTTCTTGGGTGCTTCCGAATTAGACGTACAAAAAGTTGATTTAATAGTAGGTGCAAGTGGCGCGTATTATGGTCCTAACGCCTTTAATGGTGTAATTAATATGCAAACCAAAAATCCCTTTTTGTTTCCGGGTTTGAGTTTTCAAGTAAGGGTTGGGGAGCGCAGTTTAAAAGAAGTTGCCGTGCGTTATGCCGAAGTTTTTAAGAACAAAAAAGGCGAACAAAAATTGGCCTATAAATTAAATTTATTTGCCATGAGTGCTTACGATTGGCAAGCAACCAATTACGAAAAAACCTCGCAAAGCCCAGTAGACGAAAAGAACCCAGGTGGTTATGATGCCGTAAACGTGTATGGCGATGAATATTCCAACTCACGTTTTCGTCAATCTGGTTTAAGCTATTTGGGTTACGGCTATGCCGTAAGAAAAGGCTACCAAGAAAAAGATTTGGTTGATTACAATTCAAGAAACCTAAAATTAAATGCAGCGGTTCATTACAAGGTAACAAAAGAGGTGGAGTTAATTGTAAGTACAAGCTTTGGTTATGGCACCACCGTATACCAAGGCGATAACCGCTTTAGTTTAAAAGATATTCGCTTTAACCAAAACAAAATTGAGTTGCGCAAAGAGAATAGTTTTTTTATTCGGGCCTACAATACCCAAGAAAATGCGGGCAATAGTTTTGATGCTTATGCCGCTGCCCTGCTCTTGCAAAACTATGCCAAGAAGGACAATGATTGGGCAAAAGACTATGCCGAAAATTGGAATGGTATAGCCTACAATACCATGATTGGTATTCGTCCTGCTATCAATAGCACCCCTCCTGGTATTTTATATGAGAAATATGCCAACCATTATTTGTACAATTATTACTATGACTCTTTAACGCGCTACCACAATTTGGTTCGAACCGAAACCGATAACAAGCCTTCCTACCAAACAGGTGGCTTACCGCGCTTTGAGCCTGGCACGGCGCGTTTCGACTCTGCTTACAAGCAAGTAATTTCGCTCACCAATAGGGAAGGGGGCGCACGCTTTTTTGATTTATCTGCCTTGTACCATGTAATGGCAGAAAAGCAATTTAAGCTTGCCACATTGGATGTAAAAATGGGTGCCAATTACAGGTTATATGCGCCAAACAGCAGAGGAACCATTTTCTTAGATACCACCGGCGTGCCTATGATTAGAAATCAGGAAGTGGGAGGATATATTGGTTTGGAACGCAAATTTGCAGAAGAAAAATTGAAGGTAAGTTTTACCAACCGTTTAGATAAAAACCAGAACTTCAATTTGCTTTGGTCGCCAGCAGCCTCTTTTGTTTATACCCAAAACCAACATGTATTTAGGCTCTCTGCCTCCAGTGCCATTCGCAATCCAACCCTCACCGATCAATATATTAACCTAAATGTGGGTCGTGCTACCTTGTTAGGAAATTTAAAAGGTTTT
>CAIYNF010000159.1 GCA_903927505.1 uncultured Bacteroidota bacterium | reverse complement strand
TTGTACCGTGTGAATTTAATAAACCATTATGCGGGCAAACCCATTAAACATGGCGCTTGGTATCCAGATTGGCATTACCGCTTGTTTGACAAACGTGTATTGCAATGGACAGAAACAGATGATGTGCACGAAGGATTGAGTTGGAACAAAGAAACACCCAAAGAAAATTTAAAGGAACATTTGTTTCACCATACCACGCAAACCGATGCATTTTACCTCCAAAAAATGGAGCAATATGCCCAATTATTTGCCACAAAAATGCACGCAAAAGGCAAAAGCGCCACAAGCCTAAAAGCCTTGTCAAGCGCCGTTTTTAGATTCGTGAGAGAATATTTTTTACAGCTAGGTTTTTTAGATGGACAGGCAGGATTAAAAATTGCCAAAGCCCATTTTATTTACACTTGGAAAAAATACATTTACCTCAAAAATATGGGTAAGAAATAATTTGAAAATTATATTCCTAACAACAATTTATTAGGATCGGTACCTTGAGTAAGCAATAGGGTTGGGTTTTCTAAACACTGTTTTACTTTCACCAAAAACCCTACAGACTCTCTGCCATCAATAATTCTATGGTCGTAACTCAAAGCCACGTACATAATAGGGCGAATAACAATTTGTCCGTTTTGAACCACGGCGCGCTCCACAATATTGTGCATTCCTAATATAGCAGACTGAGGAGGATTAATAATTGGTGTACTTAACATAGAACCAAAAACACCGCCATTGGTAATGGTGAATGTTCCGCCGGTCATTTCTTCAATACTCAATTTATTTTCTCTGGCTTTACCGGCCAAACGCATTACTTCTGCTTCTATTTCGGCCAAGCTCAGTGCTTCTGCATTTCTAATTACAGGAACCACTAAACCTTTTGGCGCACTCACTGCAATAGAAACATCACAGTAGTTGTGGTAGATAATTTCTTCGCCATTGAGGTAAGCATTTACGGCAGGAAACTCTTGCAATGCCACACAAACCGCTTTGGTAAAGAAGCTCATGAAACCAAGGTTTACGCCATGGGTTTCTTTAAATTTATTTTTGTATTGGTTACGCAAATCCATGATGGGCTTCATGTCTACCTCATTAAAAGTAGTTAACATAGCCGTTTCATTTTTTGCGGCAAGCAAGCGCTTAGAAACTGTCTTGCGCAATGAAGTCATTTTTTCTACGCGGTCTTCTCTTCTTTTTACTTCATTTGAAACCACTTTCAATTCGGCTTTCAGGGCGTCAAATTTTGTTATTCTGCCATCTTTGCCCGAACCAACAACTTGCGCAGGATTGATTCCTTTTTCTGCCAATATTTTTTGTGCTGCAGGAGCTGGAGTGCCACTTGCATAGGTAGTATTTGAAGGCACATTTACAGGAGCTGCTGCAGGCGCTTTGGCCTCAACTGGCTTTGCTGCAGGCTTCACTGCGCCTTCTGGTCTTTTGGCAGCTGTATCAATTTCTGCTAGTAAATCGCCAATTTTTAGGGTATCGCCTTCGGCACATTTGGTATGCAATATTCCTGCGGTCTCCGCATTTAATTCAAAAGTTGCTTTATCACTTTCCAACTCACAAATTAGTTCGTCCATTTCTACAAAATCACCAGTTTTCTTGTTCCATTTGGCAAGGGTAACTTCATTGATGGATTCACCTACGGTTGGGACTTTTATTTGCAGCATAATTTAATTCTATATGGGCTGCAAAGAAAGACAAAGCGCCCCACTTAACAAAGAACTAGGCAATTTGCGCTGAAAGATGACTAGCAAATCTACAATGAAGTACTGGTTATCAGGAGGCAAGCAACTAAATATAAAAAAGCATTTAGCCTCTGTCTCTAAATTGAATTCTGCTAATAGCCTTTTGCTCCATGCGTTCATAAATAAGTAAGGCTAGAGCTGGTGCAATGAGTTTTGGTTCGGATTGGTCAAACAAAGCTTTCACTTTTTTCTCATTCACATCTATTTTATACAAAATATTCCAAAGCTTTTCTAAATCGTGCATCAATAAATAAATAATTGCCGAACCTAAATCGCTCAATAGCTGCTCTTTTTGCACGGAAAGTGCTATTTCAAAATCTTGTTTGAGGAGTTCGCGGGTGATTTTTTCTACTTCCTTCAAAATCAGGTATATTAATTTAACAAAGATACTATCATTTGTCCCGTAATTAAAGAAAGTTTCAGTTAATTTGCGGCAGTTAAAAAGGCCCTTCGGCTTGATCCATTTCAATCTTTCGGGCCTTTTGATTGTTCCATTGATAAAAAACAATACAATATGGTTTTCGATTTAGACATGATTAAAGCGGTTTACACCCGCATGGGCGAACGCATTGAGGCCGCCAGAAAAGTGGTTAACAAACCCCTTACCCTTTCAGAAAAGATTTTATACAGTCACCTTACAGAAGGCAATGCAAGCCAATCCTATGAGCGTGGCAAAAGCTATGTAGACTTTGGTCCAGACCGCGTTGCCATGCAAGATGCTACAGCACAAATGGCTTTGCTTCAATTCATGCAAGCGGGTCGCCCTAAAGTTGCTGTGCCTTCTACTGTTCATTGCGACCATTTAATTACAGCTAAAACAGGTGCTAAAGATGATTTGGCATTTGCCAATACAGAAAGTAAAGAAGTGTATGATTTCCTTGCTTCGGTATCTAATAAATATGGTATTGGATTTTGGAAACCAGGTGCAGGTATTATTCACCAGGTGGTTCTAGAAAATTATGCATTCCCAGGTGGTATGATGATTGGAACAGACTCACATACCGTAAACGCAGGTGGATTAGGTATGTTGGCTATTGGTGTTGGTGGAGCAGATGCTTGTGATGTAATGGCAGGCTTACCATGGGAGCTAAAATTCCCTAAATTAATTGGTATTAAATTAACAGGAAAATTAAACGGTTGGACCGCCCCTAAAGATGTTATTTTAAAAGTAGCAGGAATGCTAACTGTTAAAGGTGGAACGGGTGCCATTGTAGAATATTTTGGCGAAGGTGCTACCAGCATGAGCTGTACCGGTAAAGGAACCATTTGTAATATGGGTGCAGAAATTGGTGCAACCACTTCTACTTTTGGTTACGATGATAGCATGGAGCGTTACTTGCGCGCTACGGGTAGAAATGAAGTAGCAGATTTAGCAAATGGCGTAAAAGCACACCTAACAGGTGACCCAGAGGTTTATGCAAATCCGGAAATGTATTTCGACCAAGTTTTTGAAATCAATTTAGATACTTTAACGCCACATTTGAACGGACCATTTACACCAGATTTGGCAACACCTATTTCAGAAATGAAAGAAGCTGCTGCTAAAAACAATTGGCCTTTAAAAGTTGAATGGGGTTTAATTGGTTCTTGTACCAATTCATCCTACGAAGATTTATCTCGCGCTGCATCTATTGCACGTCAAGCAATTGAAAAAGGATTGGTAACCAAAGCAGAATTTGGGATCAACCCAGGCTCGGAGCAAGTACGTTTTACCGCCGATAGAGATGGTTTAATTAAGACTTTTACAGATTTAAATGCCAGCATCTTTACAAATGCTTGCGGACCATGTATTGGTATGTGGGACAGGGTTGGTGCAGAAAAAGCAGAAAAGAATACCATTGTACACTCCTTTAACCGCAACTTTGCAAAACGCGCAGATGGCAATCCAAATACCTATGCATTTGTTGCTTCACCAGAAATGGTAGCAGCAATTGCTATTGCCGGCGATTTATCATTTAACCCTATTACAGACACTTTAATTAATAATAAAGGTGAAGCTGTGAAATTAGATCCACCAAGTGGCGATGAATTGCCTACCAAAGGTTATGCAGTGGAAGATGCAGGTTATCTTGCACCAGCAGTGGATGGTTCGGCAGTAAATATTGCTGTATCTCCTACTTCTGATCGTTTGCAATTATTAGATCCATTTGCGGCATGGGAAGGCAGCGACCTTAATGGTTTAAAATTACTTATCAAAGCAAAAGGTAAGTGTACCACAGACCATATTTCAATGGCTGGTCCATGGTTAAAATACCGTGGTCACTTAGACAATATTTCAAACAACATGTTAATTGGTGCGGTAAATTTCTTCAATGAAAAAACCGACAATGTCAAAAACCAGTTGACTGGCGAATACCAATCTGTTCCTAAAGTACAACGTGCTTATAAAGCACAAGGCATTGGATCAATTGTAGTAGGTGACGAAAACTATGGCGAAGGAAGTAGCCGCGAGCATGCTGCTATGGAACCTCGTCATTTAGGTGTTAGAGCTGTTTTGGTAAAATCATTTGCACGTATACATGAAACCAACTTGAAAAAACAAGGTATGTTGGGCTTAACATTTGCAGATAAAAATGATTACGAAAAATTCCAAGAAGACGATCAAATTGACATCATTGGCTTAAATGAATTTGCGCCAGGCAAAGCATTAACTTTGGTATTACACCATGCCGATGGCAGTTCAGAAAATATCCAAGTAAACCATACTTATAACGACCAACAAATAGAATGGTTTAGAGCAGGTGGTGCTTTGAATATTATCCGCAAACAAGTAGCAGGTTAATTCCTGAAATACCTAAAAATAAAAAGCTTGCCATTCGGTTAACGATTGGCAAGCTTTTTTTATGAGCTACAATAAATGAGCTCAATTGGTTCGGCTCAAAGCTTAAGGCAATTTTACTTCACCTCTGCTTACTTTCTCAGCAAGCACCAAGGCTTCGTAGGCATTTACAATACCGCCAGAAATACAAATTTCTTTCAATTTTGCTTTGCGTTTGGTACCAGGAATAATTATTTTTTCTTTGCAAGGAACCGCACTCATCATTAAAATCTGACGGGTTTGTGCAGCCGTTAAGTTAGGGTAATTTTGACGAACCAAAGCTGCTACACCCGCAACTACAGGAGAAGCCATACTGGTTCCATCTAAGCTCTTATAAAGGCTTCCTGGCATAGTTGAATTTACATCAACACCAGGTGCAAATAAATCTACTTTACCTTGACCATAATTGCTAAATGTAGCAACACGGGCTTTTCCTTTGCCCCAACCAGATGCCCCAACTTCAATCCAATTTGGCACCACCTCACTGCCACCTTCCATGGTGCGCATTGGGTAAAACGGATTTTCATTTAAATCTTCGGCTTCATTTCCGGCAGCATGCACAAGCAATACATCTTTGCTTAAAGCATATTTTACAGCATTGTCAATTACACCCTTATTAGGAGATAATTTCTTACCAAAACTCATATTAATAACTTTAGCGCCATTATCAACTGCGTAGATAATAGCATTGGCAATATCTTTATCGCGCTCATCGCCATTAGGCACCACACGAAGGGTCATAATTAACGCTTTATCGCAAATACCTTTTACACCCATATCATTGTTACGGTTAGCAGCAATAATACCTGCCACATGCGTTCCATGGTCCATGTTTGGCGCGTTAATTTGGTTATTGCCATAATATTTTTCAGTGAGGTCTTCGTAATTATCGCCCACCAAATTTCTTGGATCAAAGTTTTTGTTCAAGTTGTAATTCACCATGGTTCCCAATTGCTCTTCAGCTTCTTTTAAGCTAGCTATAATTGGAGAATTTTTCATTCCACCGGTTTGCATAATGTATTTCAAAATCATTTTTACATTTTGCTCTTCTTTACTGGTAGTTGGGATGGCTTCAATTTGGGCCAAAGTAGGATTCTTGGTTCCGGTTAAGGCAACCATAGAATTAATCTTACCCATTATTTGCTTGAACTGCTCGTATTGGCCATTGTTTTCTTTGAAATTCTTTTCATACATCTCAGTGGCCTTTTCGTACATAGCTTTTTCAGCATCTGATTTAAAGGTAGGTATTTCACCTGGGGCCAATCCTTGCTTGATATAACCAGCTAAGATGCGCGTGTACTCGTAAGTATCAACATTTACATTGCCATCTTTACCGCCAATAAAATTCCAACCATTGATATCATCAATATATCCGTTTTTATCATCATCAATGCCATTTGCTGGAATTTCATTAGGGTTAACCCAAAGAATAGATTTTAAATCTTCATGGTCAATATCAGTACCCGCATCAATAACTGCCACAATAATTTTGGTAGGATTTTTACCAATTGGCAATTCTTTGTATGCTTTTTCGGTACTAACACCCCACATTTTATCGGCTTTTTTGTCTAAGTTGAACCAATTTTCGGGAGCTTGTTTTTGGGCAAATGCCTGTAACGACAAGCAAACACCAAGGACCAATAGTCTAAATAATCTCATTTTTTAGGATTGTTTTGTTAGGGCAATTATATTTGATGTTTTCCAAAAAACATATATTTTTTTTAATGACCCAAAATAAAGCGTCGAACCCCGACAAAGAAGCCGATAAGTCCTTTCATAAATGGTATTATATGATCCTAGGCTTTGTTCTTGTGCTCGTCTTATTTTTCAACTACTTAACTGAAAGTTTAAAATGAGTGTTTTAGATTGGATTGTTCTTTTAGCATCTCTTTTAGGAATTGCAGGTTATGGCATGTATAAAAGTAGGGGATCCAATACCATGGAAACCTACCTGCGCGGCGACCATAGCATTCCTTGGTATATGGTGGGTTTATCTATTATGGCAACCCAAGCCAGCGCTATTACTTTTTTATCGGCACCTGGCCAGGCTTATACAGACGGAATGCGCTTTGTGCAATATTATTTAGGACTTCCTATTGCCATGATAGTAATTTGTATTTTCTTTCTCCCCATATACCACCGCCTCAATATTTTTACAGCTTACGAATATTTAGAAAATAGGTTCGACCAAAAAACAAGGGCTTTAACCAGCTTATTATTTTTAACACAAAGAGGATTGGCTTCTGGCTTAACCTTGTATGCGCCAAGCCTTATTTTATCGGCTATTTTGGGATGGAATATTTATTATACCAATCTCTTTATTGGTGGCATTGTTATTATTTACACCGTAGCTGGTGGAAGCAAAGCTGTGAGCTATACACACCTGCACCAAATGAGCATTATTTTTATAGGAATGTTTCTCGCCGGATTTATGATTGTGCATTTGTTACCCCAAGATATTGGCTTTACGGATGCTGTTAAAATTGGTGGGAAATTGGGTAAAATGAACCTTATAGATTTGAAGTTCGACTTTAATAATAAATACAATATTTGGAGTGGTATTATTGGCGGATTCTTTTTAGCCTTGGCATACTTTGGCACCGACCAATCGCAGGTTTCACGCCACCTTTCAGCAAAAGACTTGAAGCAAAGTCGTTTAGGTTTATTAATGAACGGCTTTATGAAAGTGCCCATGCAATTTTTCATTTTCCTTATTGGTGTTTTACTTTTTGTGTTTTACCAATTTAAGCCAGCACCTGTATTCTTTAACAATACAGAAACCGCAAAACTTGAAAACAGTATTTACAAAACAGAATGGAATGTTATTGAGGCACAGCATGCCAAATTCAACGACATAAAAAGAGAACAAACACTTTTGTTGAACCAAGGAATCAAAGAAGGAAATGAAACATCTATTGTATTAACTACCGCTGCCATCAAAAAGAACGAAAAGGAACAAATACAAAACAGGGAGAAAGC
This sequence comes from uncultured Bacteroidota bacterium, assembly GCA_903927505.1. GTDB lineage: Bacteria > Bacteroidota > Bacteroidia > UKL13-3 > UKL13-3 > B1. The sequence goes on along the minus strand of CAIYNF010000159.1, from coordinate 25,349 downwards.
CATTGGACTTATGCAAAAAAACGATCCAAAGGCAGAAACCAACGACACCAATTATATCTTCTTGCGTTTTGTAATGGACTATCTGCCACATGGCTTAATTGGTTTATTAATTGCGGTAATTTTTGCGGCCTCCATGCAAAGTAAATCGGCAGAATTAAACGCATTGGCCTCTAGTAGTATTGTAGATATTTACAAAAGAAGTTTTGTAAAAGAAGCCAGTGAAATGCACTATTTACATGCCTCTAAATGGGCAACCGCTTTATGGGGAGTATACGCTATTGGGGTAGCCATGTTTGCCAGTAAACTAGGCAGTTTAATTGAGGCCGTAAATGTTTTAGGCTCCTTGTTTTATGGCACTATATTAGGTATTTTTCTTGTAGGATTTATGTTCAAACGCATTACCGGTTCGAGCAGTTTTTATGCCGCATTAATTTCAGAATCAATTGTATTGTACATGTATTTCTATACACAAATTGGCTTCCTATGGTTCAATGTTTTTGGAAGTTTATTGGTAATTGGATTTAGCTTTGCTATACAATTAATCAAAAATGCATGGCAAAAAATGAAGAAATAATAAAGAGAAATTTTTATTTAACTCGTAAAAAGTTGCCGTCCATTTGAGGCACTACTTTACAAGTATCTATTTGCAAGCAATACTTTACATCATCAGTTTGTAAATGCAATAAAGTAAAGCGTTGGGCATGGGAACTTTTCCGAACCAAAGCTTCTAAATCTCCTGCATGTTGGGTATAAAGCGCGTGTGCACATAAGGCTGCATCGTCTCGCATTTCGTAGGTTTGGAGCAATTGGTTAATTACTGCCCCTGCATACAAAGTATCTTCTAAATTGTATTTATCCTTCCATCCAGCGCACAATAAAACAAGGTCTTTTTTGCTTGCTATAATTTGATTGCACAAGGCACTTAGGTTTAGGAACGAACCAATTAAAATAGAAGCCGGATTCATTTCCTTAGCCATTTTAATTGCCTTGGTTCCGTTGGTGGTGGTAAATGCAATATTTCTTCCAGCCAAAATTGGGTTTTCATATTCGAAAGGCGAATTACCTAAATCAAAACCACCCACTTTTTGTGCGTTGCGTTCGGCCGCAATAATGAAATCAAAATCTTTAAACAGCAAACATTCTTCTGGTGTAGAAACTGGCAAAATTTTACTCACTCCTGTTTGAAAGGCCACGCACATGGTTGTGGTAGCTCTTAAGATATCTATTACCACAACTACTTTATCGCTTAAATCGTATAAGGGCAAAAGGGCGGGTGTATGTATGTATAACTTCAATTTTATTCATATCCTTAACAAAAAAAAAGCATGGCGTTTAAACCATGCTTTCTATTAAAAAACGATTTACAAAAACGGCATTTTAACCACTTTGGCTTTAATGGCTTTTTCGCGAATTTCAATAAATATTTCGGTATCTAATTTACTGTGCGCAGCACTTACATAACCCATTCCAATTCCTTTGTTTAAAGAAGGCGATTGTGTTCCAGAAGTTACTTCACCAATGGTATTTCCAGCAGCATCTTTTATTAAGTAATGCTGACGAGGAATACCCTATCTATCATTTCAAAACCAACTAATTTTTTAGAGGCACCGGCATCTTTAATAGCTTTGTGGTGTTCGTGGTTAATAAATGGTTTGGTAAATTTGGTAATCCAACCTAAACCTGCTTCAATAGGTGAAGTTTCATCGTTGATATCATGACCATACAAACAGAAACCTTTTTCTAAACGCAAGGTATCACGTGCACCTAAACCAATTGGCAAAATTCCAAATTCTTGACCTGCTTCAAACAAAGCATCCCAGATTTTTTTGGCATCTTTATTCCAAACATATAATTCAAATCCGCCAGCACCAGTATATCCTGTATTTGAAATAATAATATCATCACAACCAGCTACAGATCCTGTGGTAAAAGTATAATACTCCATTACAGATAAATCTGTTGAAGTGAGTTTTTGAATCACTTTAATGGCATCTGGTCCTTGTACTGCAAATAAGCTCAAATCATCGCTCATATTGGTCATTTCAACCCCAAATGTATTGTGTTGGCTAATCCAATTCCAATCTTTTTCAATATTACTTGCATTAACTACTAAATAATATTCTGTAGCAGAATAACGGTATACCAATAAATCATCTACAATACCACCATTGTCATTTGGCAAGCAAGAATACTGCACTTTACCATCTGTTAATTTAGAAGCATCATTAGAGGTAACCAGTTGAATTAAATCTAAGGCTTTTTCACCAACTAATTTAAATTCACCCATATGACTTACATCAAACACACCAACACCATTTCGAACGGCTAAATGCTCTTGAATTAAATTGGTATATAATACAGGCATATTGTAACCTGCAAACTCAATCATTTTTGCGCCTAATGCGGCATGTAAGTCGTTTAATGTAACGTATTTCATGTTGTGTAATTAATGAATATTTGAAGCTTCGAATTAAATCAAAATTATTGGATTATTATATTCTTCTGTTATCAAACCAGTCTTTTCTCTTAGGGAATTTAAGGTCTTGTAATACAGACGATTTAACATTGATATTGAACATAAAGAACTGATTTCCGTAAGCAGAGAGGGGTGTCCAAGCAAAAGTAAACTGCCAACAATGCAAATCTCTGCGCAAATCAATACCCAGATGTGAAATTTTCTTTAGGGTAAAATCGTAACCAGAATTAAAATTCACAAACCAATTTTTGGTTGGAGAAATATTGCCACTAAAACTTAAAGTTTGAACCAAAGGCAATGCGCTTGGGTCAATTTTTGAGCGGTAATCGTAAGAAATAGTATAATTTAAACCGAGACTCCAAGGGATGGCAACATCAGTAAAATGTTGCTCTTGCATTTCCTTCTTTCTGTTTTCTAAACGCGTTGCATCCTTGGGCTTAAACATTTCTGGCGTGAGGCTTGCCCCTATTCCAATATTGGCATTGGTTATCATCCCTAACTTTTGAAAATCCTTAAAATAAAATTGGTTGATTCTTTGGTAATATTTACGCCCATTTATTTCCACCACATTGTTTACATAAGGATCTAAATTAGCCGACCCGTTTAGGTTAATTGTTTTAAACAAGGTGGTCCTAAAACTTATTGGAATCATACTCAGATTCATGGAATCGGCAAAGATATTGTAATACCCTCCAGCCCTAAAACTTTCAAAGATTTTCACCTTTTCAATTTTCTCTGAAGTATCTTTTCCCTTCTTCCATTTAATCTCTAAATTATTATCTAAACCAAAACTGATATTGCCTTGCTTTCCTCTTGTTGGCCCGCCATAAATTGAATTTTCAAAAATGGAATAACTGCTATTATTACCCGCACTATCGCGCTGCACATTTTTGTAAAAACCATAAGAGGCCTGACTAAAATCTGGCACATAAGAAAAGCTCAAATCTGGATTTACAACATGGCGAACCGCCTTTAACCTGCCTTTCTTAAATTGAACCATTCCATAATACCTGGTAGAAATACCCCCTCTAAAAGAATATTGGTAACCACGTTCAAAGCCATTTCTATTGATAGATTTGATGGTTTTATTTTCCGCATCATATGTTTTATCAACGGTTTTTAATGTCCAAATTTCACTGTAATCTGCGCTTACAGAAACGGTATAAAACTTCAAAATATTCATTGAATTCTGAAGCGTAATGGCATGTCGCGCACCATTGCGCATCACAGAGTCTAAATACAAACGCATGTCTAAATCGTTTCTCGTTTTAAACAACATGCTATCTTTTGTTGTTAAAATATTCTGCATGGTTCCCAAATAACTCACACTGGTTTTCTCATACCATTTTTCTGCAACTGGTTTCCATTTGGGCTTAAACGGTTGAAAAGAGGCAACAGAAAAAGTAACATCTGGAAGTGTTACAGAAAGGTCGCGCGTTTGCGTGTTTTGGGAAGCACGGCCATTGGCAGAAAAATTATAGCGCCCTTTCCCCATAGATTTGGAATAACTTACCGAGGAGTTGATATTATTGGCAAAGGCCGTATTGTTTGTGTTGTAGGTATTATAAGCCAAATATTGATTTCCAACCAAACGCACATCAGCTCTAAAAGAGGTTCCCGGTTTGGCTTTCTGATCCATATTGTGCATCCAAACTACCTCAAAGGTGGTAAACTCATTGAAATTTTTATCTTCAGGCATCCCATTTTTATTATGGGCATAATTGGCGCTAAAATTTCCATTGTATTTGTAAATACTGCGGTAGTTCATACGACCACCCAATTGCCAGCTTAAATTGGCATAGATATCGCCCACTACAGCTAAATCTGCATGCGCACCTAATCCAAAATAATAACCACCCTGACGTAAGAAAAATCCCCTACCCAAGGCATTTCCATAACTAGGAATAATTAAGCCAGATTGTTGTCCGCGCTTTAAAGGAAAAATCCCAAATGGGATAAAAAGCGGGGTACTAATACCTGCAATACTCAAATTAGCAGGACCAGTAATTACCCGAGAACCAGGAATTACTTTTAATTTTTTAGCATTGATGGCAAAATGAGGTTCTGGGTCGCTACAAGTTGTATAATAACTATCGCGGATATAAAAATTATTGTGTTCATCGCGCTTTACACGCTCACCTTTTATAAATCCTTCCCCTTCTTGGGTTCGAAACTCACGCATTAAACCGCGCTTGCTTTGGTAGTTAAATGTAACTTCTTCTATGTTGTATTCTTCTTCGCCCTGCTTAAAATGCGGCGTATTGGTAAGTTTTCCTGAACTATCTGGCGCTCCAATGGCATTAATGGTAGTGTTGGCCAAGTTAATTTTAATGATGGCTGCCTTCATTTCATAGGCATCAAAATTAATTTTAGAGTCTTTGTAGAGCGTTGTAGTCTTGTCGGCAGCAGAATAAACAATTGAATCGGTGGCCAAATATTTTACCTTATTTTTAATTGCAGAATTGGTTCGAGGCAAATAATTGCTATCGCGTGGTATGCTATCATTTAAGGTAACTATATTGGCGGGAGGACTATCAACCGAATTATAAGAAATTGACAATCTTTCCGTTAACAAATCAACAGGGTGTAAATTGCTTGTTTTAGCGTTTAAACTGATTAATTTTGAATAGTTATTACTATTGGCAGCTATCAATTGGTTTCCACCAAGTGAAATAAGAAAAATGGATGCGATACTGGGGAATACCCATTGCCGCCATTTAGCCAAATGATATAAAAACAGTACTTTCAATGTTGCCAACAAATCTAAATAAACTAATGCATTTACCGAAATGGGAAAAAATTATGCCACTTTTCCTTGTTTTTATTTTTTTAGCTGCATCTGTTCCGCCCGAACCTAAAAAAATTAACAAAAAAACAATCAAAACCATTGTGATAGATGCGGGCCATGGTGGCCATGATCCGGGTTGTATGACCAACAATGTTAAGGAAAAAGAAGTTACTTTGGCTATAGCCTTGGCTTTGGGCGAAAAATTAAAGGCTCAATTACCCGATGTAAATATCATTTTTACCCGCTCAACAGATGTGTTTGTGGAACTATGGGAGCGTGCAGCCATTGCCAATAAAAATAATGCCGACCTATTTATTTCCATTCATTGCAATGCCACAAAAAACACTGCCATCAATGGAACAGAAACTTTTGCCATGGGTTTACATAAAACAAATGCAAATTTAGAAGTAGCAAAAAGAGAAAATGAAGTAGTTCTTTTGGAGGACAATTATATTGAACGTTATGAGGGATTCGACCCAAACTCTCCTGAATCACATATTTACTTTAGCTTGTTCCAAAATGTGTATATGGAGCAAAGTATTAAGCTAGCAGCAAATATTGAAACCCAAATCAGCAAAGGCATCAACAGACCTAGTAGAGGCGTAAAACAAGCTGGATTTCTAGTATTATGGAAAACAAAAATGCCTAGCATACTCATTGAAACCGGTTTTATAAGCAATAAAAAAGACCGTGAATACCTGAGCAGTGAAGCTGGCGTAAATGAAATCTCTGGTGCTATGACCAAATCTGTAGTTGAATATAAAAAATCATTTGAGGGAAAACTACCCCTAAGATAAATTAGCATAGGAGCAATAAATCCTTATTTTTGCTAAAAAGAATTTGTTTTGAAAGTATCTAAAGAAGCTAAAATTGGTTTATTCGCCGCATTATCGCTAGCCGCATTGTATTTTGGCTATAATTTTTTGCGTGGTAAAAGACTATTCTCGAACCAAACCACCTATTACGCTGTTTACAATAAAATTGATGGTATTGTAAAATCCACCCCCATTTATTTTAAAGGATTAAAAGTAGGTCAGGTAGAAAAATTAAGCCTGATCCGAACCGATAGCGCCAATAAAATTATGGCCACTTTGTTAATTGACGATAAGATTCAATTGGCACAAAGCAGTGAAGCCAAAATTGTGAGTATGGACTTACTTGGAGGCAAAGCTATTTCATTAATTATTCCTAGCTTAGTAAACCCTATTCATAAAGGAGATACTTTATTAGGAACAGAAGAAACCAGCCTAAGCGAATCTATTTCTGAACTTATTACACCTGTGAAAAACAAAACAGAAAATGTAATGGTTTCGCTTAACAAAGTTTTAGGTGAATTAGAAAAAGTTTTGGCCAATGGCGGCACAGAACATTTATCTGTTGGCATAGAAGACTTAGCAGGAATCTTGTCGAACCTACGCGCCACCACACACCAATTAGATGTGTTAATGCAAAGTGAAAAAGGGAAAATTGGTAAAATAACTGGCAACCTAGAAGCGCTTTCAGAAACCTTTAAGAAGAGTAATAAAGAAATTGAAAATGGCCTTAAGAACTTTAGCAGCATTAGTGATTCACTGGCAAATGCACCGCTAAAAGCAACCATAGAGCAATTAAATAAAACCTCTATGCAATTGGCTATGATTACCCAGAAAATAGACAAAGGCGAAGGCAGCGCAGGTAAATTTATAAATGACAAAGAGCTTTACGATAACTTAAACAAATCTTCTTTTGAGCTTCAGGCTTTGTTAAAAGATTTGAAAGAAAATCCAAGTAGGTATTTAAATATTTCTGTGTTTGGTGGAAAAACTAAAACAAAAAAGAAATAATTATTTAAGCAAAGAACCGCTCAAACGTTTCAATTCAATTTCACTTAACATGGCATCATAGGCTGCTTGTAAAAGGCGGTTTACATTTTGCAAATAATTCACTTGGGCAATCCTTAGGTCGTTGCTGCTAATCATCCCTTGTTCTTGCTGTGCTTGTGAAATTTCAAAATTTTGCCTAGCCACGTCCAAATTGTTTTCTTCAAAATGAAACAAATCAATATTGGTGAGGTAAACATTATAGGCCTGTGCCAGAGCAATATCAAGCTTTAACAAAGAATCTTTTAAAAGTAAATCGGTATTTCTATAGGTGAGCTTGGCATTGTTTACACGCCTGTTTACATCATACCCATTAAAAATATTTAGGTTCAATCCGGCTCCATAATGAACACCGTTGGTATTAGATGATTGTAAAAAACCTGCTTGTGATTGTTGCTGGTTAAACAAATACCCACCCTTCACTTGAAATACTGGATAGCGTTCGCCCTTAATTTCACGCATTTGAAGTAAAGCAATTTCTTTGTTCACTTCTGCCATTCTTAGTCCTGTATTGTTCTTACGCGCCAAATTGCGTAATTCCTCCAAAGCCATTTTTTCTTTTGGTTCTAAAGAGTCACTTGGCTCAAATGTAAAGTCAATATCCTTTCCTAATAATTGATTTAAACTTAATTTACTGTTACGGTAATTGGTTTCTAATTTTTTGTATGCCGCCAAATCGCTGTTTACATTTACCTGGGCATTGAGCACTTCCGACTTAGAACTCTTTCCTGCCAGCACCTTTGCTTTTGCAATTTCTAAACGCTTTTCACTGATTTCTATAAAAGATTTTGCCGATTTTATTTGCTCACGAATAAGCAATAAATCCATATACGATTTTGCAACTTTACTCAAGGTATTTTCCATTTGCTGGCGCAATTTCAATTCGCCCATGGCTTCCAATTCTGCCAATCTGCTTTTGCTCGCAAACATTTTCATGCCATTAAACAAAGTCCAACTCATTTCAACTCCACCGTTTAATTGATTGCTGCGGGCACCGTTTTTATTGTTTTTATTACCACCAAGAAACTCTTGTTTGGTATCTTGAATTTGGTTGTCTTGGTTCATGGTACCTGTTAAAACAGGTAACATGCCAGCATTGCCCATTACATTGTTTTTCTTGGCAATTTCCAATTCATTGCTTGCAATTTGAATGGAATAATTTTGCTGCAAAGCCAATTCAAATGCCTGCTTCAAACTCAAAGTATTTTGTGCAAATATTGGTCCGCCTAAAAGCAAAAACAACAGAAAAAATAAATATAGTTTAGTGTTCTTCATTTGTTATTTCACTTGGTGATTCAATTTTCTTTTTACCCGACATAAATTCATAAACTACAGGAATAACATATAAAGTTAAGAAGCCAGAAAACAGCAATCCGCCAATAATTACCATTCCCAAAGAAACCCTACTTTTGGCACCTGCACCAAGGGCTAGGGCAATGGGCAATGCCCCCAAAATGGTTGCTAGGCTGGTCATCATAATGGGACGCAAACGAGAAACCGCTGCTTCTTTTACCGCTTGTAATTTTGGCATGCCATGGGCGCGTTTCTGGTTGGCAAACTCCACAATTAAAATTCCATTTTTGGTAACCAAACCTAAGAGAACAATAATTCCAATTTGGCTAAAAATATTCATGGTTTGATCAAAATACCAAAGTGTTATTAATGCTCCTGCCAAAGCCAAAGGAACAGTAAACATGATAATTATTGGATCAATAAAACTTTCAAACTGCGCTGCCAATACAAGGTAAACCAGTATCAAAGCCAAAATAAACGCAAACAAGGTATTGGATGAACTTTCAGAAAAATCGCGTGAAGGACCACCCAAATCTGTTGTGAATGAATCGTCTAATACTTTTTTCTGAATGCGTTTCATTTCATCAATACCGTCACCAATTGTTTTGCCTGGCGCTAAACCCGCAGAAACCGTTGCCGCTTTGTACCTGTTGTAATGGTATAATTGAGGCGGACTACTTTGTTCTACAATAGATACAATATTGTCTAATTGAATTAATGTGCCTCTATCATTGCGCACATAAAGTGATTTTAAATCAATAGGCGCATCGCGGTGTTCGCGCTCCACCTGCCCAATAATTTGGTATTGCTTGCCGTTTTTGGTGAAGTAACCATAGCGCATACCACCATAGGCAAACTGCAAAGTTTGGGCTACGGTTTGCACACTCACACCTAAATTTTTTGCGCGTTCTCTATCAAAATTTATCACCAATTCTGGTCGGTTAAACTTTAAGTTTACATCAACCCCTTGAAAAACTTTACTGGCATTTACCTCTTCCAAAAATTTTGGCAAATAGCTTTGTATTTTACTAAAATCTTGGTTCTGCAAAATAAATTGTACGGGCAATCCCGCACGCGAACCACCTGTTCCTGTTATGGTTTGGTCTTGAATAACAAAAGATTTAGCACCCGTTAAACCCATTAATTGCTGTTGCAGTTTTTGCGCAATTTGTTGTTGCGATCGTTTTCTTTGATCGGCTTCCGAAAGCATGACACGCACAAATCCTGTATTCATGGCACCACTTCCTGTAAAGCCCGGAGCGGTTACCACCAAAGTCATTCTTTTTTCTGGAATAGAATCATCTACCAAACTTGAAATTTGGTCCATATACCTGTCCATATAATCAAAAGAGGTACCCTCTGGTGCGGTTGAACTAATACGCATCCAACTTCTATCATCCAATGGCGATAATTCCGATTGCAAGTTTTTACCTATCACAAAAATCAATACCATGCTCACCGCAATAAGCGTCCATACCTGCCACCTGTTTTGAAACATCTTTTCCAAAGATTTGGAATAGGCATTATTTAGGTTTACAAAAAAAGGTTCGGTTCGTTCATAAAATTTAGAATGCTTATTGTTTTTCCTTTGCAAGAAAACGTTTAAAACAGGCGTGAGTGTTAGCGAAACAAAGGCAGAGATTAATACCGAACCAGCCACGACGACCCCAAATTCACGGAACAAACGACCTACAAATCCTTGAATAAAAATAATAGGTAAAAACACAACCGCTAAGGTGATTGAGGTAGCAATTACAGCAAAGAAAATTTCATTGGTTCCTTTAATGGCGGCCTGACGAGGATTTAATCCCTCCTCTATTTTCTTAAAAATATTCTCTGTTACTACAATACCATCATCTACCACCAAACCAGTTGCCAAAACAATGGCCAAAAGCGTAAGGATATTGATACTAAAGCCAGCCATGTACATAATAAAAAAAGAACCTATTAAGGATACCGGAATATCTACCAATGGTCGGATTGCAATAAGCCAATCACGGAAAAACAAAAAGATAATGAGCACTACTAATAAGAAAGCAATCAATAAAGTTTCGCCTACTTCGCTAATGGAAGTGCGCACAAATTTTGTATTGTCTAAGGCAACATTTAAATGAATATCACTTGGCACTTCCTTTTGAATGATGGCGTACCTGCGGTAAAATTCATCGGCTATTTCAATGTAATTAGCACCCGGCTGAGGCACTAAACCTAAACCTATCAAAGGCATACCGGACGACTTTAACATCGACTCTTCGTTTTCTGGTCCAAGCACCGCCCTGCCAATATCTGCCATGCGCACCACTTGGGTGCCAATATTTTTAATAACAATATTGTTAAACTGCTCTTCGGTAGTATACCTACCCACAGTTTTAATAGCCAATTCCATATTGTCGCCAGTAATTTTTCCTCCTGGCAATTCTATATTTTCTCTATCTAAAGCAGAACGTACATCCAAGGGTGTTAAACCAAAGGCAGCCAACTTATCTGGATCGAGCCAAAGGCGCATGGCATATTTTTTCTGACCCCAAATTTGAATATTGCTCACACCAGGTATGGTTTGCAAACGCTCCATTACCACATTTTCGGCATAGTCGTTTAGGTCTAAGCGCGAACGCGAATCGCTCTGCAGCGTAAGTGAAACAATGGCATCAGAATTGGCATCTGCTTTACTCACCACAGGTGGGGCATCTATATCTTGTGGCAATTGTTTGAGTGTTTGCGAAACTTTGTCGCGCACATCATTGGCAGCCTCTTCCAAATTTGATGTTAATCCAAATTCAACCGTGATGGTACTGCTCCCTTGGTTGCTTGAAGAAGAGATAGAACGAATACCTGCAATACCATTGATTGCTTTTTCCAGTGGCTCTGTTATTTGCGATTCAATGATATCTGGATTGGCACCTGTATAACTTGTTCTAACCGTAATAACAGGCGGATCAATACTTGGGAATTCACGCACACCCAAATAATTAAAAGAAATGGCGCCAAACATTACAATGAGAATGGAACACACCACGGCCAACACTGGCCTATTGATACTGGTACTCGCTAAACTCATAATTTTGATTTGCCCACTTTAACTCTCACACCTGTTTTCATGTACATGATACCTTCAACAATAAGTGAATCGCCTGCATTAAGGCCATCGGTAATTTCTATTTGGGTCTCACTTCTAAAGCCTGTTTTCACCATTTTTTCAATTGCCGAATCTCCTTGCACCACATAAACTTTTTGCCCTTTTAAAATTGGCACCAATGCTTGGGTAGGTATCATATAAGAGTTTCGGTCCGAACCTAAATTCATGGTAATAGTAGCAAACAAACCTGGCATTAAATTACCTGAATTGTTATTGCACAAAGCACGCATTTTTACTGAGCGCGTATCGCTAGAAATAGCTGCATCGCGGGCATATATTTTTGCGGTATAAACTTCATCCGAACCACTAACCGTGAAACTAATTTCATCTCCAATATTTACTTTAAGTGCATACTTTTCTGGCACAGAAAAATCAATCTTTAATTTTGATACATCTTGCAAGGTGGCAATGTTGGTATTGAGCGTTACATAAGCGCCCTCACTTATATTACGCAAACCAATATTGCCATTAAAAGGGGCACGAATTTCCGTTTTGCGGATCATTTCCTTTAGGTAATCAATATCGGCATTTATAGCATTGAGTTCATTTACAGAAAAGTCGTAATCTGCTTGTGCCATGGCCTCTTTTTTCAATAACACCTCATTGCGTTTGGCATTGTCTTCTTTTAGTTTTTTATTGGCAAGCGCTTTCTTTAACTGCGCTTGTAAATCGGCATCATTTATTTTCATTAACAGCGCCCCTTTAGCAACCCGTGCACCTTCCTTAAACAACATATTTTTAACCAAGCCTTGCGCTTCACAATTTAACTGCACTTGCTCATTGGCCAAAAGACTTCCACTCACATGATAAACTGGCGAAACCAATTCTCCTTTTAGCACCTGCACACTCACCTTCACTGGCATTTTAGATGGACCACCGGGTTTTGCTCCTTGCTCCATTTTCTTGGTACCACAGAAAAATTTTAGCACCAATAACAAAGTTATGATGGCAAGTAATATGAATATATTTTTAAACCTTTTCATGAATATTTACTAAAATAGAAATAGCAGATTAATTAATTTCCGTTACCATATTGGCATCGGTGGTATTTTGATTTTTGAGCAACTTAGAAACGCCATAAGCCCCTATCATTAATACTGCTCCAAGAAGGTAGGGTAAAGTATAATGTAAGTTAAACAGAAAACCTCCAAGCACAGGTCCTACAACCCTTGCCAAGGACCCCAGAGATTGGTTGGTGCCTAAAGCTTGGCCCTGCTCTCCTGGATTTGCCGCCTGCGAAATAAGTGAATTTATAGAAGGCGTTAAACAGCCGTTTGCTAGTGAAATTAAACCTAAACTAATAAATTGAAAGAAGAACATATCTGTTGGTGCAAAGGGCAAAGTGGCTAAGCCAAAAGCCATTAATAATGAACCATACAACAACAACTTTTTCTCACCAAAAGCCTTGCTTAATTTACCAACCAAACCTCCTTGTACAATGGCAGCAGTTAAGCCAATATACATAAACACATAGCCTATTTGTTTGGTGTCAAATCCGTAGTGTTCGGCCCATAATATAGCCGCTGTTAACGACATCATTGAAAAGGCAACTACAAATAAAAAGTTGATAGAAATTAACTCGCTGATTACAGGCTTTTTTAGTTCATGAAGTATATTGGCAATTGGCTTAAAACTAAATGCCTTATCTGGGTTCTTTACCTTTAGTGATTCTGGCAAATATAAATAGGCCAATAGCAGATTAAATGCACACAAGCCCGCAGCAAAATAACCTACAATATCAACACTTCCGGCACCACTGATAGATTTCAAATAACCTCCTACGGGTGGACCAAAAATAAAACCCAATCCAAATCCAGCACCAATGATACCCATATTTTTGGCCCTGTTTTCTGGCGTTGTAATATCTGCAATATATGCTTGGGCAGCAGAAATATTTGCCGAACCCATTCCCGAAAATATGCGCGAAATAATTAAGAAAGTTAAACTGTGCGTAAAGGAGAAAAACACATAAGAAAGCATGGTTAAAAATATGCTGATAAGCATAACAGGTCTTCTTCCAATTTTATCACTCAATGTCCCCCAAAAAGGTGCAAACAAAAAGTTCATTAAGGAGTATATTCCAGCAATTAATCCAATAACAAATGGACCTGCGTTAAGCTCGCTCGCAAAAATGGGAAGTATGGGAATAATGAGGCCAAATCCCAATAAATCAATTAAGATGGTAACAAAAAGTACAAAAATAGGCGACTTATTTTTCATGCCGCAATTAACGCATTAATTAAAACATTATCCTTAATTGTACATTAAAACTGCGCATTGGGTCCATTTTCCCTGGACGTGTGGCATATTCTTCGTTAGTAAAATTGTTTATTAAAATTGCCAAGCGACTTTGTTGTGTCATTTGGTAGGAGAAACGTATGTTTTGAATTAAGTTACCCCTTCCGGCTCTTTCAAAAAATGTTTTTACACTTGGGATAAACACAGGAAAGAAGGCATCCACTTTTTCATATACACTGAAATAATTGAGGGAATAACCCAATGAAAATTTCTTCAACGAAGCCTCAATATCCCATTTAGCAGTTTTTCTATTTCTATAAGGCAATAGCGCGCCATAATATTTTGAGCTATCTAATTTACCAAAACTATTAAAGAAAGCTGTGCAATAATTACCCCAATCTGCCATTTCAGGATTAGTGCTTAAGTTCATTGGCAAAGAATAGGTAAAACCACCTAAAGTTCTAATTAACACATCACCTATTCTACCTTCGCCACTTACACTTATTTCAAAACCTGCCGCCCGCGTTTGGCCAATATTTACAGCCTTAAAGCCTACCCTTTGCCAAATTGGCAATGTAGGGTAATCTATTGAAGACAGCCATTGGTCGAACCTAAAATCAATCATGCTGTCGTACTCTTGATCGAAAATGGCAAAATCTATGGAGCCATTAAAATTGCCAATTTTAAATCCTTGCTGCACACCAAACTCTGCTGTAAACCCTCGTTCTGAAACCAATTTATCGTTAGGAAACAAACGAATACTGGCCGCTTTATCTTCCACATATTTTTCACCAATAGTTGGAAAGCGATAACCTTCTGAATAATTGGCGCGTAAAAAAGTTTTTTCTGCTGCTTGAAAATTAGCGCCAATACGTTTGAGCAAACCGGTGCTTTCTTGGTATTTATCTAATCCGTTAATTTCATACCGGCCTCCTAATACAAAACTCCAACGTTTGTAACGGTAATCGGCCTGAGTAAAAACGGCTCTGCTAAAGCCAGCAAATTCACCTTTGTATACATTACCCACCGCCCATAGACTAGTTAAATAGGTACCCGAGGTTAGGTAAAAGTTTTTAAACAAACTGGTTTTTAAATTATAATCAAAGGCATATAAATTGGCAATTGCATCATTGTCTAATGGATGAACAGCTCTGTCTACAAAGCGCTTTACTTGGTACATGCGCGCTTTAAATGTTTGGGTAGTTTTACCTTTTTTGTATTCTAAATGGGGATCTAATGAAATGATTCTAAAGAAATCGTCAACCACATAATTGTCTAATGGTTTGAGTGCACCCGTATCGGCATCGGCCCATAAAAAGAAGCGACCTGCTTGCTCCACCATCATATTTACATTGATACCCGCACTTAAATTAGGGGTAAAGCGGTAACGTGTTTTAAGGTAATTTCTTCCTCTATTTAAATCTGCTCCTTGCAAATGACTATGTACGGCATTTAAATTACCACAAACTACTAAGTCAAATTTACCCCAACTTTGTTTGTGGCTATAAAACATACCACTGTTTGAAGGATGAGAAGAAGGCGACCACCAAATCATTTCCTTTCTTTTTGGATTAGAAAGTATGCCCTCATAAAATTGAAACTTGGTAATTGGTTTAGCCGAACCCCAGCCTGTGCGCACATTTACGGTTCCGTTTAAAGCAGAAGAACCATACAAAACTGAGGCAGACCCTTTAATAATTTCAATTTGTTCGGCCGCTTCTATGGGTAAAAACGACCATTGAATATCGCCCAAGTCGGCACCAAGCAAGGGCATATCATCTAACAACACTGCAACCCTGCTGCCAGTATTATAAGAGAAACCTACGCCACCTCTAATAGTAGCTTGTCCATCTACCACACTTACACCTGGCACTTTATTTAACACCTCAGATAAATCTGTGGCATTGCTATTACTAATTAAATAGGGCTGAATAATATTTACAGAGGTGACTTCCCTTGCCACTTCCTTTGCGCCGCGAGAGCCTGCAATTACAACTTGGTTCAGCTGGTTAACAAATGGTGCTAATGCAACTTGAAATTCACGCTTACCCTCTAATTGTTCTTCAAAAACCAAATCGTAGTTTTTATAACCAACCCTACTCACCTTTAATTGGTGTTTTCCGGGCTGAACAGAAAAAGAAAAAAAGCCATGTGAATCTGTAAGTGTATTGTATTTTTTATCTAAAGTTACCGAAACAGCCGAAAGTGGCAAAGATGTATTCTCATCAATTACAACTCCCTTAATAAGCAAACCTTGGCTAAAAACGGGCGTTTTCAGCAGGCTGACAAATATCATAAACAAATAAAAAACGTGTCTCTTCATAGTAATTAGGCGCTTGGTAAAAATAACAATTTCTGCATTTTTTAAAACAATTTGTTTTAGTTGTAAAACAAATACTAATTTAGCGCGGTTATTATTTGAGTCTAAGAATATTTAGAAAAATGGGTCAGTTAAAGAAAAAGTTTATCGAAAAAGCTTTGCCACTTTCGGCAGAGATCAGGCAATTTGTTAAAGAAAACGGAAATACGCCCCTTGGGCAATTTACAGTTGAAGATGTTTACGCAGGCCAAAAAGGCATTATTGGACTATTAACTGAAACTTCTTTATTAGATGCAAACGAAGGAATTCGTTTTAGAGGTTATACCATTCCTGAATTGAGGGAAAAACTTCCAAAAGTTCCGGGTGGAACCGAGCCACTTCCAGAAGGATTATTTTATTTGATGTTGTTAGGTGAAATGCCCACCTATGAGGATGTATTAGATATTCAAGCAACCTGGAGAGAAAGAGCGGAAGTGCCTGCGCATGTTTTCACTACTTTAGATTCTTTGCCAATTACCACGCATCCAATGACCCAATTTAGCATTGGTATTATGGCCATGCAACACGAATCTGTGTTTGCAAAAGCCTACCATGACGGAATCAATAAAAAAGATTATTGGGATCCTACCTACGAAGATGTAACCAACCTTTTGGCTCGTTTGCCTAGAATTGCAGCTTATATTTACAGAAGAACCTACAAAAACAATGAGCATATTGCTCCAAATCCAGATTTGGATTGGGCAGCAAATTTTGCCCACATGTTGGGCTTCGATCAAAATGAATTCTACAAGTTAATGCGTTTGTATTTAACTATTCATGCCGATCATGAAGGTGGAAATGTTTCGGCCCATACTACCCACTTGGTTGGTTCGGCCTTGAGCGATCCTTATCTTTCATTTGCTGCAGCCATGAACGGATTGGCAGGTCCATTGCACGGATTGGCCAACCAAGAAGTAGTAAGATGGATTTTTGAAATGCGTGATGAAATTGGTCATGCACCAAGCAAAGAAGAAATTGCTGCATATATCCATAAAACATTGTTAAATGGCAAAGTGGTTCCAGGTTATGGCCATGCCGTGCTTAGAAAAACCGACCCTCGTTTTGTGGCACAACAAGAATTTGCAAAAACATATATGCCAGACGACGAATTGGTAAATATTGTTTGGAACATTTATGAAGTTGCACCTCCCATTTTAGAAGGCACAGGAAAAATCAAAAACCCTTGGCCAAACGTAGACGCGCATTCTGGCGCTTTGCTATTGCATTATGGCTTAAAAGAATATGACTTCTACACCGTTCTTTTTGGTGTGAGTCGTGCCTTAGGCGTAATGGCCTCATTAATGTGGGATAGAGCTTTGGGCTTGCCAATTGAAAGACCAAAATCTGTAACCTTTGAATGGTTAAAAAATGCTGTAGCGGCTAAGAAAAACGAAGCATAATTAGAAAAGCTTTTTATACAAAAAACGCCTTAAATTGCTTAAGGCGTTTTTTTTGTGTGCTTTGCTTCGATTATTGTATTTTTGAAAACAATGACAAAAGCCCACTTGCTTATGCGCTTTCAAAAAAGAAACTTCTTCCACCTATCCTTTGGCCTAATTAGCTTTTTGATGTTTTCTTCCTGCGGCGTGTATACACAAAGCGGTGCTTCTATTGACCCTGCCACCAAAACTTTTGGCGTAACTTATATTGTAAACAATGCCACCATTGTTGCGCCAACATTGAGCCAAACACTCACTGAAAAAATTAAAACAAAATTCATAAATGAAACGCCTTTAAAACTTACCACAGAAGAAGGCGACCTACAATTTTCAGGTAAAATATTAAGTTACCTTACAGCTCCAATTGCTATTCAAGGTAACCAAACCAATGCCATGAGTAGGCTAACAGTAACTGTTGAGATTGCCTGCGTGAATAAAAACGATGAAACCAAAAGCTTTACCCAAACGTTTACCAATTTTGCCGATTTTGACTCAAAGAATGATTTCTCCAGTATTGAGCGGGATCTCATCAACAAAATATGTGATGGTATGGTGCAGGATATTTTTAATAAGGCATTTATTAATTGGTAAATTGACAGCCACTCTTTTTTTAATTATATTGCCTCAAAATAGCTGATTTGAACAAGTACGATTTTACAAGCATGGTAAAAGAGCCCCAAAAATTAGGGGACGCCGATATTGAAAAATTAAAGGCACTGGTAGACCAGTTCCCCTATTTTTCATTGGGCCATAATTTACTTGTGAAAGCCTTGCACAATACCAAACATTACGAATACGATAAGTACTTAAAGCAAGCAGCCCTGCAAGTTGGAAGTAGAGCAGTGCTCTATAATTTAGTCAATAATTTACCGCTTGAAACCGAAAGCGAAGAATTGTTGGTTCAGCCAATTGAAAATTTACAAATAGACAAGCCAAGTGAAATAGAGAATAAAGTTGAGGTGGAGAAGGAAATTGTATTGGAGAAGGATATTGAGCTTGAAAGTATAATTGAAACGCCAGTGGTTTTAGAACCAGCAGCACCAATCAAAGATCCAAATCAAATTTATGAGGAAGAAAAATTGGTTCAGCCAACTGGTAAATTTGTGAAATTTGTTCCAAAAATTCAGGTAACTGAGGAAAGCCAGGAAGAATCATTAATTCCCAATAATTCAGAAACGGAAGAACTAGTTTTAGAGTCTTTTGACATTGCGACTATAAATCAAGAGCCCCAAGCTCCTGCGTATACGCCCATGTTTATTGAAGAAGAACCAATTGCAATTATTGAAAATAGGTTAGAAACGCCAGTTGAAACACTTACTTCAATTTTAGAAGTAAAAACAGAAACTGATAGTGCCTTTTTTGATTGGATAGCCCAAAAAGACAGCGCAGGCGAGGAAATTGAAGAGAAACAAATTGAAAACAGCACTCCGCCAGTACTTATTGCTCCTGCAAAAATGGAGGAAGACTTTGCCTTTGTAAATAATTTCAATGTAGATTTAGGACTGCAAGCAAATGCCAATTTAAGTACCCATATAGAAGAAAATATTTCGAGAGAATTGCCTGTAATAGATGAAGTAGTATTTGAGGCACCTATTGAAATTACCCCAATCACATTAACAGAAACGCCAAACACAACAGCTATTTCCGACCCATTATTGTCGTTATTCCAATATGAGGTAAATGAATACTTGGCGCCTTTGTACCAACAGGTGAGCTATAATGAAAATATTTTTGAAGATAGCTTTACAGATTGCTTTGGTGGTAGCAGTTCGGCTAGGGTTGAGTGGACCGAACCATTTGCCAGTTTAAAACAAAAAACCACTGCGCCAATAAGTAGTGAAACGGAAATAAAAAAGCCAGTACTTACTAGCGAAAAACCAGCTATAAAGCCCAAGATAGCAGATTTACCAACGCCTAAAATTGCCCGCGACCCAAGTACAGTAGAATCTATTTTAGAGAAGTTTATGCGTGAAAACCCAAGCATAGCAAGACCTAAGAGTGAATTTTATAGTCCAATGAACATGGCCAAGCAAAGCGCAGAGGAAAGTGAAGAGATTTTAAGTGAAACCTTGGCGCAAATTTACACCCGCCAAGGCCTTTATAAAAAGGCAATTGTGATGTATGAAAAATTGGGGTTGCATAATCCCGATAAATTACCTTATTTCGCAGGCCTGATTTTACAGATTAAATCAGCACATAATATAGACTAGATATGTTAACAGTAATTTTAATTTTAATTGTAGTAGCTTGTTTGTTACTTACTTTATTGGTACTCATCCAAAACCCAAAAGGCGGTATTGCTGCAAACTTTGTTGCACCTAGCCAAATTATGGGTGTTAAACGCAGTACAGACGTTGTAGAAAAAGCAACTTGGGTAATGGCCATCGCTTTGATATCTCTTTCATTGTTATCTAATTTCTTTCGTCCTAATGGCGCAAGCAACGAAGGTTTGAATGATTCTAGGATTAAATCAAACATAGAAGAACAAGCAGTACCTGCAGCTCCCGTAGCTCCGCAACCTGCTCAAACTGCTCAACCAGCACAAGAAGGTGCAGCAGCGCAGCAACCAGCTCAATAATATTTTTAGAAATAAAAAAAGCCGTCGTAGCAATTAAGTTACGACGGCTTTTTTGTGCGTGCTGGTCATTTAAAAATGCTTGCGGATAAATAGGTTCAAACCAAGTAAATAAGGCCTTTGCTGCACCCATTGCAAATCTCCTACCATATTGTTGAGTGCCATTTTTCCTTGTAGCATACTGCCAATTTCAACAGAACCATTTAGCTTATAGGAAACAGCTGGTGCTATGTTTAGAAATAACACATCTTTAAATTTAGGAAACGATTCTTTATCTGTAACCACCAATATACCAATACAAGCTGGATCTGGCATAAAAGCATTTACCAAATTTAGTTGCGCATAACTTACGCCACCCATGAGGCTAAAATTAAAATCGCCTTCCGATGGTAATTGATAACCCAATAAGAGTGGAATTTCTGTAAAACTATATTTGTTTTCATAAGTATTGCCGGCGCCCGCAATGATTGAATCTCCTGGGTGAACATATTGATTAACCGGCTGTACCAAAACAGGATTAGGCTGTTGTGCGGTTTTGGTATTGAAACTTACGTCTTGTTTTAAGTTAGTCATGCCAATACCAATACTCACAAACCAAGATTTATGAAAATGGTAATTAAGTAACAAGCCGCCAGTAAAATCAATACTGGCACTTTCCATGCTTTTACGCAAGTTGTAAGAATTTTGGAGATTGGCTATTTTAATAATATTGGCATTATTACTTGTAGCGGGCATTTTTAATTGCATCACACCCCAATTTAAACCAGCAAATGCAGTTAAAGAGAAGTTTGTAAGGTTCTCTTCGGGTGCAATATAACTGCTGCCTCTAAAGGGCTTGTTTTCTGCAAAAGTATCTGCAGCATTGCCCATTAAAATTGAAGCAGAAGGAATTTCTTTTACATTAACATTTGGGGCAGGATTGCTTGGAATGCTTGCTGCATCTAAAATTTTGGGTTCGTTTTCACGACCCAATGGATTGGCCAAATTTTCATTGACGCTTTGTGAACGGTTTGCATCTATTATACCTGCAACAATATTTGAGGGTGAAATAACCGTTCCACCAATTGTAGAAACAGATTGAATTGCCAATAAAGTGTTGCCATTCCCTAGCTTATTAGTGCGAGCAGAACTGGCTCCCTTTAATGCTTTTTTAGCACGCTGAGGAGAACGCAAGGCAAGTAAATTATTTTCATTCTGTTTAACCTTCTTAATAGATTGTTTAGCCGCTTTTACTTGGATGGATTGCTTATCCTTTGGGGCATTGCTGCTAACTTTCTCCTTTGCCTTTTCTATTTCATTTTTGTCGGTTCGAACCGAAACCTTGTTAGTAGTTTGCGCTTGCTGAAAAGTATTTGATTGACCAGCAGCATTAACCGCTACCTTGTTTTCTACCTCCACTTCGCGGAACCAATAGCCCGCACCAAAACTGGCAAGCAATACAAAAGAAATAACGCTTAGCCACAAAAATCCTTTTCTATTATCTTTCTCTGGAAGCTGGGCTTCCACATTTTCCCATACTTCCGCATGAGGTTCAAGAGAATAATTTGCGAGTTTATTTTGCAGGGCGGGCTCAAAGGAATCTGCATCCATATTTTGTTCTATGCGATCCCACAAGGAATTAGACGGCTTCCATTCCATGCCATCAAGTTGTTCCTTCAACTTCTCCTCAAAATTATTTTGCTGCTTCAAATGGCTCATTTAAAATCTGATAATGTTTGGCCAATAAACCCTGCATATACTGCTTGGATCGGGAATATTGCGATTTGCTGGTTCCTTCAGCGATATTTAGTTTTTGGGCTATTTCCTTGTGAGAATAACCCTCTATGGCATATAAGTTAAAGATTACCCGGTAACCTTCTGGCATGTGTTGAATTAATGCAATAATCTCTTTGGCAGAAATTCTTTCGAGTATATTATCATGAAAAGGCGCATCAAAATTCTCTTGGTCTAAATCTTCCTGAAACTTCCGGCTTCTATGTTTGTAAAGGTTAATGGCATTGTACACCATAATGCGGCGCACCCATCCTTCAAAACTACCTTCAAATTTAAACTTAAAAATTCCTTGAAAAACCTTCAAAAACCCCTCCTGCAGCATGTCTTCGGCCTCTGCCCTGTCTTTGGCATAACGCATGCAAACGCCTAACATTTTTCCGGCAAAATGCTCATATAGGGCCTTCTGACTGGCTCTTTCGCCTGCCAAACAACCTTTGATGATATCGGATTCGTTAAACAACATACTTTTTATAGCGGTTTGCAGCTAAAAGAATTTGGCGATTTTGAATTACTTAAATGTTTGTCAGAACTGAACTTAACAAGAAGCACAAAGTTTCTGAATGGCCAATTTCTAATAGGAGCTGTTATGTCTTGGTTTTATTTCTTCCATGTAGTTTTAATAAATGTTGCAGCTGAAAAATCTGCACCATTAATTATTGTATTTCCTGAAAAACCACCTAAGGATCCTAGACTTTTACAATCTGAACTGACAACTTCAGTCATCATGTCCGCGCCACAATTACCAGGATCAAATGCGTAAACAGTATTTCCTTGAAAGGTAAACTCGTTAACTTTTGCATTGCTACAATAGGATGATTTGTTGAATTCTTTAATTTTATTCTTGACACTTTTTGGAGTACCTTTTTCAATCTCAAGTTTGTTGCAACTGATAATTACAAATGCAAATAATAATATAATTGATAGTTTTTTCATTTTAACTTTTTCTAATTTATCACTACAATTTTCATTTAACAATTTCTCAAAGGTCTAATTTGTAAGTTATTGTCTATTGGTTTGCGCGTTATTATCTTAAAACGCACCCTATACCTTGCTCATAAGTCATAATGCCTTGCAAATGGGTTGCGTTCGACCCTAATTTTATTTGAAAAATAGACAAAGTTTCCCGAAATTCTATTGTAAGTTGCCAAAATATGAAAAACTGTCAGCATTTTTGCCTTGGCACAGCTTTCGCATAAAGAGGGTACAACACAACAAATAAACACAAAAAGTATATGTCAATTTCATTAAAACCAATTGCAGGAACACAAAACAGAGTGATTGTTTTGCCTGCACCAGCAGAAGAAAAAACAGCTTCAGGTATCATTATTCCTGATACTGCTAAAGAAAAACCACAAAGAGGTACCGTTATTTCGGTAAGTGAGTTAGATGAAAAAGGAAACAAACCAGCTGTAAAAGCAGGTGATGTTGTTCTTTATGGAAAATACGCAGGCACAGAAATCAGTTTTGAAGGAAACGATTATTTGATTATGCGTGAAAGTGACATTTTTGCCACACTTTAATTTTATTGTTCAAATAAATAATTCAAACATAACATGACTAAGAAAATTTCATACAGTGTAGATGCGCGTGATGGTTTAAAACGCGGTGTAGATGCTTTGGCGAATGCCGTAAAAGTAACTTTAGGACCAAAAGGTCGTAATGTAGTTATAGACAAAAAATTTGGTTCACCACAAGTTACCAAAGATGGTGTTTCAGTTGCCAAAGAAATTGAATTGAAAGACCCTATTGAAAACATGGGTGCACAAATGGTAAAAGAAGTTGCTTCTAAAACTGCTGATCAAGCGGGTGATGGAACAACAACTGCTACAGTTTTGGCGCAAGCTATTGTTACTGCTGGTTTAAAAAACGTTGCCGCTGGTGCCAATCCAATGGATTTAAAACGTGGTATTGATAAAGCCGTTTCAACTGTTGTAGAAAGCTTAAAAAGCCAATCGCAACAAGTGGGCGACGATAACAAAAAAATTCAACAAGTTGCAACTATTAGTGCCAATAACGATGAAGTAATTGGAAAACTAATTGCTGATGCAATGGCCAAAGTTGGTAAAGAAGGTGTAATTACCGTAGAAGAAGCAAAAGGTACAGAAACTGAAGTAAAAACAGTAGAAGGAATGCAATTCGACCGTGGTTATTTATCTCCTTATTTTGTAACCAATGCAGAGAAAATGGAAGCTGAATTAGAGAATCCATTTATCTTAATTTACGACAAGAAAATCTCTAGCATGAAAGAATTACTTCCTGTATTGGAATTGGTTGTTCAAACTGGAAAACCTTTGTTAATTATTGCTGAAGATTTAGAAGGTGAAGCATTGGCTACCTTGGTAGTGAATAAAATTCGTGGATCACTCAAAATTGCTGCTGTTAAAGCACCTGGTTTTGGCGATAGAAGAAAAGCAATGTTGGAAGACATCGCAATTTTAACTGGCGGTACCGTAATTAGCGAAGAGCGTGGTTTCAAATTAGAAAACGCCGACCTTAGTTATATGGGTAGAGCAGAAAAAATTACTATTGATAAAGACAATACAACTATTATCAATGGTGCTGGTGCTAAAGAAGATATTTCTTCTAGAGTAAACCAAATTAAAGCACAAATTGAAAACACAACTTCAGATTACGATAAAGAAAAATTGCAAGAGCGTTTGGCTAAATTAGCTGGTGGTGTTGCGGTTCTTTATATTGGGGCTGCTTCTGAAGTGGAAATGAAAGAAAAGAAAGACCGTGTTGACGATGCCTTGCATGCTACACGTGCTGCCGTTGAAGAAGGTATTGTTGCTGGTGGTGGTGTTGCTTATATTAGAGCAATTGCCTCATTAGAAAACTTAAAAGGTATCAACGAAGACGAAACAACAGGTATTGCTATTATCAAACGTTCTATTGAAGAACCATTGCGTCAGATTGTTGCCAATGCTGGTGGCGAAGGCAGTGTGGTTGTAAATAAAGTTCGTGAAGGCAAAGACGATTTTGGTTACAATGCCCGTACAGAACAATACGAAAACCTAATTGCAGCTGGTGTTATTGATCCAACTAAAGTGAGCAGGGTTGCCTTGCAAAATGCTGCTTCAGTTGCTGCTATGATCTTAACAACAGAATGTATTTTAGCTGAAGAAAAAGAAAATAACCCAGCTCCTATGGCAGGCGGAATGCCAGGTGGTATGGGTGGAATGGACTACTAAATCAGGATTGGGTATGTAAGGATAGGTCATATTGTAGGGACAGGTCGCGACCTGTCCTTACATATGCGACCTTTCCTTACATATGCGACCTTTCCTTATGTGTTTTTACAAAAAAAATCCCGAGGCTTTGCCTTGGGATTTTTTTTGTGTTTACGCACCCTCACCCTTTGGGGACAGGTCATCGTGTAGGGACAGGTCGCGACCTGTCCTTACATATCGGCG
>CAIYNF010000158.1 GCA_903927505.1 uncultured Bacteroidota bacterium | reverse complement strand
GGCGCAAAACGGATATAATTTAATTTTAAGTGGAAGGCGAGCAGATAGAATTTTGGCTTTACAAGCGCAATTGAAGGCCGAATTTGGCACAGCATCACATGCGGCTATTTTTGATATTCGATACAAAGAAGAAGTGCAAATTGCTGTAGATGCATTGCCAAAAGATTTTCAAGCCATTGATGTTTTAGTTAACAATGCAGGTTTAGCAAGTGGCTTGAGCACCATTGATAAAGGCGCCTTAGGCGATTGGGAAGCCATGATAGATACCAATGTAAAAGGTTTATTGTATATATCTCGTTTGGTAATTCCTGGCATGATTGAAAGAAAAACAGGGCATGTTGTAAATATTAGCAGCATTGCAGGAAAAGAAGTATACGCAAATGGAAATGTTTACTGTGCTACAAAATTTGCGGTTGATGCTTTAAACAAAGCCATGCGCATAGAATTATCGGCATACCCAATTAGGGTTACTGGAATTTATCCGGGAGCAGTAGAAACAGAATTCTCTCTTGTTCGTTTCCATGGCGATGAAGAAAAAGCAAAAGCAGTTTACCAAGGATTTGATAATTTATTGGCCAGTGATATTGCAGATGCCATTTATTATGCCATCAGTCGTCCAGCACATGTAAACATCAATGAAATGATTGTGATGCCTACCGCACAGCCCGTTCCGGGCATTATCCATAGAAAGTAAATTAGTTTTTTGAATTCTCCATGAGGTACGCTTTGATAAAATCATCTAAGCCACCATCCATTACTTTTTGTACATCCGAAGTTTCTGTGTCTGTTCTTAAATCCTTAATTAATTTGTAAGGGTGAAATACATAATTGCGAATTTGGCTTCCCCATTCTATTTTCTTTTTACCAGCCTCAATCACAGATTTTGCTTCGTTTTGCTTGCGCAATTCTAGTTCATACAATTGCGAGCGCAACATGGTTAAAGCCCTTTCTTTATTGGCACTTTGAGAGCGGTCTACCTGACAAATAATAACAATTCCTGTAGGTTTATGGGTTAGTTGTACTTTGGTTTCAACCTTGTTTACATTTTGTCCACCTGCACCCCCAGACCTAGAAGTTTGAAATTCTATATCTGCATCTTTGATTTCTATTTCAATGCTATCGTCAACAATTGGATAAACATATACAGAGGCAAAGGAAGTATGTCGTCTGGCATTGCTATCAAATGGAGAGATTCGAACCAAACGATGCACGCCATTTTCTCCTTTTAAAAAGCCATAAGCAAAATCGCCACTTACTTCAATGGAGCATGATTTAATACCTGCACCATCGCCAGCTTGTTCATCTACCACCGCGGCTTTGAGACCGTGTTTGTCTGCATACATAATATACATACGCATGAGCATTTCTGCCCAATCTTGGCTCTCTGTTCCACCTGCACCAGAATTGATATTGATCATGCAATTCATTTGGTCTTCCTCATTGCTAAGCATGTTTTTAAATTCAAGCTCTTCAACAACTTTGGCGGCTATTTGGTAAGCAGATTCTACTTCTTCCTCGGTTCCTTCACCTTCTTGATAAAATTCAAATAATACAGATAAATCCTCCACAATATTTTCCATTGTGGCGTATGCATCGGTCCAGATTTTTTTTAGCCTGGTACCTTTAATATGTCTTTCTGCTTCTTTGGGATTGTCCCAGAAATTGGGCTGTAAACTACGCGCCTCTTCTTCCTTAATGTCTAATAATTTATTATCGACGTCAAAGGTACCTCCTCAGGGCATCTGCCCTCAACTTCAAATCTTTGAGTTGTTCTGTAGTCATGGAAAGGTATTATTAAAATAAATGAAATTGTTCTGCAGTATTACAGAACAATTTCATTTTTAAGTTCAATTAATTACGAAGATGCCAATGCGTTTTTGAAACGTTTGCGTTCGTTCTCTTCCAAATGTACTTTGCGCAAACGAAGTGAAAGTGGCGTTATTTCTACCAGCTCATCACCTTGTATATATTCCATACACTCTTCTAAAGAGAAATTAATTTTTGGCGCCATACGGGTTTTATCATCTGTTCCAGATGCACGCATATTGGTTAATTTTTTCTCTTTGGTAATATTAACAACTAAATCGTCTTGACGATTGGTTTCACCAATAATCTGACCCATGTAGATATTTTCACCTGCTTCAACAAAGAAGCTACCACGGTCTTGTAATTTATCAATTGAATAAGCAATTGCTTTGCCTTGTTCACCAGAAATCATAACACCACTACCACGGTTAGGAATAGTTCCTTTCCAAGGTTCAAATGCTTTGAAACGGTGCGCCATTATTGCTTCACCAGCTGTTGCGGTAAGCAAGTTATTTCTTAAACCAATGATACCACGTGAAGGAATTTCAAATTCTAAATGAATCAAATCGCCTTTAGGTTCCATGATTAACATATCTCCTTTGCGCTGACTTACATATTCAATTACTTTACCTGAATATTCTTCTGGTACGTTTACTGTTAATATTTCAATTGGTTCACATTTCTTGCCATCAATTTCTTTAACAATAACTTGTGGTTGTCCAACTTGCATTTCATAACCTTCACGGCGCATGGTTTCAATTAAGATAGATAAATGCAAAATACCTCTACCAAATACCAAATATGAATCTGCCGCATCTGTTTCTTCAACACGGAGGGCTAAGTTCTTTTCTAATTCTTTAAACAAACGATCACGTAAGTGACGTGAGGTTACAAATTTTCCTTCTTTACCAAAGAATGGTGAGTTGTTTATACAAAACAACATATTCATGGTAGGTTCGTCAATCTTAATAGGAATAAGGCCTTCAGGATTTTCGAAATCGGCAATGGTATCGCCAATTTCAAAACCATCAATACCCATCACCGCACAAATATCTCCACCGTGCGCTTCTTCTACTTTCATTTTACCAAGACCTTCAAATGTATAAAGTTCTTTGATACGAGATTTTTGGATTGAACCATCACGTTTAACAATGCTAACTGGTTGGTTAACTTTAATACTACCACGTAAAATTCTACCAATGGCAATACGACCAGTAAATGAAGAGTAATCCAATGAAGTAATTTGCATTTGCAAGTTACCTTCTGGTACCACAGGTGCTGGAATTTGGGTAATGATATCCTCTAATAATTCTGTGAAATCTGTTGTTGGATTTTTCCAATCTCTACCCATCCAACCCATTTTAGAACTGCCATACATGGTATGGAAATCTAATTGCTCTTCGGTTGCTTCAAGGTTAAAGAATAAATCAAAAACGGCATCATGTACTTCATCTGGACGACAGTTAGGTTTGTCTACCTTGTTAATTACAACAATTGGTTTTTTACCCAAAGCCAATGCTTTTTGCAAAACAAAACGCGTTTGTGGCATTGGACCTTCAAATGCATCAACCAATAACAATACGCCATCGGCCATATTTAATACGCGTTCAACTTCACCTCCAAAGTCACTGTGACCAGGGGTGTCGATGATGTTAATTTTTGTTCCTTTGTAATTAACTGAGATATTTTTAGCCAAAATAGTGATACCTCTTTCACGCTCAAGGTCATTGTTGTCAAGGATTAAGTCGCCTTTTTCTTGGTTTTCACGAAAAATCTGAGTTTGGTGAATGATTTTGTCAACCAAAGTAGTTTTTCCATGGTCAACGTGTGCTATTATAGCTATATTTCTGATATTCTGCATGTTCAATTTAAAAAGGACTGCAAATGTAAGTGAAATTATCCTGCTAAAAAATTTTTGCTTGATTATTTGCCTGCTAAAAGAATTAACTTTGTGTAAACTTGAAAAATAGGCTTTACATATTATTTGCTTTTGTTTACCTGCTAAGTATAGCGGGAATGCCTATTCACAGCCATTTTTGCGGCGAAAAATTAACCGAATTAAGTTTCTTTTCTACCACTATTGGATCGGATGATTGTGAATGTGCAGATGTAGGAAACACAGATTGTTGCGCAGATGTTGTTATAAAAGCAAGCCTAAACGACCAAACTTTTCAAGCCAAACAAAGCTTTACGCCAAAACGTATTTTGCTTCCTGTTTTGCCATTTGCCGTTTTTTGGGAACCCTCACTTGCCAGTTTAAATAGAGTTGCAAAATGTGGCGAAAGGAATTCTGCTTCGCCACCCATTCGAAAATTGGAACCGAGTGCCCTGCAAGTTTTTAGAATTTAGGATGAATTTGTTAGCTGCCTAATCAGCTATGAATTACGTCGGCCATTTCGGTTCGACCCAATTTATTATTTAACAAATTCAAATTATGAAAAATTCAAAATTTATCGTCCTATTTATATTTTCATTGGTGTTTACTTTTTCTGCTTTTGCACAAAAAGGTAAAAAAGAAAAGATTTCATTTAAAGTTTATGGCAATTGTCCTCAATGTAAGGAACGTATAGAAGACGCTTGCGATGTAAAAGGGATTAAAGCGGCCGAGTGGAATGTGGATACGAAAATGATGCAGATTATTTATGTACCCGAAAAAATTAGCCTCGAAAAAGTCCACCAATTGATTGCAGATTGTGGTCATGATACAGATCTGAAAAAGGCAATTGAAGTAGTTTATCAAAAACTCCCTGATTGTTGCTTATACCGCGAGAAACCAAATACGCACCACGATTAATGAAAGCGTTTTTTGTGTTTTGTTTGGGCTTTTTGTTTCTATTTGAAACAAGGGCTCAAAAGCCAATGCTATTGCATGGGGTTGTTGTGGAAACAAACCAAAAAGGATTCATTGAACCTATTCAAGGCGCGGTGATTCATTGGAAGGGCTCAAATTATAGCACTGGCACAGATAGCAATGGTGCTTTTAAAATTGCAATAGATCCGCAATATTCTTATTTAATTGTTCAAGCTTTAGGTTTTAAAAATGATACCATTTTTGTAAGTGGAAATAATTACCTCAAAGTATTGATGGTGAGCAAAAGAAATTTTGAGGAGGCAATTATTACCTATGAGCGCAAATCAAGTGAGGTTTCTTTTATTGATCCTTGGAAAACTACCATTATGAATGAAAAGGAATTATTTAAAGCCGCCTGTTGCAACTTATCAGAAAGCTTTGAAACCAATCCGAGTGTAGATGTGGCCTATAGTGATGCCTTAACGGGGTCAAAACAAATTCAAATGTTGGGTCTAGCTGGGCAATACACGCAAATGAGTTTGGAACAAATGCCCGGCATACGCGGAATTGCAAGTAATTTTGGTTTGAATTATATTCCTGGAACTTGGGTAAATTCTATCCAAGTAAGCAAAGGAATGGGTTCGGTTGTAAATGGTTTTGAAAGTGTTTCTGGGCAAATTAATGTGGAATTGCACAAACCAATTTCTAAAGATAAAATTTATTGGAACGCCTATGCCGGACAAGGCGGTAGGTATGAAACAAATTTAGTTTTAGCGCAACAACCTACTAAAATGTTTTCCCATGCCTTGTTTTTGCATACCAGTGCAACGGTAAATAGGATGGATCAAAATAGGGATAGCTATCTAGATAATCCAATTGGCACACAAACCAATATTTTATATAGGATTTTTCTCGATCCTAAAAACGGCTTGGTGTTTCATGCTTCCATTCAATATGTAAAAGACGAGAAAATGGGAGGTATGATGGACTTTAAACCTGGTTTGCATGATACTACACACACTGCCATGTTTGGAACGCAGATAAATGCTGAAAGGCTAAGTGGGATGATGAAGTTGGGCTATGTGTTTCCAAAAAAGAAATACCGCAGTATTGGTATACAAGCATACGCTTCGAACCAAAGCTTTGATAATTTTTTTGGCAATAATTTATACAATGCAAACCAACAAAGCTTGTATGCGAATTTAATTTACCAAGATATTATTGGGAATACCAACCATAAATTGAGAACTGGATTGAGTCACCAATCGGATATCATTGACGAAAAATTATTCAATAAACAAGCCTACCATTTTAATCGCAATGAACAAGTGAGTGGTGCTTTTGCAGAATATGCGTATTCTTATTTGGCATTGTTTACCGCGGTTGCGGGTGCAAGAATAGATTACCATAATTATTTTGGATGGATGTTTGTACCGCGCTTGCACTTGAGGTATGCCCCTTCTGTAAACACCGTATTCAGAGCTGTTGCGGGCAAAGGTTGGCGTACCGCAAATTTAATTAGCGAAAATATGAGCAGCTTAACCAGCAATAGAACGTGGGTTTTTACAAACGCGTTTTTACCAAATACTGCTTACGGATTTGCCCCAGAAGAGGCATGGAATTTTGGCGTAAACCTAACCCATGAATTTAAAATAAACTTACACAAAGGGAATATTGGCATCGATTATTACCATACCCTTTTTGAAAAGCAAATAGTAGTTGATAGAGATGCTAAAACCAATTCGGTTTATTTTTATAATTTAAATGGGAGCTCCTACAGCAGAAGCTTGCAAGTGCAAATGGAATACCAACCTATACGCAGGTTTGATGTGCGTTTTGCCTACCGCTGGTATGAAGTGAAAACACAATACCAAGCCGCTTTATTGGATGTTCCCATGATTGCCACACACAGGTGGTTCGTAAACTTTGCTTATGCTACAAAATCAAAATGGAGTTTTGATGCAACTGCTAATTGGATTGGCGCAAAACGCTTGCCACAAACGCTAGACAACCCAAGTTCATTGCAGCTTGCAGCGCGTTCCAATGCCTATGTTTTAGTAAATGCGCAAATTAGCAAGAACCTTAAAAAGAAATGGGATGTATATGCGGGTTGTGAAAATATATTAAACTTTCAACAGCCACGTGCTATTTTGGATGGTGCCAATCCTTTTGGAAATTACTTTGATGCAAGCCTAACATGGGGACCTGTTTTTGGTAGAATGTTTTATGGTGGATTTAGGTTCAAATTGTAATATGTTGCAAACATGTTGAATAGATTTTTTCTGCTTTTATGTTTCTTATTTTTGTTTTTTGCTTGTAAGAAAAACAATGCTTCCACTGTTGCTGTAAAGCCAACTCCTTTTTTTATAAAGGCTGCAGATTTATCTTTTTTGCCACAAGTGAGGCAAAGCGGCGTTAAAGTTTATAACCAAAACGGGTATAATGAAGATATGCTGCAAACACTTGTTAAATCAGGTGTTAATACTATTCGTCTGCGCTTATGGAAAGATCCTTTAGATGGGCATTGCGGTTTTGAAGAAGTAAAAACATTGGCCGCAGAACTAAAAAAAGCGGGATTGAAAGTTTGGTTAACGGTTCATTATTCAGACACATGGGCAGATCCTGGCGCACAAACAAAACCTCTTGCTTGGAAGAATATTTCTTATGCGCAATTGAAGGACAGTGTATTTGATTACACTGGTAAAATTATGGCCGAAATTCAACCAGATTATATTCAAATTGGCAATGAGGTAAACAATGGATTTTTATGGCCAGAAGGGAATATTTCCTCGCTTTCGCAATTCAAAGAATTGATGAACCAAGGTATAATGGCCGTGAGGTTATCTAGCTATAGTTGCAGCGTTATCTTGCAGTATGCAGGCTATAAAGATGTGCTTTGGTTCATGAACCAAATAGGTGAAGTAGGGGCAGATATAATTGGTCTTTCTTATTACCCAACTTGGCATGGTGCTAATTTGGATAGTTTGCAATTGCAGCTTTCTACTGTTTCAACGCTCACCAATAAACCTGTAATCATAGCAGAAACGTCTTATCCATTTACTTTGGGCTGGAACGATTGGACAAACAATATTATTGGTGATAGTTCACAATTACATCCTCAATTTCCGGCCACAAAAAATGGGCAACGTGATTTTTTATTGCGTATAAGGGATATTGCAAGTAAGGCAAATAACGGACAAGGTTTTTGCTATTGGGGAGGGGAGTGGATTTCATTTAAAGGTGCAACTGCAAAGGATGGCTCTTCTTACGAAAATCAGGCTTTCTGGGATTTCAATGGCTTGGCATTGCCCATTTTAGATGCTTATAAATAAAAAAAGCGCGAAGAATATTCTTCGCGCTTTTTTTATACTAATTTGCTTTGGATATTAATGTCCGCCGCTCAATTTTTTATCAAAATCAATTCCTTGACTTTTTAGGATACCACTTACTTTCCAAGCATAAAATGCCAAGTAGGCAAAGCAGAAAATACCAACCACATAACTCAATTGGATACTGTTAATTTCATCTGCTATAAAGCCTTGAAGCCAGCTAATAATACCACCGCCCATAATCATCATAATTAAAAAGCTGCTACCTTGACTGGTATGTTTTCCTAAGCCGCTAATGGCCAATGTAAAAATACAAGGCCAAAGTGTACTACAAAATAAACCAACACTGGTAAAGGCGTATACGCTGGTCATACCAGAAGTTGTAATTCCAATTAGGAGTGCTGCAATGCCAAGCAAAGAGAATATCAATAACATGCGTGCTGGATTACCTTTGCTTGCGATGTCTCCTGCAATTAAAACTAAAATAATGAGGCCATAAACGTAGAAAGGAGTTAAATCATGTTTAGCAATTGCATTCACAAAAAGGAAAACAGCAAAAGCCAAATAGGGCGCTATAAAACGCAATATTTTTTGTGTGCTCATGTTATCTGTGAAGGCCTCAACAGCGCCTGTCCAACGACCAATCATTAAACTTGCCCAATACAAAGAAATATAAGGTGCAATGTCTTTTGTTAAGAAGCCTAAGTTTTTTTCCATGTAAGCTGGCAGGTTACTTGCTGTAGATACTTCCACACCTACGTATACAAAAATACCAATCATACCCAAAATCAATTGAGGATATTTTAAAGCAGAACTTTTGTTTGAATGCGGGTGTGCTTCTTCTTCTAAAATTGCTGCAGGTTTGTCTGGCAATGAAGATGTTTTTAATAAGATAGCAACCAATAAAAAGGCAAGTCCTAAAACCAAATAAGGCACCTTTACACTTTCAATACTCATATCTGAATTGGCAGTGCTGGCCGAACCAAAAATGGCAAAGCTTACAATAAGTGGACCAATGGTAGTTCCTAAATTATTGATACCGCCTGCCATGGTTAATCTTTGTGAACCTGTGCTAATGGGTCCGAGTGCAATGGCCAAAGGATTAGCAACTGTTTGTTGCAAGGAGAAGCCCAGGGCAACAGTAAATAAGCCGGAAAGCATTAATGGAAATGAACTCAAATTGGCTGCTGGGTAAAACAATAAAGTTCCAAGTGCCGAAATAAATAAACCCAAAGCCAGGCCGTTTTTGTAGCCAATTTTATTTACCAAGTCTTGTTTCATTAACAAAGAAATACCCATGTAAATGAGCGATCCTACGGTATAGGCAATGTAAAAGGCAAGTGAAACCAATTGGCTTTCTCCTTGCGATAAACTGAATGTTTTTTTGAAAACGGGAATGAGGATATCGTTACTTGCTGCAACAAAACCCCAAAAGAAGAAAACAATAACTAAGGGAATAAATTGCCCCCAATTTGTTTTTGAATTGTCTGAATTCATAAAATTATTTTAAAAGGTGTATGGATGGATTTTATACCGCATAATACATCTTTCAATGAAATAATTAAAGGATTTTTTTTATCGCCGTAGGGACAGGTCGCAATAAGGTAGGGACAGGTCGCGGTACGGACAGGTCGCGGTACGGACAGGTCGCGACCTGTCCCTACGAGCGAATTGTCCTTACCCATTCATGGATGCCAAGAATTCTTCGTTGTTTTTGGTTGAACGCATGTTTTTCAACATTACATCCATAGCCTCATCTGGGTTCATATCTGCCAAATGGTTACGCAATACCCAAATACGTTGTAAGGTTGATTTTTCTAATAACAAATCATCTCTACGTGTACTTGATGAAACAATATCAATGGCAGGGAATACGCGTTTGTTGGCCAATTTTCTATCAAGTTGAAGTTCCATGTTACCAGTACCTTTAAACTCTTCAAAAATCACCTCGTCCATTTTAGAGCCTGTTTCAGTTAGTGCCGTTGCAATAATGGTTAATGAGCCACCATCTTCAATTTTACGAGCGGCACCAAAAAAGCGTTTTGGTTTATGTAAAGCATTTGCATCCACACCACCCGATAATATTTTACCAGATGCTGGTTGTGCGGTATTAAAGGCACGTGCCATACGTGTAATAGAATCTAAAAGAATCACTACATCATGTCCACATTCTACCAAACGTTTTGCTTTTTCTAAAACAATATTTGCAAGCTTCACATGCTTTTCTGCTGGTTCGTCAAAGGTAGAGGCAACAACTTCAGCGCGCACGCTGCGTTGCATATCTGTTACCTCTTCCGGACGTTCATCAATTAATAAAATTAACAAATAAACCTCAGGGTGATTTTTAGCAATAGCGTTGGCAATTTCTTTTAATAAAATGGTTTTACCTGTTTTAGGTTGTGCCACAATTAAACCACGTTGGCCTTTTCCAATTGGTGCCAATAAATCTATTATACGCGTGGAGTATGTTGAAGAGTTGTCTGCCAATCTTAATTTTTCATCGGGGAATAATGGTGTTAAATGTTCAAAAGCAACCCTATCGCGCACCTCTGAAGGTATTCTGCCATTAATAGATTCAACCTTAACCAAAGCAAAATATTTTTCACCTTCTTTCGGAGGTCTAATTGTCCCTTGCACGGTATCACCTGTTTTTAAACCAAACAATTTGATTTGTGAAGGAGATACATAAATATCATCTGGAGAAGGCATGTAATTATAATCTGATGAACGCAAGAAGCCATAGCCATCGACCATCATTTCTAATACGCCTTCAGATGTTACCAAAGCCTCTAATTCTTGGTAGGCAATTTTTTCAACGCGTTCAACTCTTTCAACTTGGTTGTTGCCTCCATTGTTTGGGTTGTTAGCTCCGTTGTTATAATTGTTCCCTGCGTTGTTGGGATTATTATGGTTGTTGGGGTTGTTTCCGTTTTCCGGACGCGGTTGTCTTTGTTGGTTCGGATTTCTATCGTTACGTTCTGGACCACGGTCGTTTCTATCGTTGCGCCATTTGTTGTCTTTTCTTTCTGGCTGACGATTTTGTTGACGGTTTTCGTAGGTATTTACGTTTGTGGCAGGAGGTGTATTTGTATTTTCTAAATTGCTAGGTGCTTCGTTATTTTGAGGGATTGAAACAAGGGGTGCCACAGGCGCAACAGGTGTTTCTTCAACTACTATTTTTACGTCAGCTTCAGCGGCTTTAGTAACCTTTGGACGGCCTCTTCTTTTTGGAGCGGCTGCATTTTCATCATTGGCAGAATCTCCGCCTTTGTTTTGAATGATAGCTGCAATTAAGCCTTGTTTGTCTAATCCACTGGCATTGATGCCTTGATTTTTAGCAATTTCTTTCAGCTCTGGAACGAGCATGTTTGATAAGGAAGTAGAATCGTGCATGTAAATTTTTTAAATGAACCAATCAACCGGAATTTGGTTTCGAAAAGACACCGATAAATCCTTGGGGGGAGTTGATTGAGAATACAATAGTAAGGAATAATCAATTAAAAAAGCAAATAATTTAGCCTAATTGAATTGATTTTTATTGGAAATAGGATTGAATTACTGCGTTTGTAGGCCTTTTTTATAAACCTCCAAGCAGCGTTTCCTCGCAAAATCATGGTCGACAATTGGTTTTGGATAATTGGGAGATAAAAGTTCTGGCACCCATTTTTTTATATAAACCAGGTTTTTATCGAATTTTTCTGTTTGTAGTTTTGGACTAAATACCCTGAAATAAGGTGCTGCATCTGTTCCGCAACCTGCTGCCCATTGCCATCCTCCGTTGTTTGCACTAAGATCAAAGTCTAATAGTTTTTCTGCAAAGTAGGCTTCTCCCCAACGCCAATCAATTAATAGGTGTTTTGTTAAAAAACTTGCCACAATCATACGTACACGGTTGTGCATAAATCCAGTTGCGTTTAGTTCTCTGATGCCTGCATCCACAATAGGGTAGCCTGTTTGACCAGTACAAAATTTTTCAAACTCAATCTCATTGTTGCGCCATTCTATTCTGTCGTAAATTGGTCGGAATGCACCATTTACTACATGCGGAAAATGAAACAGAATTTGCATGTAGAAATCTCTCCAAATTAATTCATTTAAAAATGTTTCATTGAGTTGAATTGCTTTTCGGGCTTTTTCTCTAATACTTATGGTTCCAAACCTAAAATGAATGCCAAGGTGCGAAGTGCCTTCAATGGCAGGAAAGTTTCTGTTGTTTGCGTAGTTTTTTATTAGACTGCTAGCAACTTCTTTTTGAGGGAAATTAAATGCAATTTTTTCAAAGCCCATTTCATTTAAAGTTGGGGTCGGTTCGAACCGAAACTCTTTGATAAAATTTTGAAAGTATTTTTCTGTGGGAAAGGCTTTGAAAAAGTAAAATTCATTGCCGTTGATTTGGCTATTTAATTTAGCTTTCCATTTTTTAGAGTAGGGGGTGAAAACTGTGTAGGGGCTGCCGTCGTCCTTAGTTATTTCATGCTTTTCAAAGATGCATTGGTCCTTAGCGGAATAAAATTGCACCTTGTTGTTTTCGCACAAGGCAGCAATTTTTTGGTCTCTTGTAATGGCATTTGGTTCGTAATCGTGGTTGCAATAAACAGCGTTGATTTCTTCTTGAGAAAGCAATTCATTAAAAACCGTTTCTGGTGTGCCATATTTCACCAAAAGGTTCGATCCAATTCCTACTAATTCTTCTTTGAGTTGTTTAATTTCTTGATGTATAAAATTAACCCTAAGGTCTTTTTTATTATCGAGTTTGTCTAAGATGTTTTGATCGAAAATAAATAGTGGCAGCACCTCAAGCCCACTGCGAAGCGCTTGGTAAAGTCCTGCGTTATCTGCAAGTCTTAAATCGCGGCGAAACCAAAATATTGCAATGTTTTTTTGCATATAGAATAAACCGCTAATTTTGAAAAATGTTTTGAGTAACTATTTTTTTTAACGATATTTTTCTGCGTATTTTATTTGAAGGCCATGTAAAAAGTTTCTAATGATTTGGTCTTTACAAGGTCTATATTGGTCTTGATCTGGTTTTCTAAAGAAGGCGCTCAATTCATGTTTTCCAAATTGAAAATCAACCAAAGCCAAGATGGCAAGGATGTCTTCATCTTTAAGGTTAAGTGCAATTTTTAGCTTTCTAAAAATGATATTGTTATTGAGTTTTTTTTCAGCTTTGGGTTGTTCACCTTCTTTTTTGCCCCGCATTAGTGTGATAAAACCATTTAAGAAAACAGCCAATTGAGGGTCGTACAATGCCTTAAAATCTGGGTCCTCCTCCCTTTTAAGCCAATCACTAATTTCGGCGCGCGTGGCTTCTTGTCCTCCTTCCTTAAAGAGGTCCATCATTTTGGTATCATTAAAATTGAATGTGTAGCGAAGTTGGCGTAGGATATCGTTGTTATGCATATTGGCGCTTAAAATTCAAATTTACTGCAAATTAATGGAAGGAACTATTACCACGCTCTTAATTATGACTTTAAAATTAATATCTTGCAGTTAATTTATGTTCTAAATGTTATGCAAAAAATTAGCGTCATTTTCCTTTTGCTTGTTTTGGTTTCCTGTTCTCCAAGTAGGATTGTAAAGCCATTGGCAAAGGGTGAGCAAGCCATTGGTGCAAATTTGGGAGGGCCCTTAATTAACTTTGGAGGCCTGCCAATTCCTATTCCATATACCAGTGCTTTTTATGCTAAGGGTATGTCCTCAAAAACAACTGCATTTGGATCTTTGCATTTAACAGCTTTTGCATTTGGCGTTTTTCAGACAGATATAGGTTTATGTACCAATGTGTTTTATTCTCCAAAATTTAAATTGGGAATGAGTGCAAACCCTGCCATTAATTTTGCCATTGATAAGTGGGAATGGAAAGCCAAAATTTGGCCACAATTGGATGTAAATATGTATAAGAATATTGGTTCAAAATCATTTTTATATTTTGGTGTTTCTAATTGGTTCGAACCAAGCAATACGCGTGCACATGGCGAGGGCCAAAATAAAAATTGGTTTATGAATCCGCAGCTTGGTTTTCAATATGCACCCAATAAGTGGACATACGGAATTGAATCTAAATGGGTAGCGCCAGGAGTTTCAAATCAGCCGAATGTGCCAGATTATATGGGGCCTCATCATCAAGGGGCTATTGGTGTTTATTTTCAAATAATGAGGAGGTTCTAATGAAAATGCAAATAAAAATTAGCTTAGTATTTATCCTTTTTTCTTTTGCAAGCTGTTTAAGGTTGGATAGTAATTTTTACAACTTGGATGAAAAAATTACGGAATACAAATGGGATCAATATAAAGGAGAAAAAGATTTTGTATTGGATGCTTCTTATAAAATTGCAGACAGCATGCAACATGTTTTCACTTTGGATTCTAAAGGGAATAAAATTTATGCCATATACATTGGTGATATAAATAAGATTAGCACTGATACGGTAATTATGTATTGCCACGGCAATAAATGGCATATGGATTTTTATTGGCAACGTGCCAAATTACTTGCCAATACAGGTTATAAGCACCGTTATGGTGTGTTAATGATAGATTACCGTGGTTATGGTTTATCTGAAGGTGTGCCAAGTGAAGAAGGCTTGTATGAAGATGTGGATGCTGCTTTATCTTGGTTAAAAACAAATGGATTAAATTCGCAACGTTTAACTATGTATGGATTTAGCATGGGAACAGCTCCGGTTTGTAAACTATCAGCACATCCAAGAAGTTTAACGCCACATAAATTAATTTTGGAAGCTCCATTTGCAAGTGAAGCTATAATGGTTGCAGATGGCGCAGGACTAAATGTTCCTGGTTCTTATATTAGCAATTTGAAAATAGACAATGCCGAAGAAATTAAATTGGTGAGTCAAGATCTTTGTTGGATCCATGGTTTAAATGATAATTTCTTAAACATAAATACACATGGCGAAGTGGTTTATAAAAACCACGGAGGTTTATACAAAGAAGCGCATCGCATTGCAGGATCGGACCACGGACAAATTCCAGCTGTTTTTGGTTTTCAAAATTACTCAGAAGTAATTGAGAAATTTATTACGCGTTAATAGTTGAGTAGTTCTTGTAAGGCGGTTTTAAAACGTTCTTTTGGCAAATAGTTTTGCTCTAAATCCATGTTAAATGGAACGGGTGAATCTAAACTTCCAACACGTTTAACAGGCGCATCTAAATAACTAAAACAATGTTCAGAAATATGGGCTGCAATTTCTGCACCTATGCCACCTGTTAATGTATCTTCATGCAATACAATTGCTTTTCCAGTTTTCTTTACACTTTCTTCCACAGCTTGTTTGTCCCATGGCAGCAAGCAACGTAGGTCAATGATGTCTGCATCAATGTTCATTTCTTTTACGTAGGCACTTGCCCAATGAACGCCATAGCCATAGGTAATAATAGTTACTTCATTGCCATCTTTTACTTTACGTGCTTTACATAAATCAAGCATGTAATAATCGTCGAACACTTCTTCCTCTAGTTCAACCAAACGATACAAAACTTTGTGCTCAAAATATAATACAGGGTTAGGGTCGTTAATAGCTGCAATGAGCAAGCCTTTTGCATCTGATGGTGTAGAAGGGTATACTATTTTCAAGCCTGGCACATGAAAAAACCACGCTTCATTACTTTGCGAGTGAAATGGGCCAGCGCCAACGCCAGCGCCTGTTGGCATGCGCACAACTACATCAGCATTTTGTCCCCAACGGTAATAACTTTTTGCAAAATTATTTACAATTTGATTGAAGCCTACACTTACAAAATCTGCAAATTGCATTTCTACCATTGCCTTCATTCCTTTAATGGATAAACCATAACCTGCACCAAGGATTGCGCTTTCGCAAAGAGGTGTATTTCGCACACGGCCTTTTCCAAATTGCGCTAAAAATCCTTGCGTAATTTTAAATACACCGCCGTAATCGGCAATATCTTGGCCCATTAAAACCAAGTTCGGGTGTTTTTCCATAGCCTGACGAAGACCATCGGAAATGGCATCTACAAAACGTTTTTTGCTTTTATTTTCACTTGCAGGTTTAATAACCACATGTTGCAAGTTTTGGTAGCTTGGCACTGCATCTGGAATTGAATTAGGCATGAAAAGATCGTTCAATTCAAAGGTTGTATCTGGAATAATATCTGCTTCGTTTTCTACTGTTTCAATACCCTCCTCAATTTCTTTTTTGATTTTCGTTTTGATACTTGATATTATTTCGTCATTTAAAATTCCTTCTTCCAATAGGTAATGTTCATAATTGCTAACAGGGTCTTTTTTGCCCCACAATTCAAATAATTCTTGTGGTACATATTTGGTTCCAGAAGCTTCTTCATGTCCACGCATGCGAAAGGTATTGCACTCCAAAATTACAGGACGTGGTTTGGTTCGGATAGATTCACTTAGGTTTTTGATGGTATCATAAACTTCTAGTATATTGTTTCCATCAATTTTATAGGCTTCCATGCCATAGCCAAGACCTTTATCGGTAAAGCTTTTAAATTTAAATTGTTGGTCGCTTGGAGTTGAAAGTCCATAACCATTGTTTTCAATTAAGAAAATAACAGGCAGGCTCCAAACAGCTGCGGTATTAAGTGCTTCGTGAAAATCGCCTTCGCTTGCGCCGCCATCACCACTAAAAACTACAGTTACTTTTTTTTCTTCTGCCAATAAACTTGCCAATGCAATTCCATCAGCCACACCAAGCATAGCGCCTAGGTGCGATATCATACCAACTATATGGTATTCATTTGTTCCAAAATGGAAAGAGCGCTCTCTGCCTTTTGAGAAGCCACTGAATTTACCTTGCCATTGTGCAAATAGTTTTGCAAAGGGAATATTTCTTCCAGTGAATACGCCTAAATTTCTATGCAGGGGAAGGATGTATTCGTCGGTGTGTAATGCTTTAACCAAACCAATGCTTATGGCT
Source organism: uncultured Bacteroidota bacterium (assembly GCA_903927505.1). GTDB lineage: Bacteria > Bacteroidota > Bacteroidia > UKL13-3 > UKL13-3 > B1. The sequence continues at coordinate 31,195 of CAIYNF010000158.1, read as the reverse complement.
TCTTGTCCAATGCCACTAAACCATTTGCTCACCTTTCCTTGACGTAATAGGATGAGCATTTTTTCTTCAATCATGCGTGGCTTAACCAAGGCTTCATAAAGAGAAAGTAGTAGTTCGTTGCTGTATTGTTTCCTGTTGTAACTTAACATAGGTTCGGAGTAATAGGCAAAAATAGGAAATTTGTGCAGATGCTACTTAATTATCATTGATTTTGAGAGGCTATTTTTTTTTCGTAAAATTGTTTACTGATTAAGCCCTTGGTTTTGAGGAATGCAAGGAAAAGGGTTTATTTCGGAAATCGAATCTACAATAGGTATGAAAAAAACAATCTCAATTTTCTTGTGTTTGACGTTTATTTTATCATTTATTTCGCCAAAAGAGGAGGAATTGAAATGGTATCATTGGAATGAAGGTTACCCCAAAGCAACCAAAGAAAAGAAATTAATTTTGGTAGATGCCTATACAGATTGGTGTGGTTGGTGTAAAAAAATGGACCGCGATACCTATTCAAATTCAGAGGTAATTAAAAAGCTCAACAAGTATTTTGTAGTTATAAAATTTAATCCCGAACAATTGGATAAAACATATACAATTGATGGGCAGGTGTTTACTGCTAGAGATTTTTATAAGCAACTTTGCAGGGGTGAGCGCACAGGGTTTCCAACTACTTACTTTATCGACCCCGTAAGGAAATCCCTTTTAATTGACGCCGGTTACAAGGATGCCGCAGGCTTTATGCAAGTTTTGGATCATGTGTTAGGTGAGGCAGCAAAATAAGTTTTCCCTTTTTTGTCTAATATTCTCCTTTTTAATGGGTTTTTTGGCAAATCAGCTTATAACAGAAAAGGCTAACCATTTGGTTAGCCTTTTCTGTTATTGAATCTCTTACAGATTAGTATCTGTACATTTCTGCTTTAAAAGGACCTTCTACTTTCACGCCAATATAATCAGCTTGTTCTTTATCCAAAATAGTAAGGTTTGCACCAATATGAGCTAAGTGTAAGAAAGCTACTTTTTCATCTAAATGCTTAGGTAAAACATAAACTTTATTCTCATAGTTAGCACTGTGGTTCCACAATTCAATTTGAGCCAAAGTTTGGTTCGAGAATGAGTTACTCATTACAAAACTAGGATGGCCCATAGCGCAACCTAAGTTAACTAAACGGCCTTCAGCTAAAATGATAATTTCATTGCCATCTACATTGTAAATATCAACTTGTGGTTTTAAAGTGTTTTTGGTTGAACCATAATTGCCATTTAACCAAGCCATGTCAATTTCATTGTCGAAGTGACCAATATTACAAACGATAGATTTATCGCGCATTGCTTTGAAATGACGCTCGCCAATGATTTTTAAGTTACCAGTTGCTGTAACAAAAATGTTAGCACGTGAACATGCTTCTTCCATTGTCACAACTTCAAATCCGTCCATTGCAGCTTGTAATGCACAAATTGGATCTATTTCAGTAACCAATACGCGTGCACCAGCACCACGTAAAGATTCTGCAGAACCTTTTCCAACATCACCATAACCCGCAACTACAGCAACTTTACCAGCCATCATAATATCAGTAGCTCTGCGGATAGCATCTACCAATGATTCTTTACAACCGTATTTGTTGTCAAATTTTGATTTAGTAACTGAATCGTTTACGTTGATTGCAGGCATTACTAAAGTGCCTTTTTTCATGCGCTCGTACAAACGGTGAACACCAGTTGTAGTCTCTTCAGATAAACCTTTAATTTCAGCAGTTAATTCTGGGTAACGGTCAAAAACCATATTGGTTAAATCTCCACCATCATCCAAAATCATATTCAAAGGCTTGCCACCTTCAAATGCACGTAAAGTTTGCTCAATACACCAATCAAATTCCTCTTCGTTTTGGCCTTTCCAAGCATAAACAGGAATACCTGCAGCAGCAATAGCAGCAGCAGCATGGTCTTGGGTTGAGAAAATGTTACATGAACTCCAGGTTACTTCAGCACCTAAGTGTTTTAATGTTTCAATTAATACCGCAGTTTGGATAGTCATGTGTAAACATCCAGCAATACGTGCACCTTTTAAAGGTTGATCTGGGCCATATTCTTTACGAATAGACATAAGACCTGGCATTTCTGCTTCAGCTAAACGAATTTCTTTACGTCCCCATTCTGCTAGGGTAATGTCCTTTACCTTGTAAGGAAGGGCAGTTGTTGCTTCTGACATATAATTACTTTTATTTTTTTTAGTGTGCAAATTTAGCGCTAAGTCCTTGATAATAAAAATAAAATTTGGTCAAACTTTTGTCCTTATTTTTATTCCGTTCTGCCATTTGTACCGATTTGTAAGATTTGGACTTATTATTGAGAAATAGTAAGAATTATTCCATTTTTGTAAAAATAATAAACCTCAATAAAACGTATGGCATACCCAGAAATGTTAGTTGCTCCAATGAGACAACAATTAGAAGCTGTTGGCTTCACTTCACTAATGAGCGCTTCAGAAGTTGAAAATAAAATGAACAGCAAACAAGGCACACAATTGCTTGTTTTTAATAGTGTTTGTGGCTGTGCTGCCGGTACTTGCAGGCCAGGTGTAATTAATGCTGTAACATCTACAGATAAAAAACCTAGCGAGTTACTTACCGTATTCGCTGGTCAAGAAGCCGATGCCGTTGCCAAAGCACGCGAGTTTACCTTGCCTTACCCACCTTCATCTCCATCAATCGCATTGTTTAAAGATGGCAACTTGGTACATTTTATCGAGCGTCACATGATTGAAGGTCGCAGCGCAGAAATGATCTCGCAAAACCTACAAGCCGCATTCGAAGAATATTGTTAATGTAAGGGTAAGGACAGGTCGCGATGTAGGGACAGGTCGCGACCTGTCCCTACAACATGACCTGTCCCTACAACATGATCTGTCCCTACGTTATTTTATGGAAATCGTCTCATCCCCTTTTTTATAGGGCACATATGTTACAATCAGCTGAAACATCTCATCCGTGGTTTTCATGCTGCCATTTCTTTCGGCAATTGTTCTTGGTGGGTTAAACGGATTGTTGGGGTTTGAAGCCGTATTGTCATATACACCCTCCACATATATGACAGAACCCCTTGGGATTTTTAATAAGGTTTTGGGTTGGTAAAAATATTGCCACCTAAAATCCCAATTGTTTATGCGAATCAACCTAATGGTATCACCACTTGGTTTGATGGCATAGGCCCAAAATTTCTTTCCAATCAAATGCATGTGAGGAACCAAAGTTAAAATAGAAATATCCTGAACCACAGGAAAAGTAATATGAAATATCTTTACCTCATTCGCTTTTACCTCTAATTTGGGTACCACGGGTGCCAATCCCAAAGTACCAATTTGAAATTCTGAAACAGGTCTTTTGGGCGCCTTATCCGAATAATAAATCTTAAAATAACTGCTGTCTAATTCATCAACAGGGCTCGGTCCAAAATGCATATCGTTTAAATAAAAGGCATTTTTCTTGCCAATTTTATACGAACCAATTTCATTGGGGTAAAAACTAAATTGAGCTCCAGGTAAATAATTGCAAACACTTGGTGTCATTGGGGCGTAACTGCCATCATCATTAAGTAAGCCTAATTCTCTGTGTATGGTCTGACTTTTAGTTTGGTCTTGGTTCACCCAAAAAATTGATGTGTCTAATAATTTCTTTTTGCCAGGTTCAAACTGAATAATGTGTGCATTCATGTGGTGTACCAAACGTTTGTTTCCAGGCACAAATTCAATGGCTCTAATAAAAGTATCTCTTGGTAATTCAAAAGGGATTTTTACCACCAAAAACATATCGGTATTATTGCCTTTAACTTGAATGGGTTTAGGCATTCTTATTATCAAATCTGGTTTTGCAGGCTGCCATTGTTTCTCCAAAATTTCGGGTCGAACCAAATTAGCGGTATCTCCCGGAAGGCAGCCACCAGCTACCCAACGTGCAATGAGATTAATTTGGGCATCACTCAAATATGTTTCATTGGCAAAATGCGTGTATTCAGGATCGGCAGGCCATGGCGGCATAATTCTTTTTTCAGTAACATAAGCAAGCAATTTGGATTTACTAGCCACATCTTTATAGGTAATCAATTGAAAGGGCGCTGCGCCAGCGGCATTATGGCATTTGCTGCAATTGGCATGCACAATAGGGGCAATATGTTCTGTAAACAAAACAGGTTCGCCTTCCTTCGGTAAAGAGTTTTGTTGCTGGCAAGCCGCAAGCAACAGGCAAATCAATGTAATTTTACTTAATTGATAAAACATCCTACAGCTTTGGTTTTACGGAATTTTACTTCCTTCTTTTGATCCAATTGTATTAACACATCTTGTAATTCATGCGCGGTAATTACCTTGCGTTTTCTTGCCAATTCATAAGCCCAATTGTCTATTCTTCCTTGGTATAATTTCTGTCCTTTTGCATTAAATACAATTGCTTCTGGGGTAATACTTGCTTGGGTAAATTTAACCAATTCAAGTTTTGGGTCGAACCAAAATTGCAGTCCCTTTAATTGGTAATGGTTTCTAAATTCAATGACACTTTCTTTAGAAAATTCTTTCCCTGGAATGATGGCAATAAACTGAAACCCTTTGTTTGCGTAGGTCTTTTGTAGCTTATTGATGGTTAATGAGTAACTTTGGCATAGCGGACATTCAGGTGAAAGGAAAAACAATACCGTTCCTTTAGGGCCTTTTGCTAAGTTGATTTTTTCTATTTGGCCTGAAAGATTTGTCAATTCAATTTGTGTTAAATTGGTATTGCTTTCAATCAATAAAAAACTCAAAAAAATGAAAAGGCTACGCATAGAAACAAAAATAGCTTTGTTGCTGCATTTTTGCTAATGGCAATTTGATCAAACAAATAGCTCGTCTTTTCTAAATAGCACCTTGTCCTTGCACTCATAGGTAACTATTTTAGATTCATCTATTTTAATAGGGCGTTTCTTTAAAGCAAATAAAATGAAGATTGAAACCACTGGAACAAAGAATCCAATAATTGCCCATGTCCAGTATCTATAGCCTTTGGTAGTGGCCAAATAGCCCATTATTGGCGGATAAATAAGCTGCATGATTAAGAATTCTAGCATTCAATTTTGCATAAAAAAAGGAGCCGAAACTGATGTTTCGACTCCTTTTTGTTTTAATTAATTATTTATTGATATCAAAAGTATTCATGAAGGCAGTAGTGAAATTACCTTTTTTGAAATCTTCATTTTGCATCAATTTCATTTGAAGAGGAATGGTAGTTTTTAATCCAGGACCTTCAATAATAAATTCACCCAAGGCTCTTTCCATTTTAATAATTGCTTCTTCACGTGTTTGTGCCGTAACAATCATTTTTGCAATCATACTATCATAATTACTTGGAATGGTATATCCTGCGTAAATATGGGTATCAACCCTCACACCATGGCCACCTGGTTTGTGCAAGTAGTCTATTCTTCCCGGTGTAGGACGAAAATTATTGTATGGGTCTTCCGCATTGATACGCACTTCAATAGAGTGGCGTGATGGATAATAATTTCTACCACTAATTGGAACACCAGCAGCAATTAAAATTTGCTCTTTTACCAAGTCGAAATTAATTACTTCTTCAGTAACTGGATGTTCAACTTGTATACGGGTATTCATTTCCATGAAGTAGAAATTTCTGTGCTTGTCAACCAGAAATTCAATGGTTCCCAAACCTTCATAGCCAATGGCGGATGCACCAGCAACGGCTGCATTTCCCATGGCTTCACGCAATTCATCTGTCATAAATGGAGAAGGACTTTCCTCAACCAATTTTTGATGTCTGCGTTGGATCGAACAGTCTCTTTCAGAGAGGTGACAAACTTTTCCGTATTGATCACCTGCCAATTGAATTTCTATATGACGAGGTTCTTCTACAAATTTTTCCATGTAGATACCATCGTTTCCAAAAGCTGCGGCAGATTCTTGTTTGGCACTGTCCCAATTTTTTTCAAACTCTTCGTCGTTCCAAATAATGCGCATCCCTCTGCCACCGCCACCGGCAGTAGCTTTGATAATTACAGGATAGCCAATTTCTTTGGCAATTTTTATGCCTTCTTCTGGGCCGCTAATTAAACCATCAGATCCAGGAACCACAGGCACACCTGCTTTCCTCATGGTATCTTTTGCGTTTGCTTTATCGCCCATAGAGTTAATCATCTCTGGGCTTGCGCCAATAAACTTAATACCATGATCACGGCATACTTGAGAGAATTTAGCATTCTCAGAAAGGAAACCATAACCAGGATGTATAGCGTCTGCATTGGTAATTTCAGCTGCAGCAATAATATTTGGAATACTTAAGTAAGATTGCGCCGATGGGGGAGGACCAATACAAACCGCTTCGTCTGCAAATCGAACATGAAGGCTATCACGGTCGGCAGTAGAATATACGGCAACGGTTTTAATCCCCATCTCTCGCGCAGTACGGATAATTCTTAAGGCAATTTCTCCTCTATTGGCTATGAGTATTTTTTTGAACATTTGAAGTTTAAATTTATGAAAGCAATTGAATTTGAAATGAATTTACCGGGGGTAAATTATTTAGGTTCAACCAAGAACAATGGCTGGTCGTATTCAATTGGAGAGGCATTCTCTACCAATATTTTCACAATTTTACCAGAAACCTCTGATTCAATTTCATTGAATAATTTCATGGCTTCTACGATGCACAAAACCTGACCAACTTTTATTTCATCACCCACTTGTACAAATGCTGCTTTATCTGGTGATTGCGATTTGTAGTAGGTTCCAATCATTGGCGATTTAATGGTAATAAAATTACCTGCAACAGTTTCTGTTTTTACTGCTGGAGCCTCTAATCTTTCAATTGCTGCTGGCGCTTGGGTTGGTGCATAAGCTTGTGGTGCTTGCATTACAACAGTTTTTTCTTCGTGCTTTTTGATGGCAATTTTGAAATCACCTTTTGTAATATCTACTTCAGAAACACCTGAGTCAGAAACCAATTTAATTAGTTCTTTTATTTCTTTTAATTCCATAATATTCGTATTAATAAGTCAAAATTATCTAAAAAAATGAAAAGGCAAACTCTTTTGGAAATTTTGCCAAAATTACTTTTCAGCAGGGGTGTCGTAAGCCCATTTTAAATAAATGGCTCCCCAAGTAAAACCTCCACCAAAAGCAGCCAATACCAAGTTATCGCCTTTTTTTAATTTGCTTTCCCATTCCCATAAACAAAGAGGTAATGTGCCATTGGTGGTATTTCCATACCTGTCAATGTTTATCATTACTTTTTCTTTACTTAGGCCCATTCTTTCTGCTGTTGCATCAATAATTCTCAAATTAGCTTGATGTGGAACCAACCAACTAATATCATCGGCAGTTAAATTGTTTCTTTCCATAATTTGGGCAGAAACATCAGCCATATTGGTAACCGCAAATTTAAATACCGATTTTCCATCTTGAAATACGAAATGTTCTTTCGCATCAATGGTTTCATGTGTAGGTGGTTTTAAAGATCCACCCGCTTTTTGGTGTAAAAAATGACGGCCATTGCCATCAGATTTTAAAACTGAGTCAATGATACCTAAACCTTCTGTATTGGGTTCTAATAGAACGGCACCGCAACCATCCCCAAAAATAATACAAGTGTTACGGTCGGTATAATCAATAATAGACGACATTTTATCTCCGCCTACAACTAGTACTTTTTTATATTTTCCAGCCTCAATAAAGGTTGCGCCAGTTTGCAAAGAGAAAAGGAAGCCAGAGCAGGCTGCCATTAAATCATAAGCAAAGGCGTTTTTTGCACCAATTTTATCGGCTAAAATGCAGGCTGTTGAAGGGAAAACCATATCGGGCGTTACAGTTGCCACAATAATCAAATCAATTTCTTCTGCAGAAATACCACGTTTTTTTAACAAGCCATTTACTGCTTCTACCGCCATATCTGAAGTAGCCAAACCAGCACCTTTTAATATATGTCGTTCTTTAATTCCAGTGCGAGAGGTTATCCACTCGTCGGAAGTGTCTACCAGCAATTCCAAATCTTTATTGGTTAGCAAATCAGGTGGAACGTATCCATTAATTGCTGTAATAGCTGCAGTAATTTTTGTCATTATTGTGAGGGTGGAACGAGGTTTTGAAAGGCATCATGTATGATTTGAACCAAGTTGGAATCAACCACATCACGTGCCGATAAAATCATATTTTTGAAGGCTTTGGCATTAGAAATGCCATGTCCAATAATTACTGGCGCATTTACGCCTAAAATTGGCGTACCTCCAAAATTCTCGTAGTTAAAACTTTCTAAATAATCGTCTTCAATGCCACGTTTACGAAGCACATAGTGCATAGATTCAAGTGCTTTCAATACTACATTGCCAGTAAATCCTTCACAAACTATCACATCTACTTTGTCGGATATGATGTCTCTACCTTCAACATTTCCAATAAAATGAAAATGATTAGTATCTTCCATCATATGGTGCGCCGAAATGGTCACCAAGTTTCCTTTTTCTTTCTCTTCGCCAATACTTAATAAGCCAACTTTAGGGTCGGGCATTTTGTATACATGTTGCAAAAGAAGGGAGCCTAAAATTCCGAATTGGTAGAGTACGTCTGGTTTACAATCTGCATTGGCTCCAACATCTAAGATTAAACCAACACCGCCTTTAGCCTTAGGCACCATTGCGGTAATACAAGGTCTAATTACACCTTCAATTGGTTTTACAGAAAACATTGCACCAACAAGCATAGCTCCCGTGTTACCGGCGCTAACAAAGGCGTCAATTTTTTTATGGGCTAAAAGTCCAAAACCAACAGAAATACTAGAGTCTTTCTTTTGTGAAATGGCTTTTGTAGGATGTTCACCCATACCAATTACCTCGGTAGTATGAACAATTTCAAAGTCGTCAGGATTGGCACCTTCGTTTTGAAGGTGGTGAATTGCCTGGTCCCTATCGCCTATTAAAACGATTTTCGTTTTGTCGCCAAGTTCCTTTTGGGCAAAAATTGCACCGGCAATTGCTTCCTTTGGGGCATAATCGCCCCCCATAATGTCAAAACCTATTTTCATTAAAACGGAATTTCAGCGGGAAATAATAAGCAATTAGATATCTTTTTGCATATCTGGAAAGGCCAATTTGCCTTTGTAGTAACCGTTTGCAGTTACGCGGTGACGCAAGTGTGTTTCGCCTGAAGTTGCATCTACAGATGTAGTTGGGTTAGCGCCTTTGTAGTGCGTTCTGCGCTTATCGCGTCTTGAGTTTGAGATTTTACGTTTTGGATTTGGCATTTTATATGTCTCCTTATTAATTTTTTAGTTAAGCAAATCTTTTAATTTATTCCAACGAGGATCATTGTCTTTTGGGGAGTCTCCCTCTCCATCAGCTATATCTTCCTCATCTTCATCAAATTCCTCTATATGGTTCAATCTATCCAATACCTCTTCGTTACATGGCTTTGGATCGGCTAAATCATCGCAGTTTTTCTTGGGTGGAAGCGCTAATAATAGGCTTTCATACAAATACTGCTTTAGGTCGAAGTCTATTTCTGTGCGCGCAATGTAAATAATCTCGCTGTCATCGAAATTGTTTACCTCACTGAGTTTAATAAGTAAGCCAAATTTTTGATGAATTGGCAAATCTATCTCCTCTGCACAAGTGTCGCAGGCTACCCTTGCTTTTCCATTAAAGTCAAACCTCAGGTCATACATATGTTCTGATTTTATTAACTTTAAGTCTACTTTAACTTCACAATTTTCTATCGGCGCATATTCCAATTCCGATAAAAACTGTTTATCTAAAGTAAAATCAAATTCGTTTTGCCCTGCAACAAGCTTATTGAATTCAATTAGGTATGCTTTCGACCTCGTTCCCATTATAATAGCTCGCAAAGATAAGGTTTGGTGGTAAAAAACTCAATTATTTTTGAAAATTACTTGAAAATCAAGTCACTAAATTGAGTTTGGGGGTCTAAACCCCCTCTATTTAGGTCAAAAAAACTAAATTTATTAAAAATCAATTCTAAAGCGTTCCCTTTTTCCTGGGTTCATTGGGAGCGGATTTTCATTAATTTCCTTGAAATTGTTTCTTTGGGCCCAAATATCTACTGCCAAATACAAGGCATTTCGCATCGATTGTTCGTTTGCCTCATTTTTACCGGCAATATCAAAGGCTGTTCCGTGGTCGGGAGAAGTTCTTACAAATGGCAAGCCTGCCGTAAAGTTAACCCCAGAATCAAAGGCCGCATATTTAAAGGGTACCAAACCTTGGTCGTGGTACATTGCCAAAATGCCGTCAAACTTTTTGTATTGGTTCGAACCAAAAAAGCCATCTGCAGGGTAGGGGCCCATCACCAAAATTTGCTTATCGTTTTTAGCACGATCTACTGCAGGGATTATTATTTCCTTTTCTTCACTGCCCAAAAGGCCATTGTCGCCAGCATGTGGGTTCAATCCTAAAACGGCAATTCTAGGCTTTACAATACCGAAATCTTGTTTTAGGCTATCGTTTAACAATTTAATTTTGTTTTGAATCAATTCAATACTTAAGGCTGCAGACACATCTTTAACGGGCATATGGCCTGTAACCAATGCCATTTTAAGTTCATCTGCCGTAAGCACCATTAAATGATCCGAACCCGCTTGTTGTGCCAGATATTCTGTATGTCCTTTAAAATTTGGACTTGTGGCGCTTACTGTATTTTTATTTAAGGGTGCTGTTACAATAGCGTGTAATTTTCCGGCAACAGCATCTTTGGTAGCGGCTTCCAAAGCTTTAAATGCGTATTTACCAGCCAATTCAGTTGCCTCGCCAGGTTTAATTTCGGTTTCTTCTTCCCAACAAACCAAAATATTTGAGCGCTTTGGGTTAAGCTGATCCAAATTAGTAATAATGTTCAATTGGAAGTCGGGTAAACCAATAATTTTTTTCCAATAGGAAATAACTTTTGGCGAACCATACACCACGGGGATGCAATAATCATTAATGCGGTGATCAACTAATGTTTTTATAATAACTTCTGTGGCAATACTATTCATATCACCCATGGTTATACCTATTATTGGTAATTTACTCATTTTACTAATTCCATTTTAAAGCAAGGTTATTTGCTCAATTGTTTCACGAATTCAAATATCAATCTAACACCTACACCTGTTCCCTGCTTGCCACGGTATTGGTCGGCTGCATTTAAAAAAGCTGGACCAGCTATATCAAAATGCATCCAAGGGTAATCGGTAAATTTTTCCAAGAATTTTCCAGCTGTAATGGCTCCACCAACCGGACCGCCAATGTTTTTCATATCGGCTAAATCACTATTGATAAGCTTGGCATAATCATCCCAAAAAGGAAACTCCACCAATCGCTCATGAGTGGTTTCACCTGCAATTTTCAGTTGATTTTTTATTTTTTCATCAGCTGTTCCCATGCACACGGTTCCAAAAGAGCCAATGGCTGCAGCAGCGGCACCTGTTAGTGTTGCGAAATCTAAAACCAAAGATGGTTGGTATTTTTTTGCATAAGCCAAGGCATCACCTAATAGCATTCTGCCTTCAGCATCTGTATTTAATACTTCCACTGTTTGTCCATCGTACATGGTAACCACATCGCCAGGAGTGTAGGCATTTTCGCCCGGTCTGTTGTCTGTAGAAGGTACCAATGCAATTACATGGTATGGAAGCTGTGCCAATGAAATAGCCGAAATAGCCGAAACTACAGCTGCCGCACCTGCCATGTCACATTTCATGGTATCCATAGAATTGGGAGTTGGCTTCAAACTCAATCCTCCCGTATCGTATACAACGCCTTTGCCCACTAAAACCAATGGTTTTTTGTTTTTGGCATTTTTGGGTTTGTGTTCTAAAATGCTAAATGTTGGAGGCGTTTTACTTCCTTTATTTACGGCTAATAATCCACCCATTTTTAGGGCTTCAATTTGCTTTTTATTTAACACCTCACATTTTAAACCGCTTTTGTTGGCAAGCGCTTTAATTTCTTTGGCAAACACAACAGCATCTAAATACGATTGAGGTTCGTTCACCCATGTTCTTGCGTTGTATACAGCATTCACTAAAATTTGAAGTTCGGCCGTTTCTTTCTTTGTTTTAGCATCGTTGGCCAAAGCAATTTTCCCTAAAGTATGTGTGTTTTTCTTGTCGGATTTATATTTTAGAAATTGGTAATTGCTCAAGGCTATACCCTCCGCAATTGCAATGGTTTGCGATAATTCTGTATTTGAATTAACAAACACAGAATTGTATTGATGCGCATTAATAGCGCTACAAACTTTGTGGCCTAATAAACGGCATTCTTCTAAAATGGCAGCATTTGATTTTTTCGACCAATTGTCGTTAAACTGAATAAAACTTAGCTTGTTCAATTGGTTCAATAAAACATAATTATCACCCGCTTTTTCCTTTTTTTGAATGTAAGCAATTTCAGTTTTTGTGAAACCTAAATTGGCTAATTTGTCTTTTTTAGAAAGGATAAAAACCTCTGATTGCTCGGCCGCGGCCTTTGCTTGTGAAATAAACTGAATACTCATGGTTGTGCTGCTATGCTTTAATAAAAGGAGGCAAATGCTTCCAATTGGCAATATTAAGGTTTTAATTCTCAATTTCCATTTAAAGAAGGATTAGCTAAAATAGACTCATTTTCGACTTTTACTTCAATTTTTAGTACAAATAGCTTCTATTTGCATTACATGATGCAAGCAGTTAAAGCTAAGAAACACTTAGGTCAACATTTTTTAAAGGATACCAATATTGCCGAAAATATTGTAAGTGCATTAAGCACTGTTTACCCTACAGGCGCAATTCTTGAAGTTGGCCCAGGTATGGGCGTATTAACTAAATATTTATTGGATTTTGGTTCTAACACCACTTGGGCTGCCGAGGTGGATGCGGAGTCTATAGCTTACTTAAGTGCTACTTACCCGCAATTGAAAGACAGGCTTATTTTTGAAAGTTTTTTAGATTTAAATTTAAGCGAAAAATTCCCTGAATCTGTTGCTGTAATTGGCAATTTTCCTTATAATATTTCTTCCCAAATAGTGTTTCATGTGTTAGACCATAAAAATCATGTTCCATTTTTAGTTGGCATGTTTCAGAAAGAAGTGGCAGAGCGCATAGGGGCCAAACCTAGAAGCAAGGCTTATGGCATTATTACGGTAATTACACAAGCATTTTATGATGTGGAATATTTATTTACTGTAAATGAAGATGTGTTTATTCCTCCTCCAAAAGTAAAATCTGGGGTAATTCGGATGACACGCATCGCTACAGAATTGCCATGTGATGAAATATTGTTTAAAAAGATTATTAAAACTGCATTTAACCAAAGAAGGAAAAAATTGAGAAATGCCATTGCTGTTTTTGGTTTAAGCGATGCAGATTTAGGTAGATTTGCAACACAACGTGCAGAAGAATTAAGTGTTGCAGATTATTTTGAATTAACGCATTTAATAGCTTCGAAAAGTCAAAAATAAAAAGGGGCGGTGCAACCAATTTGTAAGAATTAATTACTATTAAAATGTTAGGTAAGATAAATAGTTGGATGGCGGGTATGAATGTCTTAATTGTAGATGACGTGCATGCATGTTTGCCAGAAGGCTTGTGTGAGGTTGGATGTAATGTTCTTTATTTACCGGATGCAGACAGGGGAGAAATAATTGCAAATTTGCCAGGCAAACAAGTATTAATTATTCGAAGCAAAACCACTGTAGATTTTGAGCTACTAAATGCTGCAAAAGATTTGAAAATTATTGCGCGTGCAGGAGCAGGTTTAGACAACATAGATTTGGAATTGGCAAATGCCCAAAACATCACTTGCGTAAATGCTGGAGAAGCCAATTCAGATGCTGTTGGAGAGCATGCTTTAGGTTTGTTGCTAATGCTCAATAATAAGTTGGCTAAAGCCTTTTTTGAAGTGAGGCAAAAGATATGGCTAAGAGAAGCAAATAGAGGTGTGGAATTGGCAGGAAAAACCATTGCCATAATTGGTTATGGAAATACAGGAAAAGCATTTGCACAAAAGTTAAGTGGCATGGGCGTTCAAATACTCGCTTACGATAAATATTTGCATGGTTTTGGTTCGGCAATAGTGAAAGAAAGTAATTGGGAAGAAATTTATGAAGCGGCAGATATTCTTTCCTTTCACGTGCCATTAACAAGTGAAACAAAGTACTATTTGGATCGAACCAAAATTGCGCAGTTTAAAAAAGATTTTACCCTTTTAAATTTGAGCAGAGGAAAAGTAGTTCATACAAATGCTTTAATTGAAGCTTTAAAAATTGGAAAAATTAATTCATGTGCATTGGATGTGCTCGAAAATGAGGATTTGAAAAATCTAAATTCGACCGAATTTGAGGAGTTTACTTATTTGTCACAAAACGAAAAAGTGATACTTACACCTCATATTGGGGGGTGGACCAAAGAAAGTTATCACAAAATTTCCAACGTTTTATTGCTTAAGTTGCTCACTTTTAGCTAAAAATATCCCCAAAAGGCATTCGTCCGTAAATAGATATTGTTATTTTCAATATAACTACTTTATTTTACCGCTCTTAAATAATTGTTTCTAAATAGTAAATTCTATGTCAATGAAGAAAATATACATTTTGCTCGTGGTTCTTTTTGGCTTCCAATTTGCCCTTTATGCCCAATCGGGTATGGGTACCATCCGTGGTACGGTAAAAGATGGCAAAACCAAAAAACCTATGGATTTTGTGAGTATCACCGTTAAGTTAAATGGTGTGGTAAAAGGTACTGCCAAAACGGATGATGATGGAGGGTTTGTTGTTAAAACCTTACAGCCAGGCGAGTATGACTTATATGCTACCTATATAGGTTACAACAATTCTGTAATTGAAAACATTACAGTTGAGCCAGAGGGTGACCGTTTTGTTAATTTTAGCATGGAACCTTCAGATGGTAACATTTACAAGGAAGTAAAAGTTACTTTCAAAAAGCAATTGGTTGATCCAGGAGGGGTAAAAGGCGATGTGAAAACTACCAAAGAAATTTTGGCATTGGGTACGCGTTCTGTGAACTCTATTGCTGGTACAACTTTAGGGGTAGACACCCGCGGTGGTAGTACACCAAATTTCCGTGGAGCACGTGCAGATGGTACTGCTTATTATATTGATGGCGTGCGCGTAAATGCTGGTGCTGCAAGTATTCCTGCCAATGCCATTGATCAAATTCAGGTTATTACAGGTGGTACGCCTGCGCAATATGGCGACTTTGTGGGTGGTGCAATTAGTATTACAACTAAGGCTCCTACAAAAAATTTCAACAGAGGTTTTGAAATTACTTCAGCTTCTCCTTTCACTGGATATTTAGACAATAGCCAATACAATAACTTTCAAGGTTTTGTTTCTGGCCCTATTAAAACCATTAATAAAGGTAGAGGAAATGAAGAACGTGTTATTGTAGGTTTTTTAATTTCTGGAGATATTACCTATTCTAAGAGTTTATCGGCTGTAGATTTATACAAAGTGAAAGCTGATAAAATGAAACAAATTCAAGGAACGCCTCTGGTGCCAGGGGCATTGGGTACTTTGTTTCCTGCTGCTGAATACATCACCAAAAACGATTTAGAAAAAGTTTCGGTTCGCCAAAATGTTTATTCTACCAGTGCTAATATCAATGGTAACTTTAACTTTCAACCAACAAGCAATATCAATGTACGTTTGGGTTATTATGGTAACTATAACCAAGGATTGGGATGGAACTCTTATAGTTCTTTGTTAAATTCAGATAAGAATGGTTTTTCTAGAGGTTATACCGTTAGAACATTTTTGCAGTTTACGCAAACATTTAAAAATGATAAAAAAGACGAGGACGGCGCAGCTAAAAAGCCTTCATCTATTAGCAATGCTTATTATTCTGTGCGTTTATCATACGAAAGAGGTTATGGCGAATCTATGGATGCCGATTTCGGCAAAAACTATTTCGACTATGGTTATGTAGGTAAGTTTACTACCTATTCTGCACCAAATTACGCACGCGTAATTAAAGGTATAAATGACAGGCCCGATACCTTTAGTGTAAACGGTAATACCTTATATTTAACAGACTATTACCGTCATACTGGTTTTAGAGATACCCTTTATACTTTCGACCAAGACAAAAACTACAATGAAGTTCGTGGAAATTATACCCGTTCTGTTTATGACTATTTTGGAGCAAACAATATCAGAAACTTAGGTACTGTTCGCCAAGTAGGTGGTTTAATTAATGGAGATGCCCCAAATGGTATTTACTCTTCAATGTTTGCTAATGTTGGTTCGCAACAAGCTGGTTACAGCAAATCGATGGGTGAAACTTTTAATTTATATATTCAAAGTGAATTTACCGTTGCACCAAAAAGCAATCCGAAAGCCAAACATGAGTTCCAAATGGGCTTGAACTTAGAGCAACGTTTCAACAGAAGTTATGGATTGGGTGCAAATAGTTTATGGGGGGTGATGCGTTTATATGCTAACCGTCAGTTCTCTGGATTAGATTCAAACGGTTATACCTTAAGATTTGACCAAAATGGTGTTTTCAGCGATACAGTTGATTTTAGAAGAAAAATCATCAGCGATGAGCAAACCAATTTCGATAAAAACTTCCGCGATAAGTTAATCGCTCAAGGTGCGGTTGATGCTTATGGCAAGCCAATTGACAAATATTCATACTTAGATGTGAACTCATACAAACCATCTGATTACTCATTGGATATGTTTAATGCAAGCGAGTTGTTAAACAATGGTAATTCAATTGTAAGTTATAGCGGATATGACCATTTAGGTAATATTACTAGAAAACGTCCGAGCATTGAAGATTTCTTAAACGACCCATCTAAGCGTTTATTGCCGGCTTATCAACCAACTTATTTTGCAGCTTGGATTCAAGACAAGTTTGTATTTAAAGATTTAATTGTTCGTGTGGGTGTGCGTATGGAGCGTTTTGATGCGAACCAATCTGTATTAAAAGATCCATATTCAATGGTTCCTTTGTATTCAGTTGGCGAAGCAAAAGCAAAAGGATTTGCTGATGCTGCTAACATTCCTACCACTATTGGCGATAATTTTGTTCCTTATATCAACAAAGACCCAGACCAACAATTGGGTGATATGTCGAATGTAAAATTCATGGGTTACCGTGATGGTAACAAATGGTATGATAGAAATGGTAATCCAATTTCTGATCCGCAACAAATTGCACGTGATGCAGGAACAAACAGAAATATGCCTTATTTGGTTGATCCTAAAAATCCTCAATTACCTACAGCCTCTTCGTTTACAGATTATAAACCAGATTTGAAAATTTTACCTCGTATCTGGTTCTCATTCCCAATTTCAACAACTTCTCAGTTCTTTGGTACTTATGATATCTTAACCCAAAGACCAGGAGCCAATGTTGGTCAGATTGATGATTATTTCTATTTGCAAAATCGTTTGAGTGGTGGCGCCATTGCCAATCCAAATTTGAAAATGCGTCAAAAAACCGATTATGAAATTGGTTTCCGTCAACAAATTGGTCAAGATGCCGCATTGTCTATTATTGCTTCATACAGTGAAATTAAGAACCTAGAGCAATTGTACCGTTATGT
Source organism: uncultured Bacteroidota bacterium (assembly GCA_903927505.1). Classification (GTDB taxonomy): domain Bacteria; phylum Bacteroidota; class Bacteroidia; order UKL13-3; family UKL13-3; genus B1. The sequence continues at coordinate 13,618 of CAIYNF010000158.1, read as the reverse complement.
ACAATCTTGGCCAAATGATTATACCACTTATGGTAACTTAGACTTTTCAACTACAAAAAGTTTAGGATTAGAATACAATGTGAGAGATTTAGGCAATGTAACTATTACTGCCAATTACCAATTGATGTTTGCAGATGGAACTGGTTCAAACGCCAACTCGGCAAGTGCATTGATCCAAGTAGGTATGCCATCATTGCGTACATTAATTCCATTGGATTTTGATACCCGTCATACTTTCAAAGCTATTTTCGACTACCATTATAAAGAAGGAAAAGAATACAATGGTCCAATTGTAAATGGCAAGAAAATTTTTGAAAATGCTGGTTTCAACTTTATTTTTACATCATACTCTGGCCGTCCATATACCCAAGATTTAAACCCAACACCAGGTGGTGTGCAAAGTGGCGTGGTTGTGAGAAGCCCGGTAAAAGGAACTCCAAACGGGGCAAATTTACCAGCACAGATAAACGTTGATTTGAACATTGATAAAAACTTTATTTTCAAACAAAAGAAAATAGATGGTTCTACAACAGTATATAGATTGCGTGCCTTTGTAATGGTTCAAAACTTATTGAACACAGCAAATGTAACTTCAGTATACCGTTATACCGGTTCTGCCTATAATGATGGATTTTTGGCTTCACCAGCTTCACAAGAACAAAAAGAGGTTGCAACCAATCAGCAGTCTTATGTTGACTTATACAATATCAGAATGATTAACCCAGACAGATTTATGTTGCCTAGGTTAACGCGTTTAGGTTTGGCTTTATATTTCTAAACCATATTGTTTAAAAAAAGAAAAAGAAAATGACCATGAATAAGATGAATACCAGTTTTATTAAAACGTCTCTAGTGGCGCTTGGATTGCTTTTTGCAAGCCACGCAGGTTTTGCCAAAGAGAATATTGGAATGCTAAGAAAAAGTGCTCAGCCAAATTTGCACAAAATGGGTGCCGGTTGTGCAGCAGCAACACAGCAAAAAGATTTAGATCTTAACAACGTTAGAACTACTATCTTAAATGGTGGTGATATGTGGTGGAATTTGCAAAATGCCAAATATGAAATTCCTAAGGTTGAACCAGGTAATACCTCAAAGAACTCTTTGTTCTCTGGTGCATTATGGATTGGTGGTGTAACACAAGGGAACTTGCGCATTGCAGCGCAAACCTACCGTCAAAGTGGTAGTGATTATTACCCAGGTGCTTTACAAACCGACGGTTCTGCATCTATTGCTGCTGCTCGTTGCAAATTCTACGACAAAATCTGGAAAATTACTTTGGCTGAAATTGAAGAATTTCAAAACCAACCAATTGAAAGCAAAGAGCCTAGTGAGGTTATTTTAAGCTGGCCAGGAAACGGTAACGTGCAATCACCTGATGGTCCAATTGTAACAGGTGAGGCTACATACCTAGCTCCTTATTATGATGCAGACGTAAGTGGTACTTACAATCCTGCAGATGGTGGCGACTTCCCAACTTTTGAACAAGATAATTTGAAGAATATTCCTGACATGATGTTGTATACTATTTACAACGATAAAGGAAATATTCACTCAGAAACCGAAGGTTTGCCAATTGGTTTGGAAATGCACACACAAAGTTTTGCTTATTCTACCAATGATGAAATCAATAACATGACTTTCTACCGTACAACCATTTATAACCGCAGTACTGAGGTTATTGATAGCTGTATTTTTGGTCAGTGGGTGGATGCAGATTTGGGTAACTACTCAGATGACTATGTGGAGTGTGATGTAAAAAGAAACTTAGGTATCTGCTATAATGGCGATGATAACGATGAAGGTATTTTAGGTTACGGTTTGAACCCACCTAGCGTTGGTGTAAACTTCTTTGAAGGTCCACGCAGAATTGTAAATGGAGATACTTCTGAAATTGGTTTAACAAAGTTTGTTTATTATAACAACGACTTTTCAATTACTGGTAATCCTACCCGCCCTGAGCATTATTGGAATTACCTAAACGGTAGATGGAAAGATGGTTTAAATATCACTTATGGTGGCAATGGCCGTGGTGGAACAGATACTGCTAGTTTCATGTTCCCTGGTAAAACAGATCCAATTGGCCGTGCAGATTGGACTGAAAGAATTGCTGGAAATAATCCGGGTGACCGCAGATTTTTACAAACTGCTGGTACCTTTAGTTTGTTGCCGGGTTCTAAAAACCAAGTTACTGTTGCCGTTGTATGGGCAAGAGCAACAACAGGTGGAGCAACTGGTTCATTTAACTTGTTAAAAGAAGCTTCAGATAAAGCATATGTACTTTACAAAAACAATTTCAATATTGTTGATGGTCCTCGTGTACCTACAATTGATGTGGTAGAACTAGACAAAGAAATTATCTTAAACATTACTAACTATAAAACAACTGAAAATTATTCAGATTCATCGGCAGGTTTATGTACCAGTAAAACTGTTTATAAATTCCAAGGTTACCAAATCTTCCAATTGAAGAAAAATTCAATTCCGAGTGATTTATATAATTTAGATGAAGCTATTCCTGTAGCGCAATGTGATATTTTGGATGGTAGTGGTTTAATAGTAAACATTGTTAACGATGCCGATTTAGGATCGGTGAAGAAAATTATGGTTACTGGAGAAGACAAAGGAATTAGACATAGTTTCAAAATTTCTAAAGATGCTTTCTCTAAATTGTCTGACCAAAGCTTGGTTAACTTCCAAAATTATTATTTCCTTTTGGTGGCTTATGCGAGCGCTACTAATTGTACCAGCGATGCCTTGCAATATTTGGCAGGTAGAAAAATGGTGGATGGTTCTGGTATTACTGTTTGGACAGGAACACCGCATAAACCTACTCCACACCAACAAGGTATTGTATTAAATACTTCATGGGGCGATGGCCCAGAAATTACCCGTATTGAAGGATTGGGTAATGGCGGAAATGCATTGTCGTTAACAAAAGAAAGTATTGAAAAAGCATTATTAGCTCCTTACTATGTGCCAAACCCAACATTTGCTAGAGGTAATGGTCCTGTAATAGTTAAAGTAATAGATCCATTTAAAGTACCAAGTGCAGATTTTGAATTGAGAATGATTGATCAATCGCGTTCTAAATTTAAATCTGATACCTTAACAGGTGATTCAACTATTTGGACTTTGACAAATTTGACCACAGGTAAAGTAGATACAGGTGAAGCTAAAATTAACCGACACAATGAGCAAATATTTGTAGATTTAGGTCTAAGCTTAACGGTAAGTCAAGTTGTTGGTCCTGGTCACCCAGATGACCCAACGGATGATGCAAATGGATTTTTATCTGCAACTATTGAATATGCAAATCCTGTAGACCGTTGGATGGTTGGTATACAAGATGAAATGGCTTCTTTGGTTCCATTTAACTGGATTAGATCTGGTAATACAGGTACTCCTGGCTTTGGAAATCCTTACGAGCATGACTTTGCAGATGGTCCATCAGGTGCTAAACGCCCTATCGACCCTAGAAGACAATACAGTAAATTAATTGATGGTACTTGGGCTCCATATAGTTTGGCAGCAAGAGCCATAACGCCACAACCAACTTATGGTCCAGCTTGGGCTGCAAGTAGTGGTGGATACTCAGCAGATAACCCATTGTCTGATTTAAGAAGTACTTTAGTTGTTATTACAGCTGATAAATCTAAATGGTCGAGATGTGTGGTAGTTGAAGCTGGAGAAAACCCTGCCTTAACAATTGGTGGTGCAGCAAAAATGACCAGAAGAAAATCTCAATCTGTTGGTAAAGATGGTAAACCAGATGGGTCTGGAACAGGTATGAGTTGGTTCCCTGGTTATGCAATTAATAAAGAAACGGGCGAGCGTTTAAATATCATGTTTGCAGAAGATTCATCATTGCCATTAGAAAATGGAACAGATATGATTTGGAATCCTACAAGCCATTTGGTTACAGGTACACCTGCTGGTTTAGATTATATGATGGGTGGAAAACACCATATTTATGTAATGGGGGCAAAACCATTCCGCACTTTACCTACCGGTCCGGTGTTGTATAATGGTCCGCATTACGATGAGTGTGCCAATTACAATGAGTTGTATACCAAAATTGAAAATGGTACAGGTGTTACTTTGAATATGCGTTATATCTATTCTCAAGCAATGTGGGTGAGTATGACATTGGTTTCTCCAAAAACATTCTTAGGCGATTTAACTTCAAATGGCAGTCTACCTTGTGATGTAAAGATTAACTTAAATGTTAAGCGTCCTTATTCTTCAATTAACCAAACGGCTACAGATACTTTGTTAAATAAAGGTGTGCCATTGTATACTTTCTCTACTGCTGGTTTAGCGCCAATTGCTGGAGGGAAAGAATCTGGTAAAACTGCTTTGGATATGGTTTCTGTTACTCCAAATCCATATTATGCCTATGCAGGTTATGAAGATCCAGGAAACCAATTAGACACCAGAGTTAAAATCATTAACCTACCTAAAAAATGTGTGGTTTCAATTTATACCCAAGGTGGTTTCTTGATTCGTAGAATTAAAAAAGACGATGACAGCAAAACCTATTTGGATTGGAATTTGAAAAACGACGCAGGTGTGCCAATTTCAAGTGGCGTTTATTTGGTGCATGTATATGCAGATGGAATAGGTGAACGTGTAATTAAATTTTTCGGAATCATGCGTCCTGCGGATTTTGATACATTCTAATTAGACGAGAGTATAAATTACTAATAATTGTAAAATGAAGAAAGACATTATAAAATTAGGATTGCTTGGTATGTTGTTTGTTTCGGCAAATGCCTTCGCAGGAAACCCAGACCGTTCTGGCGGTGCGGGTGCAACACAATTGAACATTAATCCTTTCGGAAGAAGCTCTGGTTACGGAGGCTCAAATACTGCTTCTGTTAGAGGTATCGAATCTTTTAATATGAATATTGCTGGTTTGGCATATACCAATAAAACAGAAGTTTGTTTCTCTCGTATGAGTTTCTTGCAGGGCGCAGGTGTTAATATTAACAACTTTGCTTTGGCTCAAACCGTTGGAGAAAAAGGCGAAGGTGGTGTAATTGGTTTGGGATTTGCGTCATGGGATTTTGGTAATATTCCTATTACTACCTACGATAATCCTGATGGAACCTTGCCTACCTTTACACCTCAAGTGTTAAATATTGGTGCCTCATATGCCAAGAAGTTTTCAAACAGTATTACGGGTGGTTTCTTGATTCGCTTGATTTCTGAGGGCTTGCAGGACGTGAAAGCGCAAGGCATGGCTTTTGATTTTGGTGTTCAATACCAAACTTCTTTGAGCTCTAGCAAAGAAAAGAAAGAGAAAAATAAAATTAAGAAAGAAGATTTCAGGTTAGGTATCTCTATGAGAAATATTGGTCCGGATTTAACTTTCCGTGGTCCAGGTTTGTCTTTCCGTGCAATTAATTCTGCAACTGGTGCTGATAGAAAGGCTTATTTCTCTGCAGATAAATTCAATTTACCTACTTTGGTAAATATTGGTTTGGGTTATGATATGCGTTTAGATAAATCACCAGATACCTATTACCATCGTTTAACGGGTTCTTTTAACTTTAACTACAATGCATTTCAATCAAATGTATATGGTTTTGGTGCTGAATATTCATACAAAGAAACTGCCATGTTACGCGTAGCTTATAATGTTATGGGCGATCAGCAAGCATTTTCAAAAAATATGTCGGATCCTCAATATTTGAATCCTGTTTATGGCTTATGGGCAGGTGCTACTTTTCAAGTGCCTGTAACAAAAACTGGAACAGCAATGGCAATAGATTACTCTTACGCACCAACCCGAATTTTTAACGGAATGCACACAGTTGGCATACGTTTAACTATTGGAGGTAAAAAGGGATAAAAAAAATTACTATATTTGTATGTAAGAAAGAAACGTTCCGCCTTTGTGCGGAACGTTTCTTTTATTTTTAAGGAGATTGATTAAATAGCATTTTTATGGCAGAAACAAATTTTGTAACCAAAGAAGGTTTAGAGAAATTAAAGGCAGATTTATATGATTTGAAATACGTTCAACGTCCTTTTATTTCTAAGCAGATTGCTGATGCAAGAGACAAAGGTGATTTGAGTGAAAATGCCGAGTACCATGCCGCAAAAGAAGACCAAGGATTATTGGAAGCCAAGATTTCTAAAATGGAAAATTTGATTGCTGTTTCTAGAATCATTGACGAATCTAAAATAAACAATAGCCAAGTAATGATGCTTACCAGAGTAAGGGTTTTAAACCATAACTCTAAAAAAGAAATTTGGTATACTTTGGTGAATGAAAAAGAGGCAGATTTAAAAACAGGAAGAATTTCCTTTAAATCGCCAATAGGTTTGGGCTTAATGAACAAGAAAGTTGGTGATACCTGCGAAGTAACTGTTCCTGCTGGAAATATTAAACTAGAAATATTAGAAATCACTTTCTAAAATGGCCAGTATTTTTAGCAGAATTATAGCAGGAGAAATTCCTTGTTACAAGGTGGCTGAAACTGCAAATTTTTTAGCTTTTTTAGATATTCGTCCGCTTACCAAAGGTCATACTCTTGTAATACCCAAAATAGAAGAAGATTATATTTTTGATTTGGCAGATGCCGAATTTGCCAATTTACATGTCTTTTCTAAACAGGTAGCAATGGCCCTTAAACAGGCTATTCCTTGTCTGAGAGTGGGTGTTTGTGTAATGGGTTTAGAAGTGCCGCATGCACACATTCATTTAATTCCGTTTTCTCAAATGGAGGAAATGAATTTTGCCAATCCAAAATTGGATTTACCAAGTGAAGAAATGCAAACAATAGCAAATACTATTGCAGCTCATTTTAAAAACTAATTAGCTTTTCTTTTTAATTTTAGAGGGATTCTGACTTACAAAAGTTTCCCAAGAACTTGCCTTCTTTTTGGGAGGCAATTTGCTTTTAGTCTTTTTATCAGCATCGGGAATAACAATGGTGTTCTGCATAAAATGGCAATAGGCAGCAGCCAAACCATCTGTGGCATCAAAGTATTGGTTATCGAATTCAAATTTTAATTGTTGTTGCAAGCTTTGTGCAACTTGCTCCTTGGAGGCATTTCCGTTGCCTGTAACAGATTTTTTTATCTTTTTTGGCGCATATTCCACTACAGACAATTCTCTGCTCATAGCGGCTGCAATAGCCACGCCTTGTGCTCTGCCTAATTTGAGCATACTTTGCACGTTCTTTCCAAAAAAGGGCGCTTCAATGGCCAATTCATCTGGGTGAAATTCATCAATGAGGCCAACCGTACGTTCAAAAATCTTTTTAAGCTTCATGGCATAGTCGGCGTATTTGTCTAGTTTTAATACGCCTAATGTGAGCACTACCGCCTTTTTACCCGTTGTATGAATAATTCCATAACCCATTACAGTGGTGCCCGGATCTATGCCCAGGATGACTCTTTCTTGTATAGATTTGGTATTGCTCAAAATCTGATTTGGTTTAGGACTCAGGTATGCGTTATTTTGTCAAACATAGTTAAAGCCTGCAATTGTTTCAATCACACCCATATCAAAAACTTATAAAAATCGCCAAGCCATTGTTAATATTGGTGCTGACGGTCTTTATTTTTTTTAAGCTTTTCTATTCCTACCATATCAATTCACTTTTCCAACGCTATGAATTGCATTCCCAATTGGGTTCAGTTCTTTATTTATTGGCCGCAATGCTTTTTGTTTTTGCCAATTGGGGTTTAGAAGCGGTGAAATGGCGCATGCTTATCAATCGGTTCGAACCAATAACTTTTACTACAGCTATTAAAGCAGTTTTTTCTGGTGTAACCTTAAGTATTATTACGCCCAACCAAATTGGCGATTTTGCAGGTAGGGTTATTCATTTAGAAATTATGAATAAATGGCGTGGCTCTTTTGTTACCGTAATAGGGCATACCGCTCAAGTGATAGTTACATTGGTTTTTGGTTTATTTGCTTTGGTGTTTTTTAGCAATGATTTTTCAATTATTTCCAATCAATCTTATGTGTTTCAAATTGGCTTGCCTATTGCGTTTTTGATCATTGGATTTTTAATTTGGGCCTATTTAAACCTGCGTTTGGTTTACAAAAAAATGAGTGCCCTTACTTGGGTAAAAAAGTTTGAAAAATATATTGATGTTTTTGCAGCCTATAGCAAAGCTGACTTGTTTCAATTATTGAGCTTGTCTTTTTTAAGGTACCTTGTTTTTTTGAGTCAATATTACTTTTTGCTAAAGTTTTTCCAAGTAGAAATAAGTTTCTTGCCAGCCATTGCCTGCATTATTGCAACCTTTTGTGTGCAATCTGTGGTGCCTTCTTTTTTATTGTTAGAAATTGGTTTGCGCGGTGTAAGTGCCTTGTTTTTCTTCTCTATGTTTGTAAATCAAACAGAAGCGGTATTGCTATCGGCCTATAGCCTTTGGATTATTAATATGTTGTTGCCAGGTATCTTAGGTATGTATTTCATTTATAAAATTAAGTCATGAGTGCTTGGGAATACATCTGTTATGCCATGGCCTTTGCTTATGCAGCCTTAATTTTAGTGTATTTTGTGGCCTGGTTGCTTATTCCAAGAAGCAGACCCGCTATGGAATATAGCCCTATAAATGCTTATAGCATTTTAATTGCCGCAAGAAATGAAGAGGCGCAAATTGAAGCCTGTTTGCAAGCAATTATTGCGCAAAATTATCCGCCAAAATTGTTTGAAATATTAGTTTTAAACGATCATTCAACAGACGAAACAGGAGAAAAGGTTGCGGCCATAATAAAGCGTTTTCCAAGTCATGCAATCTATTTAGTAAACGCTACGGAGTTTGGATTTTCAGGTAAAAAGAATGCCATTGAATTGGGTGTAGAAAAAGCCAAATTCCCCTATATCATTTTAAGTGATGCCGATTGTACGCGTGGTGAAAATTGGCTCAAAGCAATTGATGCTTTTGTGCAAGAACGCAATTGTTCATTTGTGTATGCTCCTGTATTTTTTAGCTCAAGCAATCTGTTTGAAAGATTTCAATCATTGGAGTTTGCAGGTTTGGTAGGAATTGGAGGAGCTGCCATTCATTTAAAAAATCCAAACATGTGTAGTGCCGCTAATTTGATATTTAAAAAGGAGGCATTTGTTGCGGTAAATGGTTATGCCGACAATGTGCATTTGGCCAGTGGTGATGATGAGTTTTTATTGCATAAAATATTTAAGAAATACCCCAAAGAAGTTTTCTTTTTAAAGAACCGTGATGCGGTGGTTTATACTACACCAAATGCCTCTGTTGATCAATTGGCGCAGCAAAGAAGGCGTTGGGTATCTAAAAGTACCAAATATGAAAACAGGTATATTACCGCCATTTTGGTGGGTGCCTATTTTTTTAACCTGAGTATTGTTATAAATTTAGTGCTTGGCTTTTGGTATCCAGCATTGGCAGTAATAGGTATTGGGCAATTGCTTATAAAAATTTTGGCAGAGGCATTGCTCATTGGTTCGATCCTATTGTTTTTTAATAAAATTGGAATGTTATTTTTGGTGCCATTGGTGCAGCCATTTCATATTGTTTATGTAATTGTAATTGGGATATGGGCCAATATTAAAACCTATACATGGAAAGAAAGAGAATTGAAATGATACCAGAATTAGACGACATAGAATACGACATACTTAATTGCTTATATTTTGTAGAGTCGTTTGACAAAATTTTAGAAGAAGTAGCGCAACCGCCTTCAGTAGTAGGGGATGTGTTAAAGACGCTCATCCACAAAAAAATGGTTGTGGCCATGAAATGGGAAGAGGAAAAACAAGACTATAAGCGTAGTTTTATCTATGATTCAGATAACATGAATGCCTATGCCTATTTGGCAACCAAAGATGGGTTGTTGGCGCATAATTCCAGGTAATAATTATGCTAGAAAAGTGTAGGGGGATTGTTTTAAGTACGGTGAATTATTCCGAAAACAGTGTGGTGCTCAAATGCTATACCGATAAGTATGGTTTGCAAAGTTATATGATCAATGGGGTGAAGGGAAAGAAAGCTGCTATTAAGCCCTCTCATTTAATGCCTTTAAGTTTGCTTGAGATGGAAGTATACCACCAACAAAATAAAAACATACAACGCATCAAAGAGCTTAAATGTGTGCCAATACTAAACCAATTGCATTTTGATTTACACAAAAGCACCTTGGCCTTATTTATGGCCGAACTGCTTGGTAAAAGCCTAAGAGAGGAAGCGCAATTGGATGTGCAAATGTTTGGTTTTGTTTTCAATTCGATTCAAATTGCTGATTTAACAGAAGGCTCATTGCGCAATTTTCCTGTGTATTTTATGGTGCAATTGAGTAAGTATTTGGGCTTCTTTCCTAAAACAAATTACAGTGCGCAAACACCTGATTTTAGTTTAAATGAAGGTATGTTTATTGCCAATGCGCCTAATACACAAGATTTTTGTAAGGGAGAAATGGCCTTTGCCTTAAATAAATTTATTCAAATGAATTATGAAGAAATTCAGCATGAGATTATTTCAGCCCAAGTGCGAAGAGAATTGCTGCATAAAATGATTCGTTATTTTCAAATTCACCTCATGTTGTTTAGCGATTTAAAATCGCCGAGCATTTTGCACGAGGTATTAAGTTAAACAGTACATGATTTTAAATATAAATACTAAAAAAGCGGGGCAATTTATTGTCTATACTTGCCTCTTGTTGCTTGTAAATACAAGCCTTTTAAGTGCGCAAAAAGAATTGTACGATCCAAATTTAACAGGTCGTTTGTTTCGCTATGAAAAAGTAAAACCACTTTTTTTAGATGCAAGAAATATAGATGTTTGGGTACCGAGTGATTTTGATTCAAGTGGCCGAACCAAATACGCCGTATTGTACATGCATGATGGGCAGAATTTATTCTTGCCAGGTAATTCATTTGGCGGAGCAGAATGGGGAATAGATGAAGCAATGGATAGTTTGCTGCGCAGGAATTTAATTCGCAAAACAATTGTGGTAGGAATATGGAATTCGCCCAAGCGTTTTTTAGAATACAATCCTGAAGATGCATTTAAACAATTAGACAGTACCAATAAAAGAAAATTAAGTCAAGAGCGCGGTGGTACCAGCCTTGCCAATCAATATTTGGCTTTTGTGTTTGAAAATGTAAAGCCTTTTATTGATGGTATTTTTCCTACGCGTAGTGATGAGAAAAACACCTTTATGATGGGCTCAAGTATGGGTGGCTTAATTTCTTTATATGCCCTTTGTAAATATTCTGATCAGCTAAAAGGGGTTGCGTGTTTGTCTACACATTGGCCGCTGAGTTTAAAAGAAAACAACACTGCTGTGGCAAGCAGTTATATCAATTATTTTGTAAGGCATTTGCCCAATCCAAAGCAACACAAATTGTATTTCGACCATGGCACTGCCACTTTGGATGCTTGGTACGAACCACATCAAAATTTAATGGATTCTTTGTGCCGCGAAAGTGGCTATGAAAGTCCTAAAGATTATATGAGTTTGAGCTTTCCAAATGCACCACATAATGAAACTGCTTGGCGCAGTAGGGTGGGGAAGCCTTTGTTATTTTTATTGCAGCCTTAACAATTTAAGGCTGCAATAAAAATGTCTATTAATATTTTGTCAGATTTTCGCGCATTTTACGCGCATGTTTTGCCGAGTAGGTAAAGTAAATAATTAAGCCAAATACCAACCAAATTCCAGCACTTGCCAATGTAGGTAATGGTAAACTTACAATCATAGCAAGGCAAATAATCATGCCTAAAATAGGAACCAAAGGTACCAATGGTGTTCTAAACGGACGTTCTAATGCTGGTTCTTTTTTGCGCATGATAATAATACCCAAGCATACCAATACAAATGCAAACAAAGTTCCAAAGCTGGTTAAATCTCCTGCCACAGAGCCTGGGATAAAGGCGGCAAAGGCACCTACAAAAACAAGTAGAATCCAATTTGCTTTGTAAGGTGTTTTAAACTTTGGATGTAATTCGCTAAATGCTTTTGGTAATAAGCCATCTTTACTCATGCTAAAGAAAACACGACTTTGCCCCATTAACATTACTAAGATTACAGAAGAGAAACCTGCTAAAATTGCTACAGTTACGCTTGTTCCCAACCATTCGTAACCTTTCATATAGGTTTGAATGGCATAACTCACCGAAGCTTCTTTTCCTGCAGTTTTAAATTCTTGCCAATTGGCAACACCGGTTAATACATGTCCGAATAAAATATATAGAATGGTACAAATAACCAATGAGCCTAAAATACCAATTGGCATATCGCGTTTTGGGTTTTTTGCTTCTTGGGCTGCAGTACTTACCGCATCAAAACCAATAAAGGCAAAGAATACAATAGCTGCACCTCCTAATACACCACCCCAGCCATGTTTAAAGAATCCTTCGTGGCCAAGTGTGCCTTCTGGAATCATAAATGGTGTATGGTTAATTGGTTTAATAAACTGCCATCCCAAAATAATAAAGAGCAATACAATGGCTACTTTTATAAATACAATAATGGCGTTTACAGTGGCAGATTCTTGCGTTCCTTTAATTAATAATAAAGTTAAAGCCAATAAAATTATTAATGCAGGCGCATTCATAAAACCATGTGTAATTTGAACCAAACCTTGCATGCTTGTATTTAAACTATGGTATGACTCATCAGACAACAAAAGTTCGCCATTTTTAATGTGGTGACTAAAATCTGGGTTGAAACTTAAGAATTGATTGATACTGGCAGGGTCAACTACTTTTTTCAAACTCTCAAAAGGCGAATGGCACCATTCATAGGGGATGGTACCACCTAATAAATTATTTAAATATTCACTCCAGGCTATGGCTACCGTGGCAGCTCCTAAAGCATATTCCATTATTAGAGCCCAACCTATAATCCATGCCATTAACTCGCCCATGGTAACATAAGAATAAGCATAAGCACTTCCTGCAATTGGAATCATTGAGGCAAATTCTGCATAGCAAATACCCGCAAATGCACAGCCCACCGCTGCAACAATAAAACTTAAGGTTACTGCAGCGCCTGCGGCTTCTGCAGATGCAGCTGCGGTTCTAACAAATAAACCTGCGCCAATAATAGCACCAACTCCTAAAGCAACTAAATTGGTTGCCGTAAGCGTGCGTTTTAATTGCGAACCGTCGTGGTGTTTGAGTAAATCAGTTAATGATTTGGTGTAAAAGAAATTTGCCATATAAAATATAAATCTTATTGAGGGGACAATATAATCAAATTTGGAAAAAATGAAATGCTTTTCTAAGGCTTTGGGCTATGGCACAAAAAAAAGTCCTGGCTTATTGCTAAACCAGGACTTTTTTATTGGGTAATCTTATTTTAAAATTTTAAGTATGCGAATTTGTTCGCCACTTTGAATTTGTAAAATATACATTCCTTGGGCTATATCATTTACCTCTAATGTAAAGTGATTGCTGCCTTTTTGGAAGTTTCTTGTTTCGTTCAAAATAATTTTACCATTTATATCCATCAATTGAATATTGCCTGTTTGTTTATTGTTAACACTTAGGTCAATATTAATGATGTTTTCAAATGGATTAGGATATACAGCATTCAATAGCATTCCTTCTTTTTTAATGCCTGTGGTAGAACCAATAACTACCGTATCGCATTTCATATCAGAACATG